>JBKQKO010000091.1:0-25652 GCA_052147455.1 Desulfobaccales bacterium | reverse complement strand
GCCGGCGGTGATGATCACCACCTGGGAGCCCTTGGTGGCCTGGTAGTCGTTGGCTCCCACCACCTCGGCGTTGAAGCCGAAGATGGGCCGGGCCTGCATCAGGTCCAGGGCCTTGCCTTGGGGCATGCCCGCCACTACGTCCACCAGCACCACGTCGGCCAACTCCCGGGCCGCGGCCCAGTGGGCGCAGGTGGCCCCGACGTTGCCGGCCCCCACTACGGTTATCTTCGGGCGAGCCATGAAATATTCCTCCTTTTGACGATCTGCTGGTTCAGACACCCAAAGGCGTCTTTTCGGATATGAGCCGATCCCGGTCGATCCTCCCTCATCAGGCAAAGACCCGGATGCGGCTGGGCCTTTCCAGGGAAGCCAACCGGCTAATAGGTATAGACTCGGGTCTGGGTGGGCACTTCCATGTAACCATCGAGCTCGGCCTGGATTTTCTGACGCTCTGGACTGGAAAGCCAGGCCTGCCATTGCTCCAGGGAGTACCAGGCGCTGATCACCAGGTAATTATTGGGAGCGCCAACCTCGTGGAGGGTCTCCCCGCTGATATATCCCGGCTGCTGCAGGGCTAAGATCCGCAGCATCCTCAGGAGTCGGGTAATTTCCTTGACGTGCTTGCCTTTAATGGTTCTCTCCGACAATACTTTGATCACCGCGGTCTCCTCAGAAAGCGGGTAAAGGCGGACGGCCCTTACCCGCTCCTTGCTTTATTTGCCGATGACCAGGATGACGGTGTCCTTGGCCACGGAGGCGCCAGGGTCGAAGTTGATGGCCTTGACCACCCCGGCGGCTGGGGCCGGCAGGGAGTTCTGCATCTTCATGGCCTCCAGGACGCAGACCAGGTCGCCGATGGCCACCTTATCCCCCACCTGGACGCTGTAGCTGATGATCATCCCCGGCATGGGGGCCCTGAGGGGCACCTCCCCCGCGGCCAGGGTCTCCAGGGGGGCCGCCGCCGCTTTGGCCACCGGGGCCGGGGCCGGGGCCGGGGCCGGGGCCGCCGGCGAGACGCCTGGGCCCACAGCCGCGGCCTTGGGGGTCACCCCGGTGAGCACCGGGGTTCCGCCGAGCGCCTCCACCTCCACCTCGTAATACTGGCCATCCACAAAGACGTTGAAGGTCCTCAGAGCCGCTCCCTTGGCCGGGGGCGCCTTCTCCAGGTTCTCCAGCAGCTCCTTCACCTTGGCGAACAGATTCTTTTGCTTGACGGTGCGGTAGACCTCGTCTTCCAGCTTGATCTGCTCCAGGGTCTTGCCCTTCACTTCCTCCGGCACCTCCTCCAGCCCATACTTCCATTTCAGGAAGCGCTGGCCGGTGGTGGGATAGAGGGCGTAGACGAGCACGTCCCCGTCGTTTTTGGCCAGGCCCTTGGTGGCCTCCACCGCCTTGTCCCACTCCGGCTCCAGGATTTCCCCGGGCCGCACGGTGATAGGGGTCTCCCCCCGCTCGTAGCCCTTGAGGATCATCTTCTGCACCTTCGGGTCTATGGGGGCCGGGGTCTTGCCATAGAGCCCGTAAGCCACTCCCTTCACCTCCGCCGGCACCATCTTATAGCGTCCGAAGAGGACGTTCATCACCGCCTGGGTGCCCACGATCTGGCTGGTGGGGGTCACCAGCGGCGGGGAGCCCAACTCCTTGCGGGTCCGGGGCAGTTCCGCCATCACCTCCTGGATGCGGTCCAGGGACTTGGCCTCCTTCAGCTGGTTCACCAGGTTGGAGTACATGCCCCCGGGAATCTGGTGCAGCAGCACCCCGGTGTCGATCTGGGCCATCTTGGAGGTGTCCAAGAGATCCCGGTATTTCAACGCCACCTTCTCCAGGTCCTGGCCGATCTCGATGAGCTGGGCCAGGTCTATGTCCGACTGCCGCTCCGTCTGCTCCACCGTCACCAGCAGCGGCTCGATGGCCGGTTGGGCGGTCCTCAGGGCAAAGGGCGACAGGCAGGTGTCCACCACGTCCACCCCTGCCTCGATGGCCTTCAGGTAGCTCATGGAGCCCTGGCCGCTGGTGTAGTGAGTATGGAACTCCACCGGGATTTTGATGGTCTCCTTGAGCGCCTTGATGATCTGGTAGGCGTCGTTGGGGGAGACCATGCCGGCCATGTCCTTGAGGCAGAAGGAGTCGGCCCCCATCTCCTCGGACCGTTTGGCGAAGTCCAGGTAGTATTTCAGGTTGAAGATGGGACCGCCCATGCGCCGCTGCGTCATGCTGTAGCACACCGCCGCCTGGAAGTGGGCCATCAGGCCCGCCTTCTTGGCGTCCATCAGGGCCTTAACCGAGACCTCCCAGTTGCGCATGTCGTTAAGGGCGTCGAAGACCCGGAAAATATCCACCCCGGCCTCGGCGGCGTAACGCACGAAGCGGTAGGCCAGGTCGTCGGCGTAGTTGCGATAGCCCACCAGGTTCTGCCCCCGGAGCAGCATCATGGTGGGGGTCTTCTTCAGGATGGCCTTGATGATGCGAATGCGCTCCCAGGGATCGTCCCCCAGGAAGCGGTGGGTGGTGTCGAAGGTGGCGCCGCCCCAGACCTCCAGGGCAAAGAAGCCCTGCTGGTCCATGCGTTCCATGAAGGGCACGATGTCCTCGGTGCGCATCCGGGTGGCCAGCAGCGACTGGTGTCCGTCCCGGAAGGTGGTGTCCGTGAACTTGATGGGGTTTTTCCCTGCCATTGGTGACTCCTTTGTCGGTAGCTTTCTTAGTGAGCCGTGAGCGGTGAACAGTAAACAGTTTTAAGATAGTCCCAGCCGAATTTACTGCTCACTATCTCAGGCTGCGGCGCTGCATCAGCAGTCTAAGTTGCATGGCCTGGCTGCGGGCCGCCAGGCCCCAGAGGTTGAGCGGCGGCCCCGCCGCCGCGGCCTTCGTCATGGTGGCGGGGGCCTCCTCCTCGGCCAGGTAGGCCGCCAGGGCCCCGCTGATGGCCGCCAGGATCTGGGGTTTGATGGCACTCACCTTGTTCTCTCCTCGTTATGCGGTCAGCTAACAGCTAAAAACCTTAAACAAAGCTAAACTCGATTCTCGTTTAGGCGCCACTGCTCCCTACACCGGGATGTTCCCGTGTTTCTTGGGCGGCAGCACCTCCCGCTTGCCGGCCAAGGCCTCCAGGGCGGCCAGCAGGCGCGGCCGGGTCTCCCGGGGCGCAATAACCTGGTCGACAAAGCCCCGGGAGGCGGCGATGTAAGGGTTGTAGAGCAGGTTCTCATAGCGCTCGATAATCTCCTGGCGCTTGGCTGCGGGGTCCGGGGCCGCCTGGATCTCCTTGCGGAAGATGACGTTGGCCGCCCCCCCCGCCCCCATCACCGCGATCTCGGCGGTGGGCCAGGCCAGCACCAGGTCCGCCCCCAGGTCCCGGGAGCACATGGCCAGATAAGAGCCCCCGTAGTCCTTGCGGGTAATCAGGGTGAGCTTGGGCACCGTGGCCTCGGAGTAGCACCACAACAGCTTGGCTCCGTGGCGGATGATGCCCCGCCACTCCTGGTCGCTGCCCGGCAGATACCCCGGCACGTCGGCAATGGTCAACAGCGGCAGGTTGAAGGCATCGCAAAAACGGATGAAGCGGCAGGCCTTGTCCGCCGCGTCCACGTCCAGGCAGCCCGCCAAGACCTTGGGTTGGTTGGCGATGATCCCCACAGGCCGCCCCCCCAGCCGGGCAAAGGCGGTGATGATGTTTTTGGCGAAGTGATGTTGCGGCTCGAAGAAGTCACCTTCGTCCACCACGGCCCGGATGACCTCGCACATATCGTAGGAGAGCCGGGGGTCGTCAGGGATGATGGCGTCCAGGGCCGTCTCCTCCCGGCCTGCCGGATCATTACAGGCAGCCAACGGCGGGTCCTCCAGGTTGTTGCTCGGGAGAAAAGAGAGAAGCTTTCTGATCTGCCGCAGGCAATCGGCGTCGTCCTCGCAGGCAAACTGGGCCACGCCGCTCTTGACGTTGTGGGCCATCGCCCCACCCAGCTCCTCGAAGCTGATCTCCTCACCGGTGACGCCCTTGATGACCTCCGGCCCGGTGATGAACATGTAGGAGGTCTTCTTCACCATGAAGATGAAGTCGGTCATGGCCGGGGAGTAGACTGCCCCCCCGGCGGTGGGGCCCATGATCGCCGAGATCTGGGGGATTACCCCGCTGGCGATGGCGTTCCTATAGAAGATCTGGCCATAGCCGCTCAAAGAGTCCACTCCCTCCTGAATGCGGGCCCCCCCCGAATCGTTCAATCCCACCAGGGGCGCCCCGGCCTTCAGGGCCAGGTCCATCACCTTACAAATCTTCTTGGCGTGCATCTCCCCCAGGGAACCGGCCCGGGAGGTGAAGTCCTGGGAATAGGCAAAGACTACCCGGCCCTCCACCTTGCCGAAACCGGTGATCACCCCGTCCGCCGGGATCTCCACCTTCTCCATCCCGAAGTTGACGCAGCGATGGGTGACGAACAGGTCGGTTTCCTGGAAGCTCCCGGGGTCAAAAAAAAGCTCCAGGCGCTCCCGGGCGCTGAGCTTGCCCGCGGCGTGCTGCTTGGCCACCGCCGGGGCGCCACCCATGGCCTTCACCTCGGCTTCCCGCTCCGACAATTCCCGGATCTTCTCTGACACTGTCTTCATCGGTGACTCCTTTTCCATAAACCCCTCCCCGCGCCATCATGGAGCACAGAAAACCGGGGGTGGAGACGGATTTTAATCAGAGTTAGGTTGTCTGTATCTTCCTTGAGATATCCAGGCAGCGCCCGGGAAAGAAAGGAAGCTTACATCCGATAAATTTATCAAGGCAGAGCCAAACTAAAAATAGCAGGAAATATGATTTTTCTGTCAAATAAATTATTACGAGTCGCAGGATTAGCAGTAGGTTCGCTTCCTGGAAATTATTTGGTTCACTCGAAAAAAAGAATTGATTTTTCTGAAAAAATACTTCTAAAATTCATTACCACCTTGGGGGAGGGGGATGATGAACCCTAAGTCACACCGGAAGAACTTTCCGGCTTGCGAACAGGCGGGCCGCCTAGCGAACCGAGATGCAGGTCAACGCCATCATTTCCAAAGAAATTTAAGAAAAATACCAATCTTATTTATGGCGGATTACCAGCCGGGGAATTTTTGGTTAGGGCTGGTCTTGCTGGTGGCCGTGATTTTCCTGTTATGCGCCCCGCCGGCAGCCCGGGGAGCGGGTTTTGCCCTGGTGAACCAAGGGACCGCGGGCATGGCTCAGGGGAACGCCTTTGTGGCGGAAGCCGACGACCCCTCGGCCATTTTTTACAATCCCGCCGGCCTGAACCAGATTCAGCGGCCCACGTTTTATACGAGCGGGTTCCTTTATGACCCCAACCGGGAATTCCACGGAGGCGGGCTGTCCGCGGCAACCGGGCAACAGCTATCCCAGACCCTGTCGGCTTATTTTGTCTTCCCGGTGAACCCGCGGCTATCCTTGGGTGTCGGCTACTTCAGCCCTTTCGGTCTGGGAAGCAAATGGCCGTCCACCTGGCCCGGCAGATACCTCAGCACCTACTCGTCCTTGAAAACTTATAACCTGAACCCGGTGGCCTCCGTCAAAGTTCTAGACAACCTGTCACTGGCGGCAGGGTTCGATGTCATGTGGTCTGGGGTGGAAATCAATAGAAACACCCCGAATGTGGTGAGGGGCAAGCAGTTTCCCGACGGAGAAGCGAGTCTGACCGGGAATGGCCACGGCTGGGGCTATAACCTCGGCGTCCTTTACGAGCCGGTGGCAGGCGTGAAACTGGGGGCCTCGTATCGCAGTGAAATCACGGTAAAGTACTTCGGTTCCCTGGATCTGAGCGAGCCGCCGCCGTTTTCGGGCCTAGTTCCTTCCCAGGTTGGCGGCTCGGCCCCCATCACCTTTCCTCCTTCCGTGACCTGGGGGATCGCTTATGGATGCCTTAAACCCTTCACCTTTGAGTTCGACACCACCTGGACCGGCTGGTCCACTTACGATCAGCTCCAGGTGAAACTCGATGGATCCATCCCGGTGAACGGGGTTTCTAGCTCGGTGATTACCACCCCGGAGAAATGGCATGACGCCTGGGCCTTTCGCTTCGGGGTCAACTACGAGATCACCGAAGGCATCAAGCTCCGGGCCGGTTATATTTACGACCTGACCCCGGTGCCCGATGACACCTTCGATCCCCAGGTGCCGGATGCCAACCGCCACATCTTCACGGTGGGGGGCGATCTAACGTATAAGAAGTTCACCCTGGGAATCGCCTATAATTATATCCTTCAGGAAAGCCGCAATAAAAGCAGCGCCATCACCTTCAACGGGGTGCCCGCGCCATTGCAGGCCAATGGCCGCTACAACAGCGACATCCAAGTCCTCGCCACGAGCTTGGCCTACCATTTCTGAGAACCAGTCTAGCTAATCTTCACGATGGGGGCGGTGATTAGCCGCCCAGTTGGAAGTGGGCCAGGGCGAGATCATGCAGGGCGGCCTCGAGAACTTCGATCCCCAGGCCGGGGCCGGGTAGGGGCAGGGCCGCTCCTCCGGGTCCGAAAATGACGCTCTGGGCCACCGGTTCCCGGGCAAACAGGAAAGGCGAGAAGGAGCCTTCCAAATAGGCCGGCGCCGGGACACCGAGGGCGAAGTGGCGGCCGGCGGCGGAAAGGATGCTGGTTTCTCCCACGTGGCAGCCCAGCTGGTAGCGCAGCCCGGCCGCCGCGGCCATTCGCCTGATCCGGGCGGCGGCCCCCGGACCGCCGCATTTGGACAGGCGGATATTAAAGATCTGGCAGGCCTTGAGGTCGATCAATCTTTGGGCGTCCCCTTCGTGGCACAACGACTCATCGGCGATGACGGGCAGCCCGGCCTCGGCGCCCACCGCCCGCAGGCCTTCCAGGTCATCCTTGGCCACCGGTTGTTCCACGGCGCTGATCCGGTAAGGTTGCATCTCCCGGAGGCGCTGGACGGCCTCGGTGGTGCTCCAGGCACAGTTGGCGTCCACCCGGATATCGACCTGCCAACCCAGGATCTCCCGGGCCAGCCTGAGGGTTTCCAGGTCTTCGGGGCTCCCCACCTTCAGCTTCAGAAAAGACATCTGCAGTTTTTTCGCCAGGTGCAGGAATTGAGCCATCTTCTCCGGCGTCCCCATGGGGATCACCGCGCTGTAGATCAGGGGGGCGTCTCCTTGGGGTCCGAGGAAGGCTTGCAGAGGCAGGTCCCAGGCCTGGCCAGCGGCATCCAGCAGCGCGGTTTCCAGGGCGCAAAAGGCCCCGGGATGCCGCTCCCCGGCTGTTTGGCGAAACAGCTCTGTCAACTCCTCCAGAAGCTGCGGGGGTGAAGCGAACTCCTTCCCTACAATGGCAGGGGCCAGGGTCCCCGTCAGGAAGGCGAGGCTGGACGGGAGGGTTTCCCCGGTGACGAAGCTCCGGGGGACCCCCTCCCCATACCCCGGCTGGGGGCTGTCGGCGGTCACTTTGACCACCAGGTTTTCGGACCAGTGGTGGGTGACCAGGTTATGCCTGATCGGGTAGAGAAAAGCCAATTTCAGGTGCCAAATATCCAGCTTTCGGACGATCATGCTCTACCCCCGGGTCAATATTGATCAGTTTACCAAACTTCTTCCATTGATACCATTGCTCCGGATGGGCCTTCACCGAACCATCCAGGATTTTGAGACACCTTTGGCTGATGGACATATTTACCGGAGCGGCGTCATTGTCCAGCGGGGTGAGGTGACAGGTATATTGTTGCCCCCCATCTCGTTGCACCATGGCGGCGACCACCGGGGCGCCGGAGCGCTTGCTCAAAATGTCCAAGGTGCGGTCCCCCTTAAGTCGGCGATCGAGAAAGGAGGTTCCCTGGTTCGGGTCCGCTCGCCATTCATCGAATTCATCGCACTCGGTGATGAGGATCCTCCCCGCTTTGAGGGCCTTCACCGCGGCGAAGAAGCTGTTCTCTTGATCCGCGTCGATCAGGTGCAAGCCGATCCATGCGGCCCGGCGACCCAGGGCTTCCCGGAGTCGGTTGGTCTGGAAGCGGCAGATCATGGAGGTGGGGAAGCCGTGCACCGCCAGGGTGCCCGGCAGGAATTCCACCGCGCCGAAATGGCCGGTTACCAGAATGGCGCCCTTGCCGGCCGCCAGGGTTTCCTGGAGCTTTTCCTCGCCTTGGAAACACACCTGAGTCCTGAAGAAATCCAGTAACTTGGGAAAATTGGAATATCCGACGAAGAGTTTTTCATGATAATGGTCGAAGATCCCCCCAAAGGCCCCTTTGATCTTCCGGCGGATCTCCTCGGAGGATATCCTGCCGTGGAGAACGTAGCGGATGGTCTTGGCGATCAGGGCCTTATCCCGCCGGTTCAGCAGGTAGTAAAAGCGCCCCATGCAGGCGATATACCACCGGGAAAGGAAGAAGGGCAGAAACCGGAAAAGAACATTGTTGAACTTCAGCTGGAGGAACTTGCTTAAGCTCGGTTTCCCCAAAACAAAATGCCAAGACCTGAAAGAATACATGGTGCCACCCTCCTGGAACTGGCCAATCGGCAAAAAAAGCAAATAATAACCGGGAGAAACCGGGATACTCCTGAGATTAGCCCAGGAGAAGCGAGAGCCCCGCTTTAAACCACCCGATCTCTCTTGAAGCTATTGCAAAACCTGATTTCAATATCATCCTGAACGAAATGAAGGATCTCAAGTCACTAAAAATACGAGATTCTTCGCCGCGCCCCGGATGACATTTTTGGGCAAACCGAGGTTTTTGCAATAGCTTCTTGTTCATAAGGGTAAGAATCCCCCAATATGCTGAAAATTATAGGGTTATGGGGTATAAGGCAATCGGGAAAAGACTCGGAACGCCTTGAAATAACCCGCATTTTTGGGGAGAAAGTGGATTATCGCCCTGTAATTCTCTTGTAGATACAGTTAGTTAACCTGAATTACAATCCCTTAAAAAAATTCCGGTAATGTTATACTTGACATAAGCAGTACTTTAATTATTATAGTATACTACTATAAGCAAGTTTTTCTTTGACCTTCTCGGGGGGGGCCTGGAATTTTTTGGTCCGCCACGTGGAGAAATTTCGTGTTTTAGTGCGGGGTTGGCTTTTGCCGGGGGAGATGATTGCGGCAGGCGGCCCCGCCGGCCAACCGGAACCATGGGGAACACCTCGTCACTAATCAGTCAAGGTTTTGGGGCCCGGCTGGAATCGGGACCTTGAGTTTGGCCCGGTAATGGATAAGCATCATAGCTGCATCAATACTCGTGCCATCATCGAATACTTCCAGGAGAACCTGCCAGAGGAGTTGCCCGAACTCTTCCACGGCCTGGGACCGGAAATCGAAGGACTGCCCAATCCGCAAGAATTCTTGATGGAAATCAACAACTGGGTGTCCAGCGACGTGGTCACCAGGATGTTTGATAATGGCAAAAGAATCTCGAAAAACAAACAGATAGCCTTTAAGATCGGCTATGAATCCGCGGCCCGGAAGAAGCTCGGTTATGTGCAGCGGATTCTCATGTTGGCTTGTAAAAGTCCCCGCCGCACCTTGATCAGGGTGCAGACCATCAATGATAAATTCAACAGGAATAAAACCATCGAGCTGGTGGAAACCAAGCGGGACAGCGCGGTGGTGCGCCTCCATTGGTTCAAGGACATCCCGGCGAATCTCGACTTTTGCCTGTTCAATCAGGGGATCTACTCGGGCATTCCCACTATTTGGAACATGCCGCCCCTGGTCCTGGAAGAAACCAAATGTTTTTTCAAGGGGGACGATTACTGCGAATACCACCTGAAATGGCAGAAGCGGTTCTTCTTAAAAGAATACCTGATGAAGCTCTTGGTGCCCTGGCGGGCCCTCACCTATACCATCGAGGAGTTGGAGCATGACAAGGAGTTGTTGAAGAGAAAGTTCGATGAGATCCACCGTCTGAATATCCAGCTCAATGAAAAGATCGACCAGCTCATCTGCCTCCAGGAGACCAGCACCGCCACCCTATCGGTGCTCAATCTGGAGCAGCTCTTGCAGGTGACTTTGCGATTGTTGATCAATTCCGCCAAGCTGGATAGGGCCGCCATCCTGCTGCTGGATGAGCAGGGCGAGGTTTTGGAGTTCAGCTTTGCCGAGGGTATCTCCCCCGAGTTGTTTGAAAAGATAAAAAATTACCAGATCCCCATTTCCAAGGTGGATAACGTCATCGCCCGGGTGGCCATGACCGGCATTCCAGTAGTGGTCCAGGATGTGGAACACAGCAAGCTCAACATGAAGAATCCCTTGATCGAGCATTTCAAGCCTCAGGCCTTTATCCTGGCGCCCCTCACCGTCAGGGGCAAGGTCATCGGGGTGCTGCTGGCCGACCGGGTTCACCCGGACGCTACCATCACCGGAGGGGACCGGGACTTCATCGTCAGTTTTGCCAACCAGATCGCCATTGCCCTGGAGAACGCCGTCCTTTATCGCAAGCTGGAGATGTCGGAGCGCAAGTACCGGGAACTCATTGAAAACGCCCACGAGGGTATTTGGATCATCGACGAACAGGGCCTGATCAAATTCACCAACCGGCGCATGCGGGAGATCACCGGCCATGAGAAGCTGGAGAATAAAAATATCCAGAAATTGTTCAACCGGAACAACTGGAAGCTCATGGAGAAGTCCCTGGAGGAGAACCGCAGAAATAACGTGGCTCAGCAGGAACTGGAACTGCTCTGCAAAAACCGGGGGTTGGCCGCGGTGATCATGAGCTCGGTACCGCTCTTCGAAAACGGCCAGTTTAGCGGGGCCTTTGCCATGTTCAGCGACGTCACCGCTCTCCGGGAAACGGAGAGGCGCTCCCGGAAAATCTTTGAGGAAGCCGCCATCGGCATCTCCCTGATGGATATGGACGGCTACCACCTGGACAGCAATCCCGCCCTCTGGGAGATGCTGGGTTACAGCAAAGAAGAGCTGCTCCTGAAGTCTTTCAAGGACATCATCCATCCGGACGATGCCTCTCAAAGCCTGGGGATTTTTAAGGATTTAGCTCTGGGGAAACGGGAATCCTTCTGCCGGGAAACCCGCTACATCCGCAAGGACGGCCAGACCGTTTGGGGCCAGGTGACGGTTTCGGTCCTGCGGGGGCCCGGGGGAGAGTCCCAGTTCGCCATCGTCATGACCCAAGATATTACCATGCGCAGGAAGGCCGAGGACGAGATCCGGAACAATCAGGCGCGCCTCCAATCCCTGGCTTCGGAACTCTCCCTGACGGAGGAACGGGAAAGGCGGCGTCTGGCCACCGATCTCCATGATCATATCGGACAAGCCCTGGCCGTCTCCAAGATCAAGCTGGGGGTATTACAGAGAACTGCGACTTCCCCTGCTATTGCCAACCCCTTAGGGGAGGTCCGGGAGCTCATCGAAAAGATGATCCAGGACACCAGGTCCCTGACCTTTGAGCTGAGTCTGCCGGTGCTTTATGAGTTGGGGTTCGAGGCCGCGGTGGAATGGTTCGCCAAGCACATCAGGACCCAGTATGGCCTGCAGGTGGAAGTTCGCAAGGAGTTGGTTCCCCTCCCCATCGATGACGAACTTAAAGTGCTCCTCTTCCGCTCGGTGCGGGAGTTGATGATTAACATTGTCAAACATGCCCAGGCCCGGCACGCCTGGGTCAACATCATTCGGCAAAATGATGGCCGGGTATACATCGAAGTGAAGGATGACGGGGTGGGGATTAACGGCTCCCAGGGTTACGCCGGCGCCGACAGCGAGAGAGGCTTCGGTCTCTTCAGTATTCGGGAGCGCCTTCATTATCTTGGAGGGGGCGTGGATGTGATCTCCGGGGAAGACGCAGGTACCCAGGTCACCTTGATGTTGCCTTTAGACCATGCTAAGAAAAAAAAGGCAGGGAAATGGGGATGACCATTAAGATCATGTTAGCGGAAGACCATCAGATCGTCCGCCAGGGGCTGCGCAATCTGTTGGCGTCAGAGCCGGATATCCAGGTGGTGGCCGAGGCGGATAATGGCCGATTGGTGCTGCCGCGGGTGAAGGAATTTGCCCCCCATTTAGTGATCATGGACATCACCATGCCCGGCTTAAACGGCATCGAAGCGACCCGCCAGATCCAGGCGGAGTGCCCAGGGGTCAAGGTAATTGCCCTCTCCATGCACTCCGACAGTCTCTTCGTGTTAAACATGCTAAAGGCCGGCGCTTCCGGATATCTCCTGAAAGACTGTGCCCTGGAAGATCTGGTCAGGGCCATTCGCACCGTCATGGGCCACAAGACTTATCTGAGCCCCGGCATCTCTGACGTGGTCATCAAAGACTTTGTCAGCGGCTGGGACCACGCTGACCGTTCCGGGGCGTTTTCGGTGCTGACCGCCAGGGAGCGGGAGGTGCTGCAGCTTATGGCGGAAGGCAAGTCCACCACTCAGATTGCTGACTGCCTCTGTGTCAGCGTCAAGACGGTGGAATCGCACCGCAAGCAGATTATGAGCAAGTCTGGAATTCGCAGCGTGGCCGAGTTGACCAAATATGCCATCCGGCAAGGACTGACTTCTCTGGAGGAATAGGACCGCCCTCATTTCCAGGGAACACTCGGATAACTTGTTCTTGGGGGCTGTCCCCATCCCAGAATTAGGATTTTCCCCCAAAAGAATTAGGGTTTTCCTACTCCAATATTAGGATTTTCCTAAGTGAACTTTACCAAAAACATGGCTATGGTCTTTCAGAGGTTGTACCAGGACTTGGCGAGTCCTAAGGAACTGCCATGCTCCTCTGCTTCGACCTGCCATAATAGATGATTCAAGGATGATATCGTGCGTATCAAAATCATCTTGGCAGATGACCATCAGATAGTCCGCCAGGGATTGCGGATGCTGCTGGCCAGCGAGCCTGACATGATGGTGGTGGGGGAATCCGACAATGGCCGCGATATCGTGAAGCTGGCGCAAGAACTGGCCCCGGATGTGATCATCATGGACATCTCCATGCCAGATTTAAACGGTATCGATGCTACCCGCCAGATCGTCGCAGTTAATTCCAGGGTGAAGATCATTGCCCTCTCCATGCATTCGGACAGTCTATTCGTGCTGAATATGCTCAGGTCCGGGGCCTGGGGATACCTTTTGAAGGACTGCGCCCTGGAAGAATTGGTGAAGGCCATCCGCACCGTGATGCGGGATAAGACCTATATCAGCCCCGGGGTTTCCGATATTTTGATCAAGGACTTTGCCCACACCCTGGCCGTAGAACCCGGCTCGGCCTATACCTTGCTGACCCCGCGGGAACGGGAGGTCTTGCAGCTCATGGCCGAAGGGAGAAACACCCTGCAAATCGCCAATACCTTATGCCTCAGCAGCAAGACCGTGGAAGCGCACCGCAAGCAAATCATGAACAAGGTGGGCATCAACAACGTTGCCGAACTCACCAAATATGCCATTCGCCAGGGCCTGACCTCCCTGGGAAATTGACCCCCGTAACCTTTGCTCGCCTAATATCTAGGTTGTAACCTTTGCGAAAATCTGCAGGTGACTGGCGGCCCTCCAGGGCTCTCACCCGCGGCTCGGGAGAACCCTTAGGGCTTAAATAGGGCCGGCACCCGGGCCAGGCTTCCCACTAACTACCGGATATTGTTTAAGGTAATATCTAGGGAATACGCCTTTTCGTCTTTGCGGTGAGGTATTCCCTGAGCCTAAATTCAGCAGGGAATGGAAGCAAATAAAGGAATCTCCCGAATGTAATTAAACATGGTGGTGTTATGAAAGGATTTAAAGAAAGTGTTAGAAGGGGGATTTTTATGCAGGCGCTCATATCGATTTGCCGAAAGAGGGAAAATCTCTATCTGAAGCTCAAAGGCAATTTCAACCGGGGCGACTCGGAGGAGATCTTGGGGGCGGTGCAGAAACTGGTGGGCGTCTCCTTGCAGAGTTCCTCTCCCAATACCCAGGTGTTTTTCACCTTTCAAACCCATGCCAAGATTGAGTGCTCCCAAGGAAATCGCCGCGGCGGCTCCTGAAAACGATTTTTTTGGAGGGTGGTGAAGGACCCCGAGACGCACCCGGTCACCAGTTGGGGGAGGGAGGGACTTCTGGGCCAGGGTCGCAGGGCGCCGCTGGGGTCAATACTCCACCGGCAAGCGGTAGAGGATGTCGGCCAGCTCCATGGCGTCTTTCACCGGTTGCTCGGTTTCCCCGTGCAGTTTCAAACATTCCGCCCACAAATCCGGGAGCTTCCGGTCAGCCGCTTCCCAACCCACCTCCAGGGGGAAGAGGGGATCTGCCGCAGTGGCCCCCTCCCAGGCGGCAAAGTCGGCCAGGCGGGGGTCTGGCAGGAGGCTCGAGGCCCGCTCAAAGGCGCTGTTCCTGATATCCTGGTTGAAACCGGTACTCCAGAAGAAGTCCAGGAGGGCCGGCACTGCCGCCGCCAGGGGGACGCCTTCCATCATCTCCGGCCGGTAGCGCAGGCAAACCCTTTGTGAGCCGTAATGGCCCGGCTCTCCCCGGACGTTGGGCAGGCAGGTGTGGTAGAGGGTGTCTCCCGGGGAAGTCAGGGGAGCGACCCGGAAGAACATCTTCATCTCCTCGAAACCGCCCCGATAGAAGGTGAGGAGATAGACCAGGTATGGAAAGGCCAGGCGATGGGAGCGGTAGCCGTCCTCCCCTTTTTTGCCGTCGCTCACCCTGAGGGTGCGGCACTGGGGCGGGTCTTCCACGGCCAGCAGCAGCAACTCCTTCCTTTGGCGAAGCCAGCGGCTTCCCGGGGGCAGAAGCGGCAGGGGCGGCGGCATCACCCGGGAGACGTAACGCAGCAGGGAGGCCAGCGGCGCCCGCCGGGCCACCCGGGCCGGCGCCTGGCCGGCCTTCTCCATCAGGATAGCGTCGCTGCCCTCGATAATGATCTGGTCGCGGATGGTTGCTTTTCCTTGCTTCTCTATCCCCCCTTTTTTCAAAGGGGGGTTTAAAGTCCCCCTTTGGAAAAGGGGGATTTAGGGGGATTTGAAGTTTTCAAAGTAAAGCCTGCGGCTCCAAAACCAACCATAGAAGAGCTATATTGCAAATTAGATTTCTTTCCCTTTGCCGATCCCTTGCAAAAAATCCCCCGGCCCCCTGCTCAGTCAACCTTCCGTCTCTTCGCGGCGGGCGGCCCAGGTCCAGACCCGTTCCGGCACGAAGCGCCGGGAGGAGCACTGGTGCAGGGCCAGTCGTTCCATCTGCCGCAGCACCTCCACCTGATGCGGCGGCAGGAAATCATCAATCACCTGCCGGAAGTCGGCCAGGGTTACCTGTTCCCGGCCCGCCAGGCGGGCCTGGCGATAGGCCCGGAAGACCAGCTCTTCGATGTCCCCGCCGGTGATCACTTCCGGATGGCGCTGGTCCAGATAGCGGGTTACTTCGGCAAAGTCGTCCGGATCACAGGGGATCAGGCTGCGCCTGGCCACCACCTGGAGGATCTGGCATTTCTCGGCATAATCCGGCAGGAAGAAGGGAATCCGCTCGCTGGAGCGGCCGGAGCGCAGATCGGCCTGGTCCAGGTGGTCAGGCCGGTTGGTGATCCTGATCCACAGGACCTTGCCCTGGATGGTCGGGTCGCCCATGAATTCGAAGCGCATCTGCCGCAGGCGGTTGCTCACCCCGGTGTCGCCGGAGTATTCATCCCGGCTGTGCTCGCTCTGGTCGGCTTCGTCCTCCACCACCACCAGCGGGGTCAAGCTGCGCAAGGTCTGGAGGGCTTTGAAGAAATTGCGTTCGCTCTCCCCCACCCACTTGGTGCGGGGATTGAGGAGCTTGACGAAGTTGAAGCCGCAATCCCGGGCCAGGGCCTCGGCCAGGGCGGTCTTGCCCACTCCGGGAGGCCCCATCATGGTGATACCCCGGGGCACCAGCTTGACTTCCCCCGCCTGCAGGGCCCCGGCAATCTGGGCAAAATATTCCTTGATGGGCGCCAGTCCGCCGATATCCGCCAGGCCGAAGCGGGGTTCCAGCACTTCCACCAGGCCCACCAGCTCCTGGCGCAGCAGGTCCTTTTTCTTGCGGCGCACCATCTCCAGGGTCAGGGGCTGCATGAGGCTCTGGCGCAGCAAGGCGTGCAGCACCCTGAGGCTCAAACCGGCGGCCAGGTTGGCCAGCTCCTGGGAGGTGATCGCCAGCTGATACTTGCCCTGGGAACGGAGCTTATCGATGAAGTGAACCCGGGCCTCCCGGTCCGGGGGCGGCACCTCCAGGACTTGCGCCCCATGACGGCTCAAGAGGAGATTGTGGTTTAAATCAGCCAGGTTGCCGGTGGTGAGGACCACCAGATGGCCGTGCTCCGAGAGCTCCGCCTGCCGGGCCCAGCGCAGCAGGGTGACCAGGGCGGCCCGGTCCGGCTCGCCCATGGAACCCAGGTCCACCGCGGGAACGATGGTTTCGGCGTACTCCAGGACCAGGGCCAGGGGTTTATAAATGGGGGGGCGGCGGCACGGTGCGGCCATGACCCGCTCTGCCAGTTGCAGCACCTCCCGGGGGCTCTGGGGAAAAGGTTTGGGGGGTGGGATTGGTTTTTGGCCCAGGGCCTGGAGGGCCCGGGCCCGGATCAGGGAGACATCCTCGGTTGCCTCGCCATCCGCCGGCTTTTCCTGGGGCTCCAGGGCTTCCCGGAAGGAATCCTCCCCTCCCGCATCCCCGAACTCCAGCCCCGCCCCCAGGTTGTAAAAGACCACGTGGCGTTCCCGACCCAGCCACTGGCCCAGGAAGTGGCGAAAAGGGAGGTAATCGCCGTTTACCCGGGTGTAATCATAGACCTGCCCGTGGAGGATGAAGAGGGCCGCTTCTCCCTCCTTTAGATGTTCCTCCAGTTCCTGGGCCCAATCCGGCAAGTTATTCCAGGGCCCCATGCGGGACTCCTTTGGGAGGTTTGCTGCGGGAGGGCCGGGCCGCCGCCGCGAGCTGCGTTTTTTCGCTCGGCCACGGCCTGCCCAGACTCTACCGTAAAACCCTAAATCCCCCTTTCCCCAGGGGGGGACCTTAAAAACCCCATGTTTAAAGGGGAGGGGCAGGGGGATTTTTCATCCCCGGCAGCTGGCCGGTAGCGGCCATGAATTTTTCGGGATAAAGATCCGATCAGAGCAAAGCCTTAATCATTTTTTCAAATTCTGCCTTGCTCCGCGTTCCCTCGACCTTCTGGACGACGTTGCCCGACTTGTCGATGATGAAGGTGGTGGGAACCACCGCGATGCTGCCATAGGCATTGGACACCTGGTCATTGCCGATGAGCACCGGATAGTCCAGACCCAACTGCTTCACCAGAAACCTGATCTGGGTGGGGTCGGAACTGAGGGCAATCCCCAGAGTTTGGAAACCCTGGCCCTGAAATTCATGGTAAACCTGGTTGAGATCGGGCATCTCTTCCCGGCAAGGCCCGCAAAAGAAGGTGAAGAAATTAATCAGCACCACCTTGCCCCGGAACTGGCTCAGGGAGTAATCCTGCCCCTGGAGGACGTCTTTCAGGGTAAAGTCCGTTGCTGCGGGTGCTGCCCAGCTTGCCAGCGGCATAGCCAGGAGACTGAGGGCCAGCAGCAAGCCCATCGCCACCATCCGGGTTCTAGAAGACTGGTTAGTCATTGAAGTTCTCCTTGGAATGAGAGTTAAAACCGCCACCACCACTCTACCAGTAAGATAATACCAAAACCGCCCCTGCCAAGGTCGATTTTAAGAAAAATATGCCTCCTCCAAGGAAGTCGGGGCCCCATCGGCATCTGCGGGTGCGAGGGCCCGCCCTGCAGCAAAGCGCCAAAAGCCTTGATGGCGGGCAAAGGGGCCCGACCTGGGCGGCCGCTCCCAAATCTAAGCACTCCGGGGATGGGAAGCCATAAAGGAATCATCAGCGCTTGACATCCTCCCTGGATTTTCCATATTGTTAGGCAATACTGGAAGGAGATGGCCATGAAAGTGCTGGGCATCCTGGGCAGCCCCCGCCGGGGCGGCAATTCGGAAATCCTCCTTAGGGCCTTTCTGGAAGGGGCCGCCGCGGCTGGGGCGGAGGTGGAGGAGATTACCCTGCGGGACCTCAAGATCTCCCCGTGCCTGGAGATCTACCACTGTTTCAAGGATGGCACCTGTCCAATTAAAGACGACATGCGGGAGATCTACGACAAGCTTCTGGAGGCCGACGTGGTGGCCCTGGCCTCTCCGGTCTTTTTCTACGGGGTTTCGGCCCAGTCCAAGGCTATGATCGACCGCACCCAGGCCCTGTGGGCCAGGCGCTACGTATTGAAAAAGGATGTTCCCGTCGGCTCCCGCCAGGGGGTCCTCCTGGCGGTGGGGGCCACCAGGGGGAAGCTCCTGTTCGTGGGGGTCCGCCTCACCGCCAAATACTTCTTCGACGCCATCAACGTGAGCTATGCCGCGGAAATTCTGGTGCGGGGCGCCGATGATAAAGGGGCCATCCTGGAACAACCCCAGCCACTGGAACAGGCCAGGGATCTGGGCCGCCGCCTGGCCCGGGGCGAGTCCCTGGTCCCCATAAAAATGACGCCATTGGCGGTGTGAGAACGAGTTTCCAGTTTCCAGTTCCCAGAAAAACCAACTACCAACTACTGACAACTGGGAACTGGCAACTAAAAAAAGGAGGCTGTATGGCGATCGAGGTTGGCATGAAGCATGAGAAGCGGCTGCAGACCGGGCCGGAACATTCGGCCCGCAAGTTTTTTCAGGGCGTCCCCGAGGTCTTTGGCACCCCCTTTCTCGGGGGCTTGTTCGAAGGGGTCTGCGCCGAACTGATAGCCGCGCACCTGGTTGCCGGGGAGCAGTCGGTGGGCGTCTCCATGAATCTGAAACACACCGCCCCCACCCCCCTGGGGATGGAGGTGCGGGTGGTCACCGAAGTCACCGCAGTGGATGGCAGGAAAATCACCTGCAAGGCGGAGGGCTTTGACGAAAAGGAAAAGATTGGCGAGGCGGTGCACGAGCGGTTTATAATAAACACAGAAAAATTCAATCAGAAGGTGGAGGCCAAAAAGAGCTGAATCAGGGCGCCGCATTTAAAACAAATCTCGATTTCCCCTACGACCTGGTATCCCTGGGCCAGTTCGAGGCCGGCTGGGGCTGGGAGGCCCAGATTCGCCAGTACGTCAGGAAGAAGTATCACCGGGACCTGGCGGGGCTGGTTGAGGTGGCCCCCGCGGTCTTGGCCGGTTTGCTGGGAGGGGAGGTGGTGGAGGGCCGGCCCTACGCCAGCATCCAGTGGGTGCTGCGGCTCAAGCCGTTCCGCCCCCTGGAAGTTTACCTGCTCTTCGACCTGGATCCGGAATTCGGCGCGGATTTGCGGGTCTTTTATGCCCGGAAAAGCCTGGCGGTACCCACCGAAGACGCCTATGTCTTCGCCTGGGACCTGGTGGCCCTGCTGGCGCGCTACGGGCGGGGGGAATATGCGCTGCGGCCGGCCGCTCCCGGGAAGGACTGGCTGGCTCTGGCAGATTTCGCCGCGGCGGCGGCAGGTCCCTTAGAGGGCGTCTCCCTGGGAGCCCGGGAAGAAGTGCTGCGTCTGCTGAGCCCGGAGGTGGTGGAGGTGGGTCTGCGGCGCATGGATTGCGGCACTTTTGCCGAGCTCGCCGGCGGTTGGCAGGTGGTCTGGCCCCTGTTGGGGGACCTGGCCTTCCGCTTCCGGATGGAAGGCTCCGCCACCCTGGCCTTCGACAGCTTTGGCGCCCGGAAGTACGGGCCGGAATTTCTGCTGAGTTTTGCCTGGCTTTACCTGAACGCCCTGCTCCGGGAGTGCCGGCAGGTGGACCCCTCCCTGCCGCAATTGTCCCGGTATTTTTAATTTTTTTTTATAAAGGTTTTCTGTTTTCGGTTGATCTAAAAACCAAGAAATTGGCCAAAAAGATGAACTGCATTTATTGTCAAACAGGGGAAATTAAGGTTTGCTCCCCCTGCCGCCTTGCAGGTGAACCCCGGTGAGCGCCCAGATAAGGGATCTGACCCGGCAGCAACCATCGGTGCGGGCCAGCTCCGGCCTGGTGAAAATCAGCTACGGAGTGCACGTTCTTACGGCCGCCATTGCCGGCAAATCGGTGGGGGAAGTGCGCCAGGCCCTGAAGGAGCCATTGAATATCGATCCCCGGGCCCTGGCCCTGGTCAATGGCCGGGACGCGTCCACCTTCCTGGTTCTCCAGGAGGGCGATCAACTGGAGTTCGTCCGCCTGGCCGGGGAGAAAGGCAGGAGGCCCGGGGCTGGTTCTGGTCCCGGTGGCGCGGGAAACCATGGCGCCGCCCCGGCCTTCGTGTTATCATGGATATGAGCGGTTCTGCCTGACCCCGATTGCATCGATTTCATCCACCCTTCCGGAGGAGGGATTTTATGGCGCGCGTCACCATCGAGGATTGCCTGCAAAAGGTTCCCACTCGTTTCGGCCTGGTCCACCTGGCCGCCAAGCGGGTGCAACAGATCTACCGGGGCGCCCCAGTGTTGGTAAAGGGGGACAATAAAGAGATCGTCATGGCCATGCGGGAAATCGCCGCCGGCAAGATCATCGCCGCCAAGCCCTTGCCAGCCCTGATCAAGACCCCGGAGGTGGAACTACTGCCGGAGACTGGGGGTAATCAATAGCCAGTGGCCGGTACAGCTAAGTTTCGACTCCCCGGCGCTCTGGCCCGGCTTGCGGTCGACCAGAAACCAACCCGCGGAGGGCGGACACCGGGGGCAGCCCCTACAGGAAACCCTGCCCAATGACTACCGGCTAATATTCCCCTATCCCGGCAAGACATCGGCGGCCCCGGCGCCGGACCAGCAAAGCACCGGCATTGACAAAATATCCTCCCCAGGCTCCGGGATCCAGACCTCCAATTCCAGGTCCCAGATTACCGGTAGCGGCCAGGAGGCCGCCACCCGATCGGCCACAAACTCGGCCAATTCTCGGGCCGCAGCCTCCAGGTCCCGGGGAGCGGCGGCGGCCTCCAGCAAAACTGCCAACCGTTCCTGGAACTGAGCCTGCCAGGGGGGCGCCTCCCCGTTGCCGAGCACCGTTAACCATTCCTGGGAGCTCCGGCAGCCGGGCAGGGAGAGCGCTACCTTTTTGGGCTCGGCCTTCTCCGGCCAGCCCCTCAAGGTGAGGAACAGGGAACGGGCGGTGCGGCCCAATAAAAAAGGAACCCAGGGGTCTTGCAACTGGGGGCCCATAACTCGCTGCCAGAGCCGATAACGCAGTTTGGCCAGCTCCGGGTCCACCATCTCCGGGATCCCGGGAACCGGGCCGAAGCCCGAGGGCTTCTCCCAGGGTTCCGGGGTCAGGACTTCCTTGAGCCATTCCTGGCCCTGGTCCACCAGTTGCAATTGGGCCTCCTGGTCGGCCTGGAGCTTTTCCAACTGCCAGGCCAGAGACCAGGGGTCCGGGGAAACAGGTTTCCCCGGCGCCTCCGCGCCGCCGTAATTGCGAAGGGCCCGCAGCAGATCGCCTCCGTCCTCCTGGGCCTTCTGATACTCCTCAAAGGCCCGCCACTGCAGGAAGTCGCCGGGCTTCTGGTGCTTGAGCCCGGGGGGGAAGGCCAGGAGGGCCTCCCGAGGCAATGGCATTCCCTGGTACGGCAGTTGGGCCGGCCACCCCGGGATCACCCCCACCCGGAGATGGGGAAAATAGAGAGGGAGGGTCCAAAACTCCTGCCGCCAGGGGAGGATCAAAGGGAAGGCCACGAGCTGCCGGTCCGCTGTCATCTGGTCCCTGCCTTTATCACCCTTTATTAAAGAGTGGGGTAGATGAGGCCGCAGAAAATCGGAGCCACTAAGCGGTTCCTGGCGATGACCGGCGTTATGGGCCGCGGATAATTAACCACCGGCAAACCACCTGGCTTCCGAAAAAATCATTTGACAGTCCCACTCTTAAATATCTATTAATATCCCAAGAAAACGGGAGATACAAGGAGGAGTCCATGGAACTTTTAGAGGCCCTGAAGACCAGAAAGAGCATCCGCAGCTTTAAGCCCAAGGCCGTTCCCCGGGAGCTCATCACCCGCATCCTCGAGGCCGCCCGTTGGAGCCCCTCCTGGGGGAATACGCAACCCTGGGAGCTGGTGGTGGTGCAAGGCGATAAGATCCGGAAACTGACCGATGAGATGGCGGCGGCTTTACAGCAAAGGGTTGCGGCGAACCCCGACGTGGCCATGCCGGAAAGTTTTCCCGACGCCTACAAGGACCGCTATATGGCCTGCGCGGCCGGGCTGTTCGACAAGATGGGGGTTGCCCGGGGCGACAAGGCCTGCCGTCTGGCCCACCTGGCTAATATGACCCGGGCCTTCGGGGCGCCGGTGATCATCTATGTGATTTTCAATGTGGACCTGGGCGAGCCTTACACCATGTTCGACCTGGGGGCCATCACCCACGCCATCTGTCTGGCGGCCCATGACCAGGGCCTGGGCACCTGCATCACCGCCCAGATAGCCAGGTACCCGGACCTTATCCGGCGGCACCTGGGCCTCACCCCGGCCCACAAGATCGTAGTGGGCCTCGCCCTGGGCTACCCCGAGGTGGAGGCGCCGGCCAATGTCTTCCGCACCGAGCGGGAGCCGCTGGAGAAGTTGGTGCAGTGGATTGAATGAGGAAATAAGTAGAGGCTGGTTTAAAATCCATATCTACAGGGGCTCAAACGTGATAGGGGTGCCCCAGCTTGAGGGTCAAGGCCCGGTAGAGCTGCTCCAGCAGGACGAGGCGGGCCAGTTCATGGGTCATGGTGAGGCGGGAGAGAGATATCTGTTCGTCGGCCGCAGCCAACAAAGCGTCCGCCAGCCCCCAATGGCCGCCGAGGAGAAAGGTTAGGGGCCGGGCCAGCTCTTGCCGTTTGCTGAGCCAGGCGGCGAATTCTTCGGTGGTAAACTCCCGGCCGGCGGGGGTCAGGGCCGCCACCCAGGCCCGGGGCGGCATCTGGGTCCGGAGGCGTTGGCCTTCCTTCATTTTTAGGGTTTCCGGGGTTAAGCCTCCGGCCTCCTTTTCCTCCCGGACGCTCTTCAGGGTGAGGAGCGCCAGGGGCAGAAGGCGTTTGCGGTAAAAGTCCAGGCCTTCCTGAATGAACCCTTCCCGGGTCTTGCCCACCATCAGGACAGTCACGTTCAGCATCTACATTCCAATAAAGATCAATCGAGGTAAACGGACTCAAGGTTCCGGGCCGTCTCCCGGGAGGAGGAAAAAGCGGCTCTTACCCGAGGCGATGCGGCTGCCATCGGCAATGCGGATGATCTCCCCTTCGGCCTGGCGGCGGCTGCCGCTTTTAGTGTGGAGCACCCCCCGCACCCGGATGGGCTCCCCGGGCTTCAGGGGTTGGTGAAAGCGCACCTCCATGCTCAGGGTGAGACCGGGCCCGGCGAAGCGCCACACTGCGTGGGCCATCAGTTCATCCAGTAGGGTGGAGAGGATGCCGCCGTGGATCACCTGGGCCCAGCCCTGGTATTCCCTGGGGATGGCCATCTCGGTCTCCGCGGCCAGCTCCGCCTCCAAATAGCGCACTGTGATCTTAAAGCCACGGGGATTGTTCTTGCCGCAGACGAAGCAGTAGCCGTCGGCCAGGGGAGTCGGCGCCGGGGCCTTGCTGGCGGTTTGATCTGGAGTAGTCATCCGTTGGCCGGCATCTTAAAGATCATCATCAACCATAACCTTGCTTTCTGCACCTTCCCCCCCTTTTCAGTCATAGGGCGGCCTGTGGCCGCCAAAATTCGGCGGGCACAGCCCGCCCTATACGACCGGCCGCGGAGAACTACGACTATCATTTCGACTCCGTGGGGTAGCCTGCCGCCTCCCATCCTATCCAGCCGCCTTTCAGAGCCCAAACCTGGGGAAAGCCCATTTCTAGCAATTGCTGCGCCTCCCGGGCGCTGGTGCCCTCGTTAGGTCAGGAGCAGTAAAGGACGATTTTTTTCCCCTTCGGCAGGCCCGCGGCCCAGGTTTTGAAATCTTTGGGGTCCTGGCGCACCGCGCCCATGATTTTTTTATCGCTGCCTTGCCAATCATGCGGCTGCCTCACATCCAGGATGAGTACCTGGGGGTCGGAGAGCCAGGTTTTTAGGGTTTCGGGGGCCAGACGCGGGGCTTCCTGGCCAATGGCATATGACCAGGGTAAGGCCAGCATCAGAGCGGCCGCCATCACCAGCACCCATAACCTTGTTTTCTTCATCTTCCCTCCTCCTTTTCGGGTCTGGAGAAAAGATAAGATCGGGCCAACGGGGAAGCAACCTCGCTAACCCTTGGGGGTCAATTCTAGCAAGGCGGCGATTTGCCCCGCCAAATCGGCGGTTTGCTGGGCCGGGTCATCGGTCCTGGGGGTCAGCAACTGCGGCCGATTCCGGTACTCGGCCTTGGGGGCCACCTCGAACTCCGGCGGAAAGGAGTCCTCGAAGTACATCTGCTGAAAACCGATGAACTTCAGATGGTGGGCGGTGGCGTCCAGCACCGCGGTTTCCCCGGCCTCCACCAGCCTCTCTTTCAAGGCTGCCCGGAAGCCGGCCAGGGATTCGCCCCCCTGGGTGCAGGCGATGTGGCCGTGGCGGTTGGCCAGCAGCATGGAGTCCATGATCTCCTGTTCGCTCACCTGGACCACGGCCACCGAGCCCTCGCCGGCCTGGCGGTGGTATTCCTCCACCAGGCGGATGACCCGGGGCATGGACACCGGGTTGCCGATCATGGCCGCCTGGGCCACGCTGGGCTGGACGGTCACCGGTTTGAAGACCCGTTTCGCCTGGTGCGGCTCCAGGTAATAGCGGAACACCGGGTCGGCGTGGCGGGACTGGACCCCGATGATCCGGGGCAGGGTCTCGATAATCTTGAGGCCGTAAAGGCGCAGGAAGCCTTGCAGGATGGCGGTGATGTTGCCGGCGTTGCCGATGGGCACCACCACCACCTTACCGGCCAGCTCATAGTCGAACCACTGGGCGATCTCGTAGGCGTATGACTCCTGGCCCCGGATGCGCCAGGAGTTCTTGGAATTGAGCAGGGCCACCTGGTAGTGGTCCGCCAGGGACTCCACCACCTTCATGCAGTCGTCGAAGACCCCGGGGATCTCCAATACCCTGGCGCCGTGGCCCAGGGGCTGGGCCAGTTGCTGGGGGGTGACCTTGCCCTGGGGCAGGAGCACCGCGGAGGCCACCCGGCTTCCCAGGTAAGCGGCGTAAAGGGCGGCGGCCGCCGAGGTGTCGCCGGTGGAGGCGCAGATGGCCAGGATTTTTCCGGCCCCGGGCTGGCGCGCCAGGTAGTTGAGATAGCTCAAGGCCGCGGCCATGCCCCGGTCTTTGAAAGAGGCGCTGGGGTTCTGGCCGTCGTTTTTATAATAAAAGGCCCCGCCGACTTCCGCCTGCAACGCCTCGTTGGCGGCCACCTGAGGGGTGTGGCCTTCCCCCAGGTAGATGATATCCTCCAGGGGTATGACCGGGGCAATCAGTTCATAAAAGAGAAAGACCCCTTTCAGGGCCGGCCGGTTGAGCATCTTGCGGTAATCGAACAACCGGCGCCAAAAGGCCCCGGAGCGCTCCCGGAGGCGGCCGGCGGCCTTATCCTACAGGAGGAAGAGGCCCCGGCACTTGGGGCAGGCGTAGAGGAGCCGGCTGATGTCATACTCCGCCCCGCACTCGAGACAGCGATAGACCAGCTCCCCTTCCGGCTTCGGGATGAGGAAGGGCCGGATATCGTCGGGAAATTGTTCGGGTTTCAATGGGCCTCCGGGTAATAGCTTTTTACAAACCGGTCTTGCTTGTCTCTCAGATATAGGGCGGCCTGTGGCC
>JBKQKO010000090.1:0-41988 GCA_052147455.1 Desulfobaccales bacterium | reverse complement strand
CGGCCCGGGCGATGATGGCGTGGCCGATGGAGTATTCGGCGAATTCCTCCCGGCCCCGGAAGGGTTTAATGTTCCGGTAGTTGAGGCCGTGGCCGCACTTCACCTTCAGGCCGAGGCTGCGGGCGTGACGGGCGGCTTCCACCAATTCCTGAAAGAGCCGGGTAGCCTCGACCCGGGTGGGCGCCTCGGCGTAAGTGCCGGTGTGCAACTCCACCCATTCGGCCCCCACTTCCTTGGCGGCCTCGATCTGCGGGTTAACCGGGTCCACGAACAGGCTGACCCGCAAGCCCGCCGCCTTTAAGGCCAGCAGATAATCCGCCAATGCCGCCCGGTTGCCCGCCACTTCCAGGCCCCCTTCGGTGGTGAGCTCCTGGCGATTTTCCGGCACCAGGGTCACCAGATTCGGCTGCACCTCCCGGGCGACCTCCAGCATCTCCTGGGTGGCGGCCATCTCCAGGTTGAGACGGGTTTTGAGCGTCTGTCTTAGCAGCCTCAAGTCACGGTCCTGGATATGGCGGCGGTCCTCCCGGAGGTGGACGATGATGCCGTCGGCCCCGGCCAGCTCCGCCAGGGCGGCGGCGGTCACCGGGTCGGGCTCATCGATGAGGCGGGCCTGCCGCAGGGTCGCCACATGATCCACGTTCACTTCCAATCGAGGCACGCCGTTCCTCCTTGAAGTTTAGTTACCAGTTTCTGCCAGTTGCCAGGGTAGGCAGGGGTTACTGGGAATTGTCAGCTACTACACCCAAGTTTCGCACCAAGTCTGAATGGGAGTGGAAAAGAGATTAAATTCCCCCTCACCCTTGCCCTCTCCCCCATTGGGGGAGAGGGGATAAAGATGGAACCCCTTTCATGCTCCGGTTAATAACTGACTACACAGGCCAGAGGCCTATGCTACCAAGTCCAGGTAGCATAGGCGTCCCGCCTGTGTATTTTATTCAGGTGCGAAACTTGACTATTTCAGTTTCCGCTGAAGCAACCCCATCAGCTCCCAGGTCTTGCCTGTCATGGCTGCCTCCTCCGCAGGGGTCCCATGATCGTAGCCCAGCAGGTGTAATATACCGTGAATCATGTAAAAGTCGAAGAGGCCCTGCCAGGGCCAGCCCAGTTCCCTGGCCTGGTTAATGGTGGTCCCCAGGGAGATGACCACCTCTCCCAGGACCATCGGCGGGCTTGACCTGGAGGCGGAGCGAGGCCCAGGGAAAGGGGCGCCCCGACTTTCCCGGGCCAACCCATCTCCGGCTAGGGCGAGGTCTGGGGCATCCAGGGGGAAGGAAATAACGTTGGTGGGACCCCGGCGCCCGAAGGTCTCCCGGTTGAGGCGGGCCATAGCCCGGTCCCCCAGGATGGTGAGGCTCAGCTCCGCCTCAGACCAGCCCAAGGCGTTTAAGATCTTCCCGGCTCTTTTCTTGATTCTCTCCGGATTTAGCGCCATTTTTCTTTGGCGGTTGCTTATCCAAATCCTCATGGATTCTCTTCTTTTCGACGGTCTGGGGATAATGAATCCGCTGGTGGAAGATGCCACCCAGGATCTTGTGAAAGCTCTTGGCGATGTGGTGCAAGTCCCTCAGGGTCAGCTCGCATTCGTCCAGCTGGCCGTCAGCGAAGACATTGTTGACGATCTTCTGCACCATTCCCTGGATACGGGCCGGGGTGGGATCGTTGAGGGTCCGGGAGGCGGCCTCCGCCTGGTCCGCCAGGAGGACCAACCCGGCTTCCTTGGTTTGGGGGCGGGGGCCGTGATACCGATAGTCCTCGGCTTTTACTGTCTGGGGGTTGGCCGCCTGGACCTTGGCCTTATGGTAAAAATAGGTGATAAAGCTGGTGCCGTGATGCTGCTGGATGATGTCGGTAATGGCCTCTCCCAGTTGTTGTTTCCGGGCCAGGTCCACCCCGTCCTTGACGTGGGAAATGAGAATCAGGCCACTCATGGAGGGGGCCAACTTTTCGTGCTTGTTTTCCCCGTCCATCTGGTTTTCCACGAAATAGAGGGGCTTTTTGATTTTACCGATGTCATGGTAATAGGCCGCAGCCTTGGCCAGCATGGGACTGGCGCCGATGGTTTCGGCCGCCGCCTCCACCATCTGGCCCACCACCAGGGAATGGTGATAGGTGCCCGGGGCCATCAGCATCAAATCCCGGAGCACCGGCTGATCCAGGTTCAAAAGTTCCAGCAGGCGGATGTTGGAGGAGAAGCGAAAGCCCGCCTCCATAATCGGGGTGAGACCCAGGGCCAGGATGCCGGTAAGCAAGCCCCCGGAAAAGGCAAAGATCTCTCCGTTGAACAGGTCCTGAAAGCCGAAGGGGTATTCCAGCAGTTTGAAAGCGGCCAGGAGGGCCATATTGGCCAGGCTGATGGCCAGCCCCGCCTGGATCAGGGCGCTGCGGCGGCGGCAGTTCTTCACCCCCCATACCCCCACCAGGCCGGCAATGACGAAGTAGAGGAACAGGGGAAAGGGCCGCTGCACCATCAAGGCGGTAAAGATGGCGTTCAAAAAGGCCACTCCCACCCCGGTTTCCAGGCCCAGGAACATGGCGGCAAAGATGGCCGGCAGTCCCAGGGGCAGCATAAATACCAGGTTTTGCCCCACCAGCGGCAGGTTCCAGGATAGATTCTCACCCAAGACCAGAAGAAATTTATTCAGCAGGGCACTGGCCAGCAGCAAGGCCGCCAGGAAGCCCAGGTCCCGGAGGTGCTGGGAAAAGTTCCGCAGGGAGAGACTGGCCAACTGGTAAAAGACACCCAGCAGCAGGATCAGGGTGAGGAAAATGCCCAGGAACACCACCACTGCCCGACTGCGGGGATAGAGGTTGCTCTGGGCCTCCAATTGCACCAGGTGACGGGTGGTGATGGGCTCCCCTTCCCGCACCAGCATCTCACCCCGTTTGACCTTGAAATAGACCGGCTGCAAGGACCTTAGTTTGGCTTTTTGGCGCTCGCTGGTTTCGGCCAGGTTGGGGGAGACGTTGGGCACCAGCAGATGCTGGGCCAGATCGCAGACCAGCAAGCGTTCCGTCGGCGAGAGCTCTGCTGCCACCTCCCCGCAATAGCCGGCGACGGATTTGCGGCCCTCATCCATTTCCACAAAGGGAAAGGGAGCCTGCTGCAACTGTTCTTTTTGGGAAGGCAGACGCCGCACCAGGATCCCCTTGGGAGCCGGTTGCAGGACGGTGCGGTTGCTGATCACCCCCTGATTGAAAAACTGGCCCAGAACCTGGCTGGTCATGGCCTCCAGGTAGGGGGAAAAATCCGTCTTGACCAGCAGTGCGAAGGTGGAATTGGGGATGGATACCCCCAGGAGCCGGTCGAACTCCGGCTTATGCTCCAGCAGCATTTTATAGGAGACTTCCCCCCTGGGCCGGGCCCGGCTGCCTGACGCCGGCCGCCCTCCGTTGGCAGCCGACGGGTTTTCTTGGGAAAGGCGGCGCAAATAATCCATGGCCTTCTGAAGGCGCTGCTGCACCTTATCGGCCATTTGCTCCTCCAGGTCGAAGACCGGCGGGATCTGGGCCAGCAGTTCCTGCTGCCGTTTGGCGGTGGTCTCCACGTCCTCCACCAGAAACCCCCTGAGGGCCTTAACGTTCTCCCGGGCGATGTCCCCCACTTTATATTGCCTGGCGGTGGCGGGAGTCCGGGGCGTTAGGATAAAGGCCAGCCCCAGGCTCAAAAATAGTAGCAGCGCCAGTTTGATGGCCCACTCCTCCCGGGGCGTCGCCGGCGACTTGCGGCACAGGGAACTGGGCAGGCGGAAGTGCAGGCGCTCCAGCCCGAAGAGGCGCCGGATTTTGCCGGGCGGTTCTTTGTCAGGCATCATGGCGGTCCGTTGGCGCCGGCGTCTCGCTGGCGCTTAATTTCTGGTCATGGTTAGGCATGGGGGGTTCTTTCGGGGCAGAACCCCGCCGCGGCCGACGGCTGTCATAGGCCCGGATAATATCCTGCACCAAGGGATGGCGCACCACGTCCCGCTCGCTGAAATGCACCAGGGCGATGCCCTCCACCCCCTCAAGCAAGTCCCGTGCTTCCACCAGCCCGGAGGTCACCCCGGGAGGCAGGTCGATCTGGGTCACATCCCCGGTGATCACCGCCTTGGACCCGAACCCCAGGCGGGTAAGGAACATCATCATCTGCTCGGAGGTAGTGTTTTGAGCCTCATCCAGGATGACAAAGGAGTCGTTCAAGGTCCGGCCCCGCATGAAGGCCAGGGGGGCCACCTCGATGATGCCCCGCTCCACCAAACGGCTGGCCTTCTCGAAATCCATCATATCGTGCATGGCGTCGTATAGGGGCCGGAGATAGGGGTTGACCTTTTCCGCCAGGTCCCCGGGCAGGAAACCCAGCTTTTCTCCGGCCTCCACTGCGGGCCGGGTGAGGACGATGCGCATGAACTCCTGGTTCACTAAGGCCGCCACCGCCATGGCCATGGCCAGGTAAGTCTTGCCGGTGCCCGCCGGCCCCACCCCGAAGACGATGTCGTGGGTGCGCATAGCCTCGATGTAGCGTTTCTGATTGAGGCTCTTAGGCGAGATGCGCCTCTTCATGGCAGAGATATACACCGTATCCAGGAAGATCTCCTTGATAGAGGCGGTCTCCCTGTCCTGGAGAATCCTGATACTATATTGCACATCCTGGGGCAGAAGCGGGTACCCATGGCGAAGCAACTCGTAGAGTTCCAGGAGGACCCGCTGGGCCAGGCGAACCTCGGCCTCCGAACCTTCAAGGGTCACCTGGTTGCCCCGCACCGGCAGTTTGATCCCCAAGGTGCGGCTGATGATGCGCAAATGCCTGCCCTGTTCTCCGAACAGGGCCTGGGCCAAAGCGTTATCTTCAAAAGTGAGTTGGGCGGTGGTCATGGTGTAGGTTTTGGGCGCGGCGGTCTTCACCCGGCGGCTGGTGGTAATCCCAGCACCTGGCCCCGAATCAGGCGCTGCCGGGGCCGGTTGTCAAAATCGAGTAAGACGATCTGCTGCCAGGTGCCCAACTGGAGCCGCCCCTGGTCGATGGGGATGCTCAGTGAGGGTTGGAGGAAGGCCGCCCGGACATGTGCATAGCCGTTGCCGTCACCCCAGCGGCGATCATGCCCATAGTCCAGGTCTTGGGGGAAAAGCCGCTCGATGGCGGCCTTCAAATCCTGCACCGCACCGCTCTCATATTCGATGGTGGTCAAAGCCGCGGTGGAACCGGAAATGAATAGGGTTAGCAAGCCCGCGCTCACCCCGGCGTCTCGAACCTTTGCAGCCACCTGCGGGGTCAGGTCCAGAACGTCGGTGCCGGCCGTGGTTTCCGCCTCTATACTGAACGACTGCAAGAAGAACATCCGCAAGGTTTCTCACCAGAATCCGCAGCCAGTTGTCATTACTGCGGTGGGCTCAACGCCGACTGTAATTTTCTCACAATCTGACCAATTAGCAATCCACCCTTCGAGATATTTTTGGTTATCGGCGAAAATTTTGAGCCGGGGAGCAATTCCGGTTCTTTTCTTTCGGTTTTCCTGGCTTAACCGCGAAGCTCCCCATACCTGGTGATGGCCGCGGTGACGGCGGCATCCGGGACAGCAGCCCCGGCTGGCCCTGGACCGTAGAGGGGGTCCGGCCGCCATTTCCTGCGCCATCTTTGCCTAAATAGTGAAATAACCGCGCAGACCTGGGCCAAGCCTTCATCTGCGGGGGTGATGCCGGTTCACGGACCTTTAATTTGGATGGCTTTCCGTTTCCCGGGTCCTCAGCCGCCCGGGACCATTAAGGCTTGACTACGGCCCCTGAATAATCTAAAAATTTGGAGTTTGAGAAAATTGGCGTATTGATATCTTACCCGGGGAACAGGCTGAAGCTTGGCGCTATCCGACCAGATCAGAAATCAACGTCTGCAAAAGCTAAAGGAGCTGCGGGACCAGGGAGTCGACCCTTTTTCCAACCGCTTTGCTCCCAGCCATAGCATCGCCCAGGTAATCGAGGAATACGGCTCCTTCAGCGGGGAGCAACTGGCAGGGCTGGACCTGGACTTTCGCCTGGCCGGACGCCTGATGCTCCTCCGGGAGTTCGGCAAGGCCAGTTTCGGCCACCTCCAGGATGGCAGCAGCCGGCTGCAGATCTATCTCCAACGCCAGGTAGTGGACGAGGAGCACTACGCCCGCTTCAAGCGCCTCATTGATCTGGGAGACATTATCGGGGTGGTTGGCACCCTGTTCCGCACCAGGACCGAGGAGCTCACCCTGGCGGTGAAGAGTTTCGAACTCCTGACCAAATCCCTGCGCCCCTTGCCGGAGAAATACCACGGCCTCACCGATATCGAGCTCCGCTATCGCCAGCGTTACCTGGACCTGATGGTCAACCCCGAGGTGCGCCGGGTCTTCGAGACCCGGGCCAAGATCATTGGCCTGCTGCGGCAGTTCTTCGATAGCCGGGGTTTCCTGGAGGTGGAGACTCCCATGATGCAGCCTATCCCCGGGGGGGCCACCGCCAGGCCCTTCGTCACCCACCACCACGCCCTGGACCTGAAGCTTTATCTGCGCATCGCCCCGGAGCTCTATCTGAAGCGCCTGGTGGTGGGGGGGCTCGATCGGGTTTATGAGATTAACCGCAACTTTCGCAATGAAGGCTTATCGATCCTGCATAATCCGGAATTCACCATGCTGGAGTTCTACCAGGCCTACGCCACCTATGAGGACCTGATGAACCTGACGGAGGAGCTTCTCTGCTCGGTGGCCGGGGAGATCCTGGGAAGCCTGCGATTCAGCTATCAGGGGGTGGAGATCGACCTCACCCCGCCTTGGCGCCGCCTGGACCTGCGGGAGTCGCTGACCACCATCGGCGGTATTCCCGCGTCGGTGGTCCGGGATCACCAAGCCCTGGTGCAACTGGCCCTGAAAGATGGGGTGGCCCTGCGTCCCGGGGAGGGGTATGGCCGGGCCCTCATCAAGCTCTTCGATCTGCGGGTGGAGGCGCACCTATCACAGCCCACCTTCATCCTGGGCTATCCCCTGGAGGCTTCACCCTTGTCCCGGAAAAGTGAGGCGGACCCGGAAGTAGTGGACCGCTTCGAGCTCTTCATCGCTGGCCGGGAGCTGGCCAACGCCTTCTCCGAGCTTAACGACCCGGTGGATCAGGGAGAACGCTTTGCCAGACAATTGCAGGCCCACGAGGCCGGGGACGAGGAGGAGCCCCACGCGGTGGACGAAGACTTCGTCCTGGCCCTGGAGTACGGCCTGCCGCCCACCGCCGGGGAGGGCATCGGTATCGACCGCCTGGTGATGCTCCTCACCGATTCACCCTCCATCCGGGATGTCATTCTATTCCCGCTGCTCAGGCCGGAAAGGTAAGTCCCTTGACGTTTTTTGAAATCTTCGTGGCCTTGCGCCTGCTCCGCGGAGTTAAACGCCAGAGAGGCTTCCTGTCGCTCAGCACCTTCATCTCCATGGCTGGGGTGGCAGTGGGGGTGATGGCCCTCATCGTGGTCATCGGGGTGATGACCGGCTTCACCCAGGAGCTGAAGCAGAAGATTCTCAGCGTCAACGCCCACATCCTGGTACTGAAGCAGGGAAGCCCCTTCACCTCTTACCAGAAGGAGGTGGCCGAAATTCAGGCGGTCCCCGGGGTGTTGTCCGCCACTCCCTTTATCTACACCCAGGTGATGTTTTCGTCCCCCGGCAACATCGCCGTCGGGGTGATGCGGGGTCTCGACCTGAAGACCATCAGCCGCGGCGGCCCCCCGGCCCTGAAGGTGATCAAGGGGAATTTTGCCGATCTGGCCGAGTCCGCGCCGGAGGCGCCTCCCCCCATCGCCATCGGCACCGAAATGGCCCGCAATCTCAATCTCCAACCGGGTGACTACCTGAACATCATCTCCCCTTTGGGGACCCTGACTCCCATGGGGCGCCTGCCTCGAATGAAGCCCTTCCGGGTGAGCGTCGTCTTCTACTCCGGCATGTACGAATTCGATAATAGCCTGGTCTTCACCAGCATTACGGCCATGCAGGAATTTCTGGGCCTGGGCCACCGCATTACCGGCCTGGAAGTGGAAATCCGGGATATCTATGGCGCGGATCGGCTGCAGGAGGAAATCCTGGGCCGGCTAGGCCCCGGTTATTACAGCAAAAACTGGATGCAGATGAACTCCAGCCTGTTCGCGGCCCTGAAGTTGGAAAAGATCACCATGTTTATCATCCTCACCCTCATCATCCTGGTGGCGGCCTTCGGCATCGCCAGCACCCTGTTCATGATGGTTATGAAAAAGACCCGGGAGATCGCCATCCTCAAGTCCATGGGGGCCACCCGGCAGTCCATCATGCGCATCTTCATCCTGAACGGCCTGGTTATCGGCGGCCTGGGGACCCTGGTGGGCCTGGGCCTGGGGCTGGGGGTCTGCGGGTTGCTGAAAAAATTTGAGTTCATCAAGCTGCCCGCCGGGATTTATGGTCTCTCCACCCTGCCGGTGCTGATCCAGACCCAGGACGTGCTGGCCATTGTGCTGGCCGCCATGGCTATCAGTTTCCTGGCGACCTTGTACCCCTCCTGGCAGGCGGCCCGTTTGGACCCGGTGGAGGCCATCAGGTATGAGTGAGCGGTGAGCACTCAGTGGTTGGCGGCGACCGGATCCATTCTTGATCCTCGCAGCAGGTTGGCTGCAAGGGCGGCGGAATACTAACTAACATCTCACCACTCAGACACTCGAAGCTATCAAGATTGACGCCCTCTCGGGAAAGTGTTAAGGTGCTTAACGCGGTAGAAGAGAATATGGCAGAGCGCAGCAGGTCTGAGACTCCGCCCAAGATCCGGGTCCGGGGTCTGGTCAAGACCTTCAAGAATAATGGCATCCAGGTGCCCGTGCTCACCGGGGTGGATCTCGACATTCCCCAGGGGGAAACCCTGGCGGTGCTGGGGGCCTCGGGGGTGGGCAAATCCACCCTCCTCCATATCCTGGGAACCCTGGAGCGCCCCAGCAGCGGAGAGATTCTCTGGGAAGGCACGAACGTCTTCGCCATGGATGACAAACCCCTGGCGGCCTTTCGGAATCGCAAGCTGGGGTTTGTCTTCCAATTTCATCACCTGCTACCCGAGTTCAATGCTCTGGAAAACGTCATGATGCCGGCCCTCATCGCCCGGGAGCTCCAGGGGCTGGCCCGGGACAAGGCCGAAGCCATCCTGGTGCGGGTCGGCCTGAAGGATCGCCTGAGCTACCGGATCAGCAGACTGTCCGGCGGCGAACAGCAGCGGGTGGCGGTGGCCCGGGCCCTGGTCCTGGAGCCGGAAGTTCTCCTGGCGGACGAACCCACCGGCAACCTGGATCCCAAGAGCGGCGCCAGGGTGCAGGAACTCATCCTGGAACTCAATCGCGAACGGGGACTCACCTCGGTAATTGTCACTCATAACCAGGAGTTGGCTCGATCCCTGGACCGGCGCATAACCCTGGTGGATGGCAAGGCCATGATTCTACAGGGGGAATAAGGTGTTGCACAGGCTCATAATTGCAGTCCTGCTGGCAGCTTTGGCCCTGACCCCGCCGGCCCTGGCGCAGGAACAAGAGGTGGTCCTGAAGAAGGTGGCGGTCTTCCCCTTTGCCGTGGCCAGCCGGGAACCTTTGGAAGGTCTGGGTGACAAGGTGCAACAGGAGATCCTGGAGCGTCTGAAGACCGATGGCTTTTCCACGATCCCCCAGGAGGACTTGAAGCGGGAGCTGGCCACCCTGAAAGGGCCCTTGAACGATGCCCAGGTCCAGGAGATCGGCCGCAAGCTGGGGGCCGACATGGTCATTTCCGGCACCCTGGTGAAGGTGGGCGAGGCCCTCTCCCTGGAAGGCCAGCTCCTGGATCTGAGCGGCCATGCGGCCCCGGCCACTCTGAAGCTCCAGGCTACCGGACTCAAGGCCCTCACCGGCCTCAGCCGTCAGATGGCTCAAGAATTGAGCTTCAAAATCCTTGGCAAGGTGCGGGTCTCCCACCTCGATGTCAAGGGCAACCGCCGCATCGAAAAAGACGCCATCCTGGGAGTAATGCAGACCCGGGAGGGGGAGATAGCCAATCCCGCCCGCCTCCGGGAGGATTTGAAGGCCATCTATAAGATGGGCTACTTCACCGACGTGAAATTGGATATCAGCGATACCCCGGAGGGCAAGGTCCTCACGGTCCTGGTGAAAGAGAAACCAGCCATTAAAGAGATCATCATTAAAGGCAACCACAATGTGAAACGGGACAAGATCACGGAGGTCATGGACCTCAAACCTTTCGCGGTGGCCTCGGAAACCGCCATTAAGGAAAGCATCAACAAAATCCAGAATCTCTACCATGAGAAGGGTTTCTCTCAAGCCCGGGTCGACTATGAATTGATAACCGTTACCCCGACCGAAGTCAATCTGGTGCTGCACATCGACGAAGGCGGCAAGAAGGTCATTAAAGAGATCAACTTTGAGGGTAACAAATCCTTCAAGCCCAAGGAACTCCGGGATGTGATGGAGATCAAAGAAAAATCCTTTTTCTTTGTAATCAACTGGCTCACCGAGTCGGGGAAATTGGACAAGGACAAGCTTGAGCGGGACGTGGAAAAGCTGGCGTCGTTTTATTACAACCACGGCTACATCAAGGCCAAGATAAGCGATCCCAAGATCGACATCAAGGGTAAATATATCTACATCACCTTCACCATCCATGAAGGGCCGCAATACCAAGTGGGTAAGGTAGACCTCCAGGGGGACCTTCTGGAAGATAAAAAAACGCTCCTGGAGAAGATCGGCATCCCCAAGGCGAAGGTTTACAGCCGGGAGATGCTGCAAACGGATCTCACCACCCTGTCCGACTTATATGCGGACAAGGGTTATGCCAACGCCGATATCAACCCCATGCTCAAGGAAGATGAACACACCCTCAAGGTGGATGTGACCTTCGACATCCATCAAGGCAGCAAAGTCTATGTAGAACGCATCGATATCGCCGGCAACGTCAGGACCCGGGACAAGGTAATCCGGCGGGAACTGCGGATTTATGAGGGAGACCTGTTCTCCGCCACCAATCTAAAAGAGAGCATCAAGAACCTGCGGCGCCTGGAGTATTTTGAAGACGTGAACTTCAGCACCTCCCCAGGCTCCAGCCCTAACCACATGAATCTGAAGGTTACCGTGAAGGAGCGGCCTACCGGCACCTTTGGGGTGGGGGCCGGATACAGCACCCAGGACCGGGTAGTGGGTATGGTGCAGGTCAGCCAGAACAACCTGTTCGGCCGGGGAGAGCAGGTCAAGGTCGAGGGTATGCTCGGGTCGATTTCCCACCGCTTCCGGGCCTCTTTCACCGAGCCCTATCTCTTCGACCGGCCCCTGAGTTTAGGCATCGACGCCTTTAACTGGGAGCGCCAATACACAGAATATGATCGCAAAACCAGCGGCGGGGATCTGCGCCTGAGCCATCCCCTGGTATGGCAGTACACCCGTCTCTTTTGGATGTACCGTTATGAATACGTGAGCCTCTCGGACCTGGGCCCCAATCCCGACCCCCTCATCTCGGCGGCGGCCAAGATTCACAGTACCAGCGCCACCTCCTTCACCGTGCGCCGGGACTCCCGGGACTCCTTGTTCTCCCCCACCAAGGGATCGGATAACAGCGTCTCCACGGAATTTGCCGGCATCGGCGGCGCCGTCGCCTTTATGCGCTACATAGCGGAAACCGGCTGGTATTTCCCTCTTAAGTGGGGCACCGTGGGCCTCCTGCACGCCCGGGCGGGCTACATGAATAACCTGCCCTGGGGGGACCTGCCGGTTTATGAAAAGTTCTATCTCGGGGGGATTGACACCATCCGCGGCTTTAAATATGCTGATATTAGCCCCCGGGATGCGACCAATGAGCGTATTGGCGGCGATAAGTTCCTCCAGTTTAATACGGAATATCGCTTCCCCGTAATCACGAAGCTGGGCGTCATGGGCACTATCTTTTTTGATGCCGGCAACGTTTACGGCCCCGGCCAGGTGGAACCGTTCCTGCGGCCGACCGCGGGCATTGGCTTCCGATGGTTCTCGCCCATGGGGCCGCTCCGGGTCGAATGGGGCTACAACCTGACCAGGAAGTCCTTTGAGAAGTCTAACGTTTGGGAATTCACCATGGGTTCCTCATTCTAATTTAGGGTCAAGTTCCAGGCCTATCTTGAAGACGTTTGCCAGGGGAGCCCCCCTAAATAAAGCGGACCTGGTCCGCCCCTTAAGCAGCACCTCTCCCGGCCGCGAGGGCTCTGGCCTTCCCCGGGAGTTAAACATTAATCGAACTCAACGGGAGGTTTACATGTCCAAATTGGTAATCGGCGCCTTAATTGCCTTGACCATGATCTTCGGGCCTTTGACAGCCCTGGCGGCCGAATTGAAAATCGGGGTTGCGGACACTAATTCCATATTGATGAACTCTGCCGAAGGTAAACGGATCCAGGAATCCATCAAAAAGAAAGCTGATGATTTGAGCCGCCCCCTGGGGGCCAAGCGCCAGGACTTGACCCGCCAGGTGGAGGAATTCCAGAAACAGTCTTCCCTGATGAAGGAAGATGCCAGAAAGGCGAAAGCCCAGGAACTGGAAAAGAAGATGGCGGACTTCGATAAGCAGGCGTCCGATGCCGACAAACAATTGGCTGAATTTCGGCAAAGCCAGTTCGCCCCCTTGTCCCAGAAGATGAACGCGGCCCTGGAAAAGGTTTCCAAGGACGAGAAGCTGGATCTGATCCTGGATAAGTCGACGGTGCTGATCAGCAACAAGGCCATGGATGTCACGGACAAGCTGCGCAGCGCCTTCGGCCAGTAAATTACTGCATGAAACTAACCCTGGGAGAATTGGCAGTCCGGCTGCAGGGGGAACTGCACGGTTCCCCGGACCTGGTGCTGGAGGGCATCGCCGCCATTGACCGCGCCACTCCCCGGGAGATCACCTTCATCGCCCAGAGGCGCTTTGCCCGCCGGGCCGGCGCCAGCAAGGCCGGGGCCTTCATCGTGGGCCCGGACCTGAAGGACCTGGAGCGGCCGCTAATCATCGTGACCAACCCTTATCTGGCCTACGCCCGGGTGGCGGCCTTATTTGCCCCACCCCGGCGGCGCTGGCCCGGGGTTAGTGACCAGGCCTGCCTGGGGCGGGACCTGGAGCTGGGCCGGGAAGTCTCCATCGCCCCCCTGGTATTTATCGGCGACCGGGTGCACCTGGAAGACGGGGTAACCATCATGCCCGGCTGCTTCCTGGGGGATGAGGTGCACCTCGGGGCCGGCACCCTCATCTACCCCAACGTCACCATCCTGGAGCGTTGCCGGGTGGGGCGGGGCTGCATCATCCACAGCGGCACGGTGATCGGCGCCGACGGCTTTGGCTTTGTCCCCACCGCGGCCGGCAATGAGAAGATCCCCCAATTGGGGACCGTGGTCATCGAAGACGAGGTGGAAATCGGCGCCAACTGCGCCATTGACCGGGGCGCCTTGGGGGAGACCCGCATCGGCCGAGGCACCAAGATGGACAACCTGGTGCACCTGGCTCACAACGTTGAGGTGGGAGAGCATTCCCTGCTGGTGGCCCAGGTTGGGGTATCCGGATCCACCAAGCTCGGCCGCCGGGTGGTGCTGGCGGGCCAGGTGGGTCTGGCGGGCCATATCGAACTGGGCGACGAGGTCCAGGTAGGGGCCCAATCCGGGGTTCACCACTCCGTGCCCGCCGGGCAGACGGTGTCCGGTTACCCGGCCCGGCCCCAAAAAGAGTGGCTTCGGATCATGGGCCATCTGTCCAAACTCCCGGACCTCAATCAGAAGCTGAAATGGCTGGAAAAAGAGGTGCGCCAACTCTCCGCCAGGCTGGATAAGGAGCCGGAAACATGATCCTGCCGCCCCTTCCCTGGAATTATGAAATAATTCATAACATCCTGCCGCACCGCTACCCTTTTCTCCTGGTGGACCGCATCATCGCCCTGGAGCCGGGGAAACGCATTGTCGGCTTGAAAAACGTCAGTATCAATGAGCCGTTCTTCCAGGGCCACTTTCCGGAGCGGCCCATCATGCCCGGGGTGCTCATCGTGGAATCCCTGGCCCAGGTGGGCGGCATTCTGGCCCTGTTGGCCACCCCGGAGAAGCAGGATAATCCCTCGCTCTTCCTCATGGGACTGGATAAGGTGCGCTTCCGGCAGCCGGTCTTCCCAGGCGACCAATTGCGCCTGGAAGTGGAATCTCTGCGCAGCGGCCAAAAGTTCTGGAAGATGCAAGGCAAGGCCTTCGTCAACAATACCCTGGTGATGGAAGGCGAGATGATGGCCGCGCTGGGCCGGGAAGAAGAATGAGGCAGGTAGAGATCCATCCCACCGCCATCGTGGATCCCGCGGCCCAACTGGGGCCGGGGGTGATCGTGGGCCCTTACAGCATCATCGAGGGCCGGGTCGCCATCGGACCCGACACCCAGATCGGCCCCCATGTGGTTATCCGGGATTTTACCAGCATCGGCAGCCGCTGCCGCATCTTCCAGTTCGCGGTCCTGGGGGAGATACCCCAAGACTTGAAGTTTAAAGGGGAAGAGACCCAGCTCATCATCGGGGATGACAACACCATCCGTGAATTCGCTACCATGCACCGGGGCACGGCCGCGGGCGGCGGCGTCACTCGCATCGGTGACGGCAACCTCTTCATGGCCTACAGCCATGTGGCCCACGACTGCCAGGTGGGCGACCGGGTCATCATGTCCAACGCCGCCACCCTGGGGGGCCACATCACCGTAGAGGACCACGCCATCCTGGGAGGCCTCTCGGCGGTCCACCAGTTTTCCCGCATCGGCGCCTACGCCTTCATCGGCGGCTGCTCCGCGGTGAACCGCGACGTGCCACCCTATGCCATGGCGGTGGGCAACCGGGCCAAGCTGGCTGGTCTCAATCTGGTAGGCCTCAAACGGGCCGGTTTCTCCGACTCCTCCCTGCACGACCTGAAGCGGGCCTACGAAATCCTGTTTCTCTCCGACCTCAACCTGAAGGAGGCCATGGCCAAAATCCGCCGGGAACTTCCCCAGAACCCGGAGATCCAGCGTCTGCTCCACTTCCTGGAGACCTCGGAACGAGGTCTGGTGCCGGCAGATGTCCGAGAAAATCGGCTTAATCGCGGGTAAAGGCCAGTTCCCACTCCTCTTCGCACAGGCCGCCAGGGCCCACGGCGCCCAGATCATCGCCGCGGCTCACCGTGGCGAAACCGACCCCGCCCTGGCGGACCTGGTCCAGGAACTCCACTGGGTTTACGTGGGGCAGTTGGGCAAAATCATCCACATCTTCAAGGACGCCGGGGTGCAGCGGGCGGTGATGGCCGGAGGTATTACCCGGGGCCGCCTGTTTCGGGAATTCCGCCCGGACCTCCGGGCCCTGGGCGTGGTGCGGCGAGCCGGGGCCGGCAACGACGATCGCCTCCTCCAGGCGGTGGCCGCCGAACTGGAGAAGGAAGGCATCACCATCGCTCCCTCCACCCTGTTCCTGGACCAACTCCTGGCGCCCCCCGGCAAACTGAGCAAACGGGCCCCCACCCGGGAGGAGTTTCTGGACATCGACTTGGGCTTCCGGCTGGCTAAAGAGATCGGCCGCCTGGACATCGGCCAGTGTGTGGTGGTGCGGCGCCAGGTGGTGGTGGCCCTGGAGGCCGTTGAAGGCACCGATGAGTGCATCCGCCGGGCCGGGGCCCTGGCCGGCCCCGGGGCGGTGGTGGTGAAGGTAAGCAAGCCGAATCAGGACCTGCGTTTTGACGTGCCCGCGGTGGGACCGGACACCATCCGCTCCCTGGTGGCCGCCCGGGCCGCGGTCCTGGCCGTCGAAGCGGGCAAGACCCTGACCTTTGACCGCCCCCTGATGCTGACCGAAGCCCAACCGGCCAGGATTGCCATCTGGGGGATTTAAAGGGCAGTTCGGCCAGCCGGGGTCCCTGGGCCTAAGGTCATGTTTCAGAATGCCTTTATCAATATCTACATGTCCTGGTAGCCGCGGGCTTTAGCCTGTAGGGGCGCACCCGCGTGTGCGCCCTCAAACAGGGCGGACACCGGGGTCCGCCCCTACAAGTTTAAGATTGCAGCTACATTTTAAAGGCCTAAAGATCAAGGACATTTTTTATTAAAGGAAAATCTGAGACCTGATACTAGGAGCGGTATTCTTCGAAGAGTTTGGCGGGGTTTTCCTGGGCCAGGCGGGCGGCCAACTGGTGATGCAGGTCCCAGGCCTCGTCTTGGGCACGGGTTTCCACCGCCAGGTCAGGGTTGGACCAGCGCCGGGGCAGATAGAAGAAATTAACTTCAAAAACCGCGGTCTCGAAGAGGTCCTCATCCTTCTTGATGGTGGAAACCACGAAACGCCGGCGGGTGGGCTGGTTCCTGACCTTGTTGAATAAACCTTTGGCAGCCAGGCCCGCGATCCTCAAGATTGCTCTTCCCTATGCCTGGATCTTTTCCTGCTGCTGGCCCTTTTCCTGGCCGGTGCGCAACCGCTGGAGCCCACCGCCATCCTGGCCTGGACGGTTGTAAGGCGTGCGGGGAAATGGAGTTTCTCCTCTGCCGGCGGCAGCTCGGCGATGGGGGCTCCTTCCAGTTCAAAGCCTTTTCCTATGAGGGGCCGCAAATCGGCCCAGTTCTTTGTGCTCCCCATCATGGCAACGATGATGGCCTTGTCGCCATTTTGAAACATCCCTACATAGGTATGCCTGGAGGCACGCGTAAAGCCGGTTTTGCCTGCCACCGCCAGGGGGGTGGTGAACAGGAAGCGGTTGTGATTGCGCAATTCCCGGTCACCCTGGATAGTGTAATACTTGGTAGCCATGATCTTGGCCAGTTCCGGATTTCCCATGGCCCGCCTAAACATCAGGGCCAGGTCCTGGGCCGTGGTGAACTGGTTGTCCGCGGGCAGGCCGTTGGCGGTGGCCAGGGTGGTACGGTACGCCCCCCACTGGCGGACCTCCCGGGTCAATTGCCTGGCAAATTCCTCTTCACAGCCGCTCACCCTTTCGGCCAGGGCCCGGGCCGCGTCGTTGGCGGAGGAGAGCAGCAGCGCATAGAGCAGCTCCTGCACCGTATAGGTCTCCCCAGCCTTGATCTTGATCTTGGAAGCGGGGGCGGAGGCGGCATAGGCGCTCACCGGAACCTTGTCGTCCAGCTTCAGGTGCTCCACCACCGACATGGCGGTCATGACCTTGAGGGTGCTGGCGGGGGGGTAAAAGAGCTGGGGATTTAAGGACAATAAAATCTGGCCGGTCTTGGCGTCCATGATGACGAATGACTTGGCCGACACCATAGGGCCTTCTTCTTCAGCGGCCACCGGCCCCAGCGCCAGCCAGCACCCAGCCAGCACCCCGAAAAACACCATTGCCCATTTGACGCTAAATCTCACGAACCCTCCCCCTTACTTGCCCTCAGGTCCCGACGGCTCAGGGCGGCATTCATTGCCCCCTATCATATGAAAATTTTTGTCCCTTGGCAATGAGGGAGCCGTCGGGTTGCAGACAATCCGTCCTGAGATAACCGAGGAGGGAGCCACCGCCCGGCAATTTCGATTACTTCGGGGAAAAAACCGGCCGCGAAGGGCCGGCGACCGCCAGGTCTCCGGCGCCCCGCTCTTAACCGTATTTTTCCAGCTCCTTAAGGTATTCTGCAGGCGGGAAAAATCCGGAAAAGCGATGCAGTTCCTGGCCGTCGGGGGAGAAGATCAGGGTGCTGGGCGCCCCGGTGACGTTGAACTGGCGCACCAGCTCCATGTGGCTGCGCCCTTCCAGGCGCACGGGAATGAAGCGAGTATTAAGTGCGGCGGCCACCGCCTGGTCGGTATGGGTCTCCTCGTGCATCCGCTGGCAATGGGGGCAGCCTTCCATATAGAATTCCAGCACCAATGGGCGGTTCGCTTCCTTGGCCTCTTTAAGGGCCGCCTCCCAGTTGTCACGCCAAGATACCACTGCCGTCATGAGTTTTTCTCCTTTAGGGTTTAGTGATCGCCGCCCCGGCTGCTGCTCCGCAGCCGCCTGCACTCCCCCTTGCTCCACCGGCGAAGCGCACTTTTAAGATAAGCCGCATCCGCCCAAAGGCAAGGGGTGCCCGCATAACCAGGGGATGAGCCGCTAATTTTCTGTCCTTTTTATGGGGAGATGATATTATCCTTCTGGGTAAAGCGCCCAGGCGGGCGGCCCCTGGAAAAGCCTGGAAGCCTGAGGGCGGCTCGGCCCGCCGTGCCTTAGACACTATGGGAATATCAACTTTCCTGTTTCTCCTGCTCCTGGTGGGGGCCTGGGGCTACCAACTCCTGGCCCTGGTCTCCCTGTGGCGCTTCTTCGCAGCGGCCGCCGCCCCGTTGCCGCGGCCTCCAGGGGCCGGGATCACCGTGTTCAAGCCCTTGAGAGGGCTGGAGGCCACCACCCGGGAGTGTCTGGAGAGCTTCCTGGTCCAGGACTGGCGCCCCTGCCAGGTGCTTTTCGGGGTGCGGGATCAAGGCGACCCGGTGGTTTCCTTGCTCCGGGAACTCCAAAAGACCCATGCCGGACCGGAAATCGAGATCATCTTTTGCCCTCAGCTCCTGGGGCTGAACCCCAAGATCAGCAGCCTGCGCCAGATGGAGGAGCGGGCTCGTTACGATCTTATGGTCATTGCCGATGCCGATGTCAAGGTGGGCCCCGACTTCCTTTCCAGGGTGGCCGCGGCCTTGCAGGAGCCGGAGATGGGCCTGGTGAGCTGCCCATACCGCTCCGGCCCGGCCCAAACCCTGGGGGCGCAACTGGAGGCCCTGACCATCGCCGCGGATTTCATCCCCTCGGTGGCCGCGGCCCACTATGTGGAGGGCATCCGCTTCGCCCTGGGAGCCGCCATGGCCCTGACCCGCCGGGCTTTGCTGGCCATCGGCGGCTTTGCCCCCCTGGCCGACTACCTTGCCGATGATTTCCAATTGGGCCGCCGGATAGCGGAAGCCGGCCTCCAGGTCCGCCTCCTCCCCTATGTGGTGGAGAGCCAAACTCCGAAGATGAGCCTTAAGGATTACCTGGCGCACCAGCTTCGCTGGGCCCGCACCTACCGGGTTTGCCGCCCCAAAGGCTTCCTGGCTTACGGCATTACCCACGCTTTGGTTTTCGCCCTGGCCCTTTGCTGGGCCACCGGCGCGGCCCCTTGGGTATTGGCTCTCACCCTGGCCACCCTGGCCCTCCGCTTAACCCTGGCCGTCGTTTCAGAGCGCTTCTGCCTTCGGGGCCATCTTCCCGGGAACTCCTACTGGCTGCTGCCCCTGAAGGACCTGCTGTCCTGCGTCCTTTGGATCCTGAGCTTTCTGGGCAGCCGGGTCACCTGGGGCCACCTCCGCTACCTGGTCAGCCGTGAAGGAAAATTGGTGAAAATATAATAAGTTACCACGAGTGACGGGATTACCTATGGATGTTAAAGTCCTGGAACAATTATTGCTCGAGGTGAAGGACGGGCGGCAGTCGGTGGAACAGGCGTTGCAACGCCTCCGGACCTTGCCCTTCGAGGACCTAGGTTTCGCCCGGGTGGACCATCACCGGCAGTTGCGCCAGGGATTCCCGGAGGTGATTTTTGCCGAGGGGAAAAGTCTGGCGCAGATCCGCGCCATTTTGCAGGCCCTCAGCCCCCGGGCCGAGCGGATCCTGGTGACCCGCCTGGCCCCGGACCGGGCCGAGGCCCTGTTGCCGGAATTCCAGCACTCCCGCTACCACCCCGACTCCCGGGTGTTGACCATCATCCGCGGCGACCTCCCCGATCGGGGCCGGGGGTTGATCCTGGTGCTCTCCGCCGGCACCTCCGATATCCCGGTGGCGGAAGAAGCGCTGCTCACCGCCAGGACCATGGGGCACCAGGCCGAACCCGTTTACGACGTGGGGGTGGCCGGGCTGCACCGGCTGCTGGCCCACCAGGAGTTGCTGGCCCAGGCCACCGTCTTTGTGGTGGTGGCGGGCATGGAGGGGGCGCTTCCCAGCGTGGTGGGCGGCCTGGTGGACCGCCCGGTGATCGCGGTGCCCACCTCCGTGGGCTACGGCGCCTCCTTTGGGGGCCTGGCGGCCCTGCTGGCCATGCTCAATTCCTGCGCCACCGGCGTGGCGGTGGTGAACATCGACAACGGCTTCGGCGCCGGCTTCCTGGCGGCCCTGATCAATCGGAAGGATTAAACCAGGGAATATTCCTTGATCCGCTTTATGGAAGTCATGGCCTGGTTAACGTTGGCAAAGGGACAGGGTGGTTTAGCCGGTGGGGCGGGCACGATGGAGCGCGCGTCTCGCCCGTCACTCCATGGGCGGCAGAAGATAACGTTCGCAGTCTATAGATGGAATAATCCTAATGGCGGGATGCGCTTCGCTTTCCCGCCCTACGGTCTGTCGGAAGTGTAAGGACAAGGTGGGCAGCGAGGCCCTGGTCTGCCACCACTGCGGGGCGCCGTGGTAGCTGGCGCCATTTCTCTAAATCTTTACCTCTTCCTTCTGGCCCTTAAGGAGCCCCCGGTAGTGCTCCACCGACTTCCTGGCCTGGAAGATTTCGGCCTCCAGGCGGTGGCGCTCCGCCATGGGGGCCTCCAGCCCCAATCGCGCCCGGGCCTGCTCCAACTCTTCCAGCCGCTTTAGCCGGCGGTAGAGCTCCAGAGCCAGGTGGCGGACGGTCATTCCGGTTCGGCCTCGGGAGCCGCCAACTGGCCCGTCAGGGGCACCTCCGGGGCAATCACCAGGGGCAGAACAAAGTAAAAATTATTGCCCCCGTGAGTGGCCTGGTAGCCTACTTCGCCCCCATGGGTCTCGATGACGCTGCGGATAAAGAAGAGACCCCGGCCCGTGCCCACCTCGCCTTCCACGTTGGCGCCCCGATAACCTTCATCGAAGATATGCGGCTGGTCTTCCGGCGGGATGTGTGGCCCGGTGGTGAAGACGCTGAACTTGACCCCGTCTTTTCCCGGTCCGAAATAGTCCGGGAGCAGGTCCCGGCCATAGGCCATGTACCTGAGGCCTTCCTGGTTGCGCCGGGTGTACTTCACCGCGTTGGAAAAGAGATTGGCGTAGACCTGGGCCATCAGCCCCTTATCCACCGACAGGGGCAGGTCCTCGTCGGGCATCTCCCCGGCCCGGGTGTCGATGTCGATGTCGCGCTCCTGGAGCTTGGGGAGAAATAGCCGCAATTGCGGCTGAATGATTTCGCTGTGGACCCGGCAGCTGCGCCGCTGCAGGACGAAATGCCCTTTTTGGAAATGGGACAGCCGGAACAGGGATTCAATGAACAGACTGACCCCGCGATAATTCTGCTCCAGGGTCTGATAATCAGTCTCCATCTCCTGAACGAGGTTCCGAAAATACCCCTGGGCATCCTCCCGGGAGGCACATTCCGGTTTTCGCATCTGGCAGACACACTCCAGATTTTTCAGAGTCTTGATTTTTTCCCGCAGATGCCTCAGGTAGAGGGCGAGGCTGATGTTGGGGATGATGACGTTGTGTTCGATATCCGCCACCAGGCTGTTGATGAAGCGGATGTGCTGGATATTCTGCCAGGCGATGATCTTGACGTGCAAATTGTAGCCCAGCCGATTGGCGTACTTCTCAAAGAAAAACTTGTCTTTCCGGGAGATCCGGTCCGCGGGGAAGAGTTCCAGCAAACCGATGATTCGATCCTTGGCGTAAAAGGGGAGCTGGCTCACCAGGATCTGATTGCCCCGGATGGGGATGGTCCAGGAATCGGCTTCGGCGTAGGCCTCGCTCTCCAGCCGGATATGGGGCGGCGGCGCGGGCTTTTCCGGGTAAACCCCCCGCAGGCTGTCGCACACCAGTTCCAGTTGGCCCTCGACGCAGATTAAATAGAGGCGGCAGTCCAGGTTGAAAAATTCTTTGATGATCCATACCGAGACCCGGTAGAAGTTATCCAGGGTCTCATATTCCTGGGCCAGGTCGTAGAAGGTCATGAGGGCGTCGTCCTTCAGGGTGCCAAAGTTATACTCCCTGAAACTCCGCCACTTTTCCGTCACATGGCCGGCAACCTCTGCCAGGTCTACTGGGGCGTTCATATAGACCTCCTTTTCTAGACGAAGAACTACCCCACCTCAGCCGCGGGCCGCAGTTATTCGGAGCCGGGGCTGCGCCGGTACCGGGCCACCCCGATTTCGAAGAGATCCCGGCCCTGGCAATCGTTGATGACGATGGCGGGCAGATCTTGCACCTCCAGGCGGTGGATGGCCTCCGGCCCCAATTCGGGGAAGGCGATCACCCGGGCGTCTTTGATGCACCGGGAGATCAGGGCCCCGGCCCCACCGGTGGCCCCCAGGTAAACCGCCTGGTATTCCTTCATGGCGGCGATGACCTCCGGAGAGCGTTTGCCTTTGCCGATCATGGCCTTCAGGCCCAGACGCAACAGGATTGGCGCATAGGAGTCCATGCGGTAACTGGTGGTGGGTCCGGCGGCGCCGATAACCCTTCCAGGCCGGGCCGGCGAAGGGCCCACATAGTAGAGGATCTGCCCCTGAAGCTCCATGGGCAGCGGCTTGCCAGCCGACAGAAGGTCGACCAGACGCTTGTGGGCCGCGTCGCGGGCGGTGTAGATCACCCCGCTGACCAGTACCTTATCGCCGATCTCCAGGTTCCGGACGTCTTCATTGGTGAGGGGCGGCGCCAGCTTCACGGTTTTGGGCATATTACCCCTTTATAAAACCACTTCCCGGTGCCGGGAGGCGTGGCACTGGATATTGACGGCCACCGGCAGGGAAGCGATATGGCACGGCTGCATCAGGAGGTGCACCGCCAGGGCGGTGATCCGGCCACCCAGCCCCTGGGGGCCGATGCCCAGGTCATTTACGGCCAGGAGCAATTCCTCCTCCAGCCTGGCCAGTTCCGGATCCGCGTTAGGCAGGCCCAATTCCCGCAACAAGGACTTTTTAGACAGATAGGCGGCCCGCTCGAAGCTACCGCCGATGCCCACTCCCACGATAATGGGCGGGCAGGGGTTGGGACCGGCCTCCCGCACCGTGCCCACCACTTTCTCTTTGACGCCGGCCCAGCCCTCCGCCGGTTTCAGCATATGCACCCGGCTCATGTTTTCGCTGCCGCCGCCCTTGGGGACCACGGTGAGCTTCAGGCGGTCCCCGGGGACGATCTCGGTGTGGATCACCGCCGGGGTGTTGTCCCCGGTATTGGCCCGGGTAAAGGGATGGCACAGGGACTTCCTCAGGTACCCCTCGCCATAGCCCTGGCGTATCCCTTCGTGAATGGCCGCCTCACACGAGCCGCCCACCAGGCGGACGTCCTGGCCCAGCTCCACGAAGACCACGGCCAGACCGCAGTCCTGGCACATGGGAACGCGGTCCTCCCGGGCGATGCTGGCGTTTTCCAGCAACTGCCGGAAGATCTCCCGGCCGCTTTCCGACTCCTCTGCCGCTGCCCCCCGGGCCAGGGCCTCCAGCAGGTCTGCCGACGCCTCATAATTGGCGGTAATGGCCGCCTGCTTTACCCCCTGGGTGACTTTTGCCACCTCGATCTCCCGCATAATCGCTCCTGACGCCAGATAATGTCTTGAACGGCTGAGCCGTGATGAATCAAGCCCCACCACAAAATTTTATCAATCAGACAGAGCATAAACTGGATCAGGAACTGGTTTTTGCTCTGTTTAATAACTTAGCCTGGAAAAACTGACGGCAAACTGCTCCTATTCTTCATCCAGGTCGTTCTTAAAGAACTGCTGGCTGGAGGCCCGGGGCTGGCTGGGGGCCTTCTCCTTGATAGCCTCCTCCTCGGGATAAAAAGTGTCATCGCCCTCGGCGGCTTCCTCATCCTTGCCGGTCCGCTCATCGCCCTTCTTGGCCAGGGTGGTGTGGATCTCCGGAAATTGCTCCACCTCCTGGCCCCTCAAGGCCTCCTTCATATAGCTGATAAAGACGGGCGCCGCAGCCTGAGACCCGGTCTCCTTAGGCCCCAGACTGTGATCATCGTCCATCCCCATCCAGGCGCCGGTAATCAGCGACGGGGTGAAGCCTATGAACCAGGCGTCCCTGAAACTATTGGTGGTGCCGGTCTTACCGGCGATGGGCCGGCCCAGGACCTGCACCCGGGTGGCGGTGCCCCGCTCCACCACCCCCAACATCAACCGGGTCATGGTTTGGGCCGTCTCGGCATCCAACACCTGCCGCTTTTGCACCTGATAATCCACCAACACCCGGCCATCCCGGTCTTCGATGCGGTTGATGAAGGCCGGCTCCACCAAGACCCCATCATTGGGAAAGACCGAGTACGCCCGGGTCAGCTCAAACAGGGTGACATCGGAGGCCCCCAGGGCCGAGGCATAGTTAGGAAAGATGGGGCTGGTGATCCCCAGGGTCTTGGCCATTTTCAGGGTGGCCGGCACCCCGATGGCCACCATCAGGCGCACCGCGGGCACGTTGCGGGAGTGGGCCAGGGCGGAGGCCACGGAGATGGGGCCCTCGAACTGATGGTCGTAGTTCTGGGGAGACCAAACCTCGCCGCGGCGCCCTCCGGGCAGGGAGATGGGCTCATCCAGCAGGATCGAATCGGGCCGGTAGCCCTTCTCGACGGCGGCGGCATAGATGATGGGCTTGAAGGCGCTTCCCGGCTGCCGCTGGGCCTGGGTGGCCCGGTCGAAGGTGCTATCGCCGAAGTCCTTGCCGCCGATGAGCACCCGGACCTTGCCGGTCTTCAACTCCATGGAGAACAGCGCACCCTGCACCATGGGGGCGGTAATGAGCTCCGCGGTCCAAATCTTGCTGTGCCGGTCCCGGCCCAGCAGGCGCACCTGCACCACGTCCCCGGGCCGCAGGCCGGCAGTGGGGGGACCCCCTCCACCTTTGCCCTTCTGCGGCAGGAAGGCCCATTTGTCCCCCAGGTGCAGGTTCAACCCCTGGTGTTTTTTGTCAGAGGAGGCCACCAGGGCCGCAACCGACAGTCCCGTGTGGGGCAGGTATTTGTTGAAATACTTGACCTGCCGGGACTGGTAGGCCGCCAGTTCTTTGCCGCCCAGGTGGCGGAGGGGGCCCCGGTAGCCGTTGCGCTGCACCAGACCGTCGATCCCTGCTTCAATGGCCTTCTGGGCCTCCTGGTGCAGCCCCACGTCCGCGGTGGTATAGACCTTGAGGCCCATATTGTAAACCGTGTCTTTGCCGAAGCGCTCTTCCAGCAAGGTCCGTACGTGCTCATTAAAATAGCCGCACTCTTTGATCCATTCCGGGCGGTAGGGCTTCAGCTTGATGGGCTGTTTCAGGGCCGCCTCTTCCTCAGACTTGCTGATGAAGCCCACTTCGGCCATGCGCCGCAGCACGTAGGCCTGGCGTTCCTTGGACTGGGTGGGGTTGAGATAGGGGTCGTAGCGGCTGGGGAACTTGGGGATGCCCGCCAGCACCGCGGCCTCGGCCAGGTTCAAATCCTCCACGTGCTTGGAGAAGTACTCCTGAGACGCGGCCTCCACCCCATAGGACCCGTGACCCAGAAAGATGTGATTAAGATAAATGTTGAGGATCTCTTCCTTACTCAGGTAATTATCGATGCGATAGGCCAGGACTGCTTCCCGGATCTTCCGGGCAAAGCTCCTCTCCGAGGTGAGGAGGATGCGCTTCACCACCTGCTGGGTAATGGTGCTGCCCCCCTGGACCACATGGCCGGCCTCCAGGTTGCGGAAAAAGGCGCGGCTGATGCCGATGATGTCCACTCCGGGATGCTCGAAGAAGCGGGCATCCTCTGCGGCCACAAAGGCCAGGACCACATGCCGGGGCAGGCGGCTGTACGGAACTTCGATGCGCCGCTCGTTGTAAAACTCGCCGATGCGCTGGCCGTCCTGGGCGAAGATCTGGGTCACCACCGGGGGCCGGAATTCCTTAATGGAGGTGAAGTCCGGCAGGTCGCTCAGGAAATGGTAATAGATGTACCCCCCGGCCGCCGCGACTCCCAGCACCGCGGTGAGGGCCAGGCCTAACATGATCCAGTTCAGGCGTCTGGCCCAGCGGCGCCGCCGGTGGTAATGCTCCAGCCGGTCAGGATTGGCTTTGAAGAATTTCATTTGCGGTTCCGCTGCTGATCACTCAAGGATGCGGCCCAGCCGCCCTCGGCTGTTCTGCCTTTAATCAATTTTACTCTTCTTCCTGAAAATTATCCAGAAATTGCCGGATCTGTATGCCCAGGGCGACGCAAACGTGCCCGTCCAGGCACCGGCTGGCGTCGGGATGGTCGATAAAGGTGGCCAGCTCGTGGGCTCCCTTCTTCAACTTCAGGACATAGGCCTTCTGGTCCTTATCGTAGGAGAGGGTGGAGGCCACCCCCCTCCTGGCGAGCTCCGGATACATCTCCAGGATTTTTTCCTTCAAACTTTCAATAGTATAACCCATGATCGTCCCTCCCGGTTTACAAAATTGGCGTCAGGACCTGAGCCGCGCCGCCGGCCCGTCAGGGCCTTAATTAAAAATAGGTCGCCCGCGGCCCCTGGGCAAGGAGAGAAGATGGTTCAGGCAGTAAATTTCCGGTCCAGGGTGCGATATTGAATGGCCTCCGCCACGTGGCCCGGGGAGAGCCCGGCGGCTCCTTCCAGGTCGGCGATGGTCCGGGCGATCTTGAGAATGCGGTGGTAGGCCCGGGCGCTCAGGCCCAGGCGCTCCATGGCCACCTCCAGGAGGCGCTGGCACTCCGGCGAGAGGACGCAGTGCTGCTTCAAGAGGCGGGGGGGCATGTGGGCGTTGGCAAAGATGCGGCCCCTGGCAAAGCGCCGGGACTGGGCCTCCCGGGCCTGCAGCACCAGGGTCCGCATCTCCGCGGAGCCCTCCGCGGCATCGGCCGCGGCCAGTTCCCGGAAACCCAGCCCGGGCACCGCAATGTGCATGTCGATGCGGTCCAGCAGCGGCCCGGAGATGCGGCTTCGGTACTGCTGGATCTGTTTGGGGGTGCAGGCGCAGGCCCGCCGCGAGTCGCCGAAATAACCGCAGGGGCAGGGGTTCATGGCCGCCACCAGCATCACCCGGCCGGGGTAAGTAACCGAACTGGCCGCCCGGGAGATGGTGACCCGGCCCTCTTCCAGGGGCTGGCGCAGCACCTCCAGGGTGGAACGCTTGAACTCCGGCAGCTCGTCCAGGAAGAGGACCCCGTGGTGGGCCAGGCTTATCTCGCCGGGCCGGGGGTTGGTGCCGCCGCCGATGAGACCGGCGTCGGAGATGGTATGGTGCGGGTTCCGGAAGGGCCGCGCCGTGATCAGGGGCCGGCCGGGCCTGAGGCGCCCCATGATGCTGTAGATCTTGGAGGTCTCCAGGGCCTCCTCAAAACTGAGGGGCGGCAGGATCGAAGGGAGGCAGCGGGCCAGCATGGTCTTGCCGGCGCCCGGCGGCCCCACCATCAGGACATTGTGGCTGCCCGCCGCGGCAATGAGCAAGGCCCGTTTCGCCGGCTCCTGTCCCTTGACCTCCCGGAAGTCCACCTCCATACGGGGAGGCTCACCTTCCAGGTCCGGCAGTGCCGGCGGCACCGGGGCCAGGGGTTGCCGGCCGGCCAGATGCTCCACCACCTGGGCCAGGTTCTCCGCGGCATAGGCCTCGACCCCCTGGACCACCGCGGCCTCCGGCCCGTTATCCCTGGAGATGATCAGGGCCAAACCCGCCTCCCGGGTAGCCTGGGCCATGGACAGCACCCCCCGGGTGGGTTTTAAACGGCCGTCCAGAGACAACTCCCCGAAGAGCAAATGCCTTTCCAGGGGCTCCGGGGGCAGCAGGCCCTGGGCCGCCAGGATGCCCACTGCCGCCGGCAGGTCGAAGCCGGTGCCATCCTTGCGCACGTCCGCGGGCGCCAGATTGATGGTGATGCGATTGCCGGGGTATTTGTAGCCGGAGTTCTTGACCGCGGCCCGGACCCGGTCCTTGCTCTCTTTGACTGCGGCCTCGGGCAGGCCCACGGTGGTAAAGGCCGGCAGCCCCGGCGCCAGGTCGACTTCCACCTCCACCAGGTAGGCGTCCACTCCCTTGAGGGCGCCGCTCTTCACCCGCGCCAGCATGACGGTTCCCCAGTAAATCTTCCAGCCAAGTTAAATAACAGGTTGCCGTCCAAAGGACATTTTTGTAGGGGCGGACCAGCGTGTCCGCCCCCGGAGGGCGCACACTTGGGTGCGCCCCTACTGAAAATATTTCTGATAATTTGACTGCAACCGGTATTAATAAGATTTTACCGGAAAAATTAGGAAAAAAGATAGCAATTTATCGTGCACCTGGCCCGGGTCTCGGCGGGGAGCGGGCCTGCTCGCGCCCCCTTGGGGCGGGTCTCTCACTACTCACAACGGCGCGTAAGACGCGCCCTACAATGGCGCCAGCCACGACTGGCGACCCCGAGAGGACTTTTCTATTGACACGGCGGACAAGCTATGTTTTGCTACGAATCGGCAGCGTCCGGCATCGCCCCGGGCCGACGACCCGTGGGGGCCCCGTTCGGGCGGCTCCGCCGATCAACTCGCAGGAGGTAATTATGGCGTCGAGCGAAGGGAGGCAGCGGGCACCGTCGGCAGGGCGGCCAGCGGCGAGCGTCAGGGGAGGCCCACGCTCCCCCAGGCGGCCCGCCCCGAAGCGGTGGAGTGCGCCAGCCCTGAGGGAGTTGGCGTGGGCGGCAACTCACAAAGTGACGAATGCGGACGACGGCTTGGGGCGCGGCACAGGTAACCCCTCATAGGGCCCCCCGAAGGCGTGTGCGCGAGGCGGCCCGGAGGCGTGGCGGGGGGTGCCCACCATTGACCGGCGGTGCAGCCCCTCCGGCGGCCGGTAGTTATGACGCGGACACCGGCCGGTCACCGTAGCGTGATATTATTTACACCAGCGCAAGCCCACCGCATCCAGCGCCAAACGTACTGCCCAACGCGGCGGTCCGCGTCTTGCTCATAAAGCCGGGTAAGACGTTCGGTTAAACGCCGGAAGGAGGGATAAGCAACTGAGAGCCTTCCCGGCAGAAAATGATAGCCCAGGAAATCAAAGCCCCGGCAGAGCTTGCCTACAAAGGTCTTGCCGGGGTATTTGTAGCCGGAGTTCTTGACCGCGGCCCGGACCCGGTCTTTGCTCTCTTTGACTGCGGCCTCGGGCAGGCCCACGGTGGTAAAGGCCGGCAGCCCCGGCGCCAGGTCGACTTCCACCTCCACCAGGTAGGCGTCCACTCCCTTGAGGGCCCCGCTCTTCACCCGCGCCAGCATGACGGTTCCCCAGTAAATCTTCCAGCCAGGTTAAATACCAGGTTGCCGTCCCCAGGACATTTTTGTGGGGGCGCACACACCTGGGTGCGCCCCTATCAAATTTTCTTCAGCTTCTTTTTCACCTCTTTCTGAGTACATACGCAAAGATAGTCAGTGAAATCTTTTTTATCTATCTTATCTCCCTCGTTAGCTGCCCATTCCCATGGTCCGGGTACAGTCTCTCCTGGACCCGGTTGCGCTCGTTTGAAAAGGCGACATTGACATTTTTCTTTGTTAAACTCTGTACATTTTTTTGTTGGGTTACACCAAATCTTGGCTTTATCTCCTCTGCCTTCTTGGTTTGGGGGATTATCACAAACATCCTCTGTACATGTCATCCATCCTTCAGCAGGTGGATCGAAAACTGGCATAAGCATCCTCCAATATATTTTTTTGTTTAATGTAAATATTAATAATGTTTTAAAAGGAATCAAGGGATGTAATATGGAAAAACTTATAACCGGCCATCTCTTTACAGCCCGTGGCTTTTGGTCTCCGTCTCGAAAAGGGTTAAGCTTTTTTGCTTAATTTTTTTAAAAATTAAATTTAACCTTTTAAGGAAGTCAATAGGCAATAATACCTATTTTAGAGAATTACTCCCGCCTAAGGACCCACCCCTATCCCCAGACCTTGGCTTGTAAATACAGAATAATTCTCTGGAATTCTACGCCCTCAAAAAATCCGCGTGAAAAACGTTTAATATCTGCTATATCTGTGCAGTTTCAACCAAAATAATAGCTATTCGATATGGTTATCATATCCTTCCAACTACTCAGGCAGCTTTCAAGGGGGTCAGGAAAAGCCTACCCCCCCTGGGCCACCCCTTCTTGCAGACCACACTCTCGTCAGCCGGTTCCTGCCAAAGTATCGACATGTTCCGGTAGCCGCAGGCCCCTACAAAAAACCTGCGCTCATTTTATTAAGGATGAACGCAGGCTAAAGCCTGCGGCTACAAGTTAAAGACCAAAAGATGAAGAACATTTTATTAAAGGAAATCTGAGACCTGACAATAGTTGCTAGTTGCAAAATGCCAGGGGAATTATGCCCTGGCTCCCCATTCAGTCTAATTCGGAGGTGCGGGTTTTAAAGGAAAAGGCCAGGGCTATCGAGATGGCCAAACAAGCAATCATGAAATTAAAACCCGCGTTAAAGCTGCCGGTCCGATCCACCAGATAACCGATGAGTATCGGCGACAGCAAGCCGGCCGACTGGCCGCCGGTGTTGAAGATGCCCACCGCCCTGCCGGTCATCTTCTTAGGAACCGAACTGACCGGCAGGGCCCAGACTGCCGCCAGGGCCGCGGTCAAAAAGAATCCGGTCAGAGTCTGGTAAAGCAGCAACAGTTGCATCGATTTTACCGTGTACATCAGGTAGAGCAGCAATCCGGTGAGAAACTGAAAAATAACCACCGGCATTCTCCGGTTATCCCGGAAAGGGCCGTCTGACAGCCACCCGCCGAACAGATACCCGACGATCCCCGCGGCGAAGGTAATCGACACCGCAATCCCCATACTTTTCATGGCCATGCCTCTGGCGGTGACCAGGTAAGCGGGCAGCCAGGATTTAAAACCCCAGCCGGCGATGTTGAAAATAGAAAACATAATGGTGGATTTCCAGACCGCAGGTTCCCGCAGCACCTGCCAGAAAGAATATTGAACTTCAGCGGCCTGGGGGGCCGGGGCTGGCGGCGACAGCGCCTCCGCTTCGCCGGGCCTGTCGGGTTGGTCGGTAACGTAGAGGGCAATCAATACGGTAATGATAATCCCGGGAATAGTCAGGGCATAGAACACCGCCCGCCAACCCCAGGCGGCCATGACCGCCACCGCAAACAAGGGCGCCACCGCCGGTCCCAGCGAATTAGAGGAGAGCAGCACCGCGGTGGCAAAGGCCCGCCGGCTCGGCTCAAACCACAGGGCGACGCTCTTCATGGACGCGGCCGGATAGGGGGCTTCACCTACGCCAAAGATCACCCTGGCGACGATCATCTGGGTCACATTGGCCACCATTCCGGTTAGGCCCGTAAAAACCGACCACACCGCGAGGGCGATAGCCATTACCTTGCGGGGACCAAATTTATCCACCAACAGGCCCCCGGGTATCTGACACAGCGTATACCCGATGAAGAAGGCGCTCATGACCGCCCCCATGAGGGTTTTCGACAGATTAAATTCCTTGCCGATGTAGGGAATGGCGGTAGAGATAACCATCCGGTCCAGGTAGCACAAGAAATAGCCGGTAAAGATCAGAATCAACACCAGGGTTCTTCTGTCCCATTTCCATTTCATGGCCGCTGCCCTCTTCAGTGTGGTGGAAAAGAGGTCCTAATTCCTGGGAATGGCAGGATCGAGTCCGAATTATAGAGTTCGTACAGCATAACTGCTTCAGTACGGGAGGGCTAAACCTTGAACTCCTTCAGGCTTTTGGCAATTTTGCCATCGGGCGAGAGGACCGGCGCCAGCATTCCTTCACCAGCAGCTAGGGCAAAACCTGATTTCACCGTCATCCTGAACGATGTGAATGATCGCAAGTCACTAAAAATACGAGATTATTCCCCTTGCTCAGAATGGCCTTGGGGGCAGACCGGGGCTTGGCAATAGCTTCCAGGCAACGCCCGGAGAAGGATTATTTCCGCCTAGCCGCGGCGACCGCCGGCCACGACAATTTCCCCGTCCCTAAAGGAGCGGGGCAGCGGGATGGAGTACCGGAGGTTATCCCTCCAGACCTTCCAGCAAGATCTCTTCCAAAAATTTATTGGAATAGCCATAACACAGGGTGGGTTTGGCAAGGCCGCCTTGCCGGGGCTTTCTGATGCTCTGGACTTTTTTGCCGGGTTTTACCGGTTCGATATCCGTGGGGATGGGGGACCTTCTTTTGATGAAACCGGCCCTGAGGCCATAGATGTCGAAAAAGGTGCCGTGGTCGAACCAACCCAGTTGCCTGCCGTTTACGCCGAAGACCCGGGGTTCCACCAGATAAGCCGCGGCCCGGCCGTCCCACAGATAGATGGTTTCGCCGTCCGTGGCAAGATAGGCCACGGCCTGGCCGTCCTGGTTAAACAGGCTGGTTTCCATGGTGGCCATCCCCTCCCCTTTTCGAAATACCATTAATGGTGCGCAGTGCGCACCCTACCCGACTCCTGGTGGCGCCTGGAATTTTTGTCAAGCGCGGCCGAGGGCGGCATGCTCCACTTTCATACAGCGGTTCATAACCACCTTAAGCCCGGCTTTTTTGGCTTTGCGGGCCGAGCCGGGCTCCTCCAGGTCAAGCTGCATCCACACCGCCTTGGCCCCCGCCGCAATGGCTTCGTCCACGATGGCGGGAATGGCCTCCACCTTCCGGAAGATATCCACCACCTCCACCGGAAAGGGAATGTCTTTGAGGCTGGGGTAGCAGGGCTCTCCCAGGACCTGGCGGCAGCCGGGGTTCACCGGGATGATGCGGTAGCCGTGATTTTGCAGGTACTGGGCCACCTGGTAGCTGGGGCGCTCGGGGTTCTCGGAAAGCCCCAACACCGCCACCACCCGGTAGTCATTCAGGACCGCGGCGACTTCCCGGGGGTCGGCCGGGGCTTCCGGTTCCGGTTTCTCGGTCATCTTTCCGGCTCCTGGCTGCGGCCCGCCCCACCCTGCTTTTCAGGTTCTCGGGCGAGCCCTGGGTTCATGAGCGACTGAGAACGGGCGACCCATTCACAGGCTGGAAGCCTGTGCCACTGTCGCCCCTACTAAAAAGTGAGGGTGGTCCCTTCGGGGATCTGGGCCTCCTGAAGTTTCAAGGCCTCCTCAATCTTCAGGACCGTCTTGATATATTGATAAGCGAACGTAAGCAGTTCCTCATCGTCATCCCAGATCTTCTCCAGGATATCCGGATCCACCTGAAAGAGTTGGAGGAAGCGGCTCTTGAAGACATAGCGGCGGAACTGGTCCAGATCGTACATCACCATGTGGAACATCCGATTGCCCCGCTCATCGGCGACCGGCCCGCCGTCCGCCCCGCGGCGCAGCATCATGGTCTTCCACGGCAGGTTCATTTTGTCGTAACGCTCCACCCCCTGGTCTTCGCGCCAGGAGGCCACGGTCCACTCCGCGTCATCTTCATAGCCGCGGCAATGTTCCTCCCGCACGTAGAAGTGAAACTCATCCACCCCCTCCTCGGTGATCAGGGTTCCCTGGCCGATGGGGTAATAACGGCAGGCGGCCGGGCGGTCGCTATAGATCTCACAGCCGGTTACCGGCCGGACAAAGGGGCATTTGCCCTCAAAGCGGGGCATGTCCATGATGACCAGGGGCAGGCCCGACTTGTCGTGGGGCTCGGTGCGGGTATACTTCCGGAGAAACTCGCCGGAGGGGATCTGCAAGCGGGTTCTCAGGCGCAGGATATCATAAGGGGTGAGGATAATGGTGGTGGTCCCGCAACATTCTGTGAAGCAGGGCACCCCCGGGTGGCAGCGGAATCTGAAGCGGCTCTCCGGGGTGAGCTTGCGGGGCTCCACCACCTTCAGGTTCAAGTCGACCATGCGATTACTCCTTTTGGGTTTCCATATTCGTCATTTATTTTACCAAAAATTCTTTCCTAATAAACCCTCCTCGGCTTCCCCGCGGCTTTAATCCTCCAGCATCAGCTCCAGGCTGCGGGAAACCTCGGCGCTCACCGAAAATTGGTCCGCGGGATCGGCTTCATAGCGGTTCTGCAACTCGTAGGCGTCCATTTCCAGCGGGATGGCGGCGTAATTGAAACCTTGATTGACCCAGCCCAAAATATACAACTCTACGCATTTATCCGGCCCCAGGAGGTCATATTGCACGGCGTGCACCAGTTCATGGAAAATGAGGCCGCCGGCGGGCTCGCGGAGAAAAGAATCGACCACCAGGATGGTATCCACAAAGGTGATGGCGGCCATGCCGGAAAAATCCAACAAGGGGATGGCCTTTTCCGATAAATCCTCCCGGTAGTCCTCCAGGAACCCCGGATTCTCCAGGGCCGGCACCGCTACCAGCCGGACCTCCTGGAGCAGCGACTCCTCGAAAAATGGCAGAAATTGGGCCCGGTCGGTGGCCGGCAAGGCCCGCCCCCGGCTCCGGAAGGCCTGTCTCTGCTCTTTAACCCACCTTTGTCCCTGGCCGATGAGCAGGGCCATTATTTGGCTCATATCCATGAGGTGCTCCTCCGGCAATGCTAAGGTTGCATCTATTCAGGATGGGTTAAGATGGTCGAGAAATCCACCTTACAGTCTGCAACGTAATCAGATATGCAGAGGGCCGAGGCCTTGATCTTGTTCTGCCATGCTTGTGGCATATTTTTCCATAACCTGCGGACCTCTTCCCTTAGATTCTCATCCGCAATTATACTTTTCGCTACCGCACCAACCTGCTTAAAGTCCTTTTCTCTCTTTTCTTTTCGGGCTGGAAGTGAGGCTATCAAAAGCTTATGCAACATAAAGGCGGGCATCGATGGTAAAGCTATACGCCCAATATCGCGCCATGCAACTTCGACTTTATTGTCAAGCAATAGATTGAGATAAGGGAGAGGAATAGGAACGGTAGATAGCTGTTCAACTTTAGGCGATGGTTTTTCAGTACCACTGCCTTTCCTCGGCTGTAAAAACTCAATAATCAGTCCATTGCCTTCATAAAAAATCGTGCCATCGCTCCGGAATTCCTGTCTGAAACCGAGTTTCTTTAGTACAGCTTCCAAATCAGCAGGCGGCCCTTTATATGGCATGGGTATGGCAAAATCTACATCCATAGTTCGTAATGGAAACCAGTCGACCCCGAAATGACTTTGATAAACTTTAAAGCAATAGCTCCCTACGAGTTCTATGCCTGCTTCAAAAAAGCCAAGCCGCTCCATCTCAGCCAAAAGCTTCCGCAACGGTTCTGTAAAATCCCTTAGCGCCTGTGCCATCTTTCCTGCCTTCAAAAGATTTAGGGCTTTCTTGGTAGAGCGCAATTCGGCAATCAGTCTCTGTCGATTTTTAATCTTTTCAGCTAGCAGTCGTACCGTCGGATCGTTCTCGCCACCCAGGTAAACATCCACTAACTTCTGGCCCTTTCTCTTATGCAGGTATAGAAACCCTGCCCTCCTGCGTTTTTTCGGCTTGATTGAGCCGACCGGGGTAATTAACAATTCCCCGATTAGCCTTGCCTGGTAATCGAGGTAATAATCCCGGCTTTCTTCCAATATTTGATCGATGACCACGGCTCAAGCCTTTCAACAAGACTGTACCCCACAAATTGCCAAATAGCAAGTTTGTGGGGTATATCTCTGGTGTACCCCACAAGTCACCAATAATGGGTTTTGTGGGGTAACAGGCAGAAAAGGGTCTTTCCTACGAATATAATGAAGCGAGAAGTATCCCCCCCGGCCCCAAAAAAGCCGGCCCCGCGTGGGGCCGGCTTCCAGTTAACGGCGCGGCCAACAAAAACCCCGCCGCCTAAAAGCCCCGGCCCGACATGCGGGCATAGAACATGGCCACAGTGCGGTACAGCATATGGGCCATCTTGGTGTAGGGGGCGTAAAAGAACAGGAAGAACACCGCGACCAGGTGCAGAAAGTAGGTGGGATAGGCCAGGATGCGGAGATGCATCAGCCGGAACAGCCAGGAGAGCAAGCCGCTGGCCCCCACGGCAAAGATTACATAGACCAACAGCCAGTCATAGTAGCCGCCATAGCCCGCCTTCTCGGCGTTGGCCTGGCGCTCCTGGATGATGTTATAGATTCCGTAGAGCAGGCCCGCGGTGCCCAAGATGGCCAGCAGCTTGATGGGCTCATAGATGGCGTAGGGGGATTCATGATGAAAGACCCATTCGTTCAGGAAGCCCCAACTGGTGACAATGGCCAGGAAGATGAAGCCCAAGAGCAGGAGCAGGTGATTGGTGGAGCGATTATAGGTGGTTTCACACAGCCGGAAGCGATTGTGCATCAAGATATCCTTGAGGGTTTCCAACAGATTGCACACCGGCTTGCCTTCCACCCGGACTTTCCAGGGGTTGCTCCTATTCAGGTCCCCCCAGTAACGCAGGACACCCCGGCCCAATACCACCACCGCAAAGAAGAAAGCGGGGACAAAGATGAAGTCCACCATCAGGGTGGGGAACATCTTGTGGTAGGCAATGGGGCCTGCGGGCAGGTGCAGATGGCCGATAGCTCCCAGGGCCGCCAGCAGCAGCAACACCGGGAAGGCGAGGAGCACCGGGAGATAGCGGGAGTCGCCCACCATCTTGGCCAACACTTGGGGGGCGGAGTATTCCTCGATGCACAGTTTCCGGAGGGCGTTCATCACTTCGCCGGGTTTGGCCCCCCGGGGACAGTAAACGGTGCAGTCGCTGCACTGATGGCACAGCCAGATATCCGGGTCTTGCACCACCTCTTTCAGGCCCCATTGGGCCTGGAGCATCTCTTTGCGGGGAAAGGGCTTGCTATCCGGAGTGGGATTGCAGACCACCGAACAGGTGTCGCACTGATAGCATTTCTTTACCGTGTCCCCCCCGGCGGCGATGACCCGGTTGACGAATTGCAGGTCCGGTTTGATAACAGTTTCGCCTGCCATGGATCAGACCTCCTAAAGTTCCTTGAAGGGGTTGGGGCCGATCTCCATAATCCGCTTGACGAAATCATTGATGATTTCCGGCAGCTTATCGAAATCGGAGTGGGCTATCTGGTATTGCTTCACCCGGTCTGCTTCCAGTCCCAGCTTGTCCAGGGTTTCGGAAAGCTTGCTCATGCGGTAGTCGCAGAGCTCGCTGCCCTTGGCGAAGTGGCACTGGTAGTCGTCCCCGTACTTGCAACCCAGGAGGATCATGCCGTCGACCCCCCGGGACAACACATCCGAGATCCAGACCATATTAAAGGACCCGAGACAGCGCAGCGGGATGAAGCGGACCCGCGGGTCCAGTCTAAGCTTGTGCAAGCCGACCGCATCCAGGGCCGGCATGGCGTCGTTCTCGCAGATCAGGCCGATGATCCGGAAGGGAGCGTCTTCCGCCTCTTCATCCTCGAGTTCCGGCACGTCCAGGGCCTTGAGCATGGAGCCGATGATATCGACGCTGTAGTCCTTGAAGGAAACGATGCGCTCCGGGCAGGACCCCATACAGGTGGAGCAGCGGCGGCAGCGGTTGATCTTGAAGAACGGGGTGCCTTTTTCATCCTCTTCGATGGCGCCGAAGGGGCATTCCTCGGTACAACGCTTGCACGAGGTGCAGCGCTGCATGAAGGGATCCGGGAAGGTTTCGTCCCAGGACCGGGGATGCACCGCCATGCCCGCGGCCACGTGCTCCACTGCCTGGATGGCCTTGCAGGCCGCACCGACGCCGTCATTCATGGCCATGGGAATGGTCATGGCCTGATGGACCGCGCCCGCGGCATAGATCGCGGTGCGCCGGGTCTCATAGGGGAAGCAGATGAAGTTGGAGTCGGCAAATCCCTGGTAGGGCTCGATCTCCGGCAACGCCGGGCCCTGGCGGTAGCCGAGATTGAGCACCGGCTCATCATTGGTGACCGGCACCAGCCCGGTGGCCAGGACCACCAGGTCAGCTTCCAGGAGCACCTTCTCGCCCAGGAGGGTGTCCTTGGCGGTAATTTGCAGTCTGCCGTCGCCCCCCAAAGCGATGCCGTCGATCTCCGCCTTGGTAAGCATGATTCCTGGGTCCGACTGCGCTTCCTTATAAAACAGCTCCGTCTGCCCCGGGGTGCGGATGTCCTGGTAGAGGATATAGGCCAGGGCGTTGGGGTTCTGCTGGCGGACATAGAGAGCCTGCTTCAGGGAGGTCAGACAGCAGAAGTCGGAACAGTAGGGCAGATGTTCCGGGTCCCGGGAACCGGCGCACTGGATGAAGGCCACGCGGTTGGCCGGCTTGCCGTCGGAGGGCCGCACGATCTTGCCCTGCCTGGCCAGTTCCTCCATGTCCAGGTTGGTGATCACGTCCTTGGAAAGCCCGTAACCCAGCTTGGTAAGCTTGGTGGCGTCATAGGGCCGCCAGCCGGCCGCGAGCACCACCGCGCCCACCCGGAAGGTCTCTTCGCTGCCGTTGACCGTGAGGGTGGTATCCAGTAGACCAGGCTGCCCGTCGATCTTCTCGAGCTGGGCGTTGGTGAAGACCCGGATCTTGGGATGGCCCTGGACCTCCTTGATCTTTTTGAAGACCGCAGGCTCCTGCAGGGTGGTGAAGGGATAGCTGGAAGGAGTCTGCCGGTGCAGCTTGGCGCCATAGCCGCCCAACTCCGCCTGCTTTTCCACCAGCACCACGTCATAGCCGCTATTGGCGGCTTCCAGGGCCGCGCTCAGGCCGGCGGCGCCGCCGCCGATGACCAGGATGGTCTTGTCGCATTCGGTCTGGTAAGGCTCCGGCAATTCCGACTTTTTCACCCTGGCGCAGTACATCCGCAGGTAGTCCTCGGCCAGGGCCTGGGTATGTTCGTTATTGGGTTCCTGGGTCCAGGCCACCGCCTCCCGAATATTGCAGCGCTCCACCAAAACGTTGGGGAAATCGAGTTCCTGGTATTTCACCCGGGGGGAGCAGGCGGCAATGACCAGGGCGTTAATGGCCTCGCCCTCCGGCTTGAGGTCCTCCAGGATCATCTCCCGGGCCGCGGGAGAGCACAGGATGTCGTGCTCCTTGATATGCTGGATCTTGCCCGCTTTCTTGATTACCTTGGTCAGGCTCTCGAAATCGATGGCCTCACCGATACCGCAACCCTTACATAGATAGACACCGTATTTCTTTTCCATTATGACCTCCTGCCCAGGGCGATGAGACTCTTAAGCGCAGCCCCGGTGCCGTCCTGCACCGACTTGGTCACATCCAGGGGGCCCTTTAAAGTGCCCACGGCATAGACACCCGGTGGCAGGAGCTCCTCGATGATGAAGCCGTCGGGGGTGTAGGAGATTGGCAGGGGGCAGGGGGAGGACTTGGTGGAGGGCACCATGCCCGCCGCCAGCACCACCATATCGAAGGTCTGGGACTGTTTGTCGCCCGTCGCGGTATTTTCCGCCACCACCACCACGTCGTCGGTCCCGGGGGCCTGGGTGATCTTGCCCACCTTGCCCCGGATGAGATGGACCGAAGCGTCGTCCCGCACCTTCCAATAAAACTGTTCATAGCGGCCCGGCGTGCGAATATCGATGTAAAAGATATAGACTTCGGTCTCCGGGTCTTTCTCCCGGAGATAAGTAGCCTGCTTCAGGGAGGCCATGCAGCAGATGTAGGAACAATAGGGGAGATGGTTCTCGTCCCGGGAACCGGCGCATTGGACAAAGGCCACCTTTTTAGGGGCCTTCTGGTCCGAAGGCCGGAGGATCAACCCGCCGGTGGGGCCGTTGGAAGCCGCCAGGCGCTCCATCTGCATGTTGGTGATGACGTTGGCCACCTGGCCGAACCCCAGGTTGTCCATCTTGGTGGCATCGTAAAGTTCCCAGCCGCTGGCCAGGATGATGGCCCCCACCTGGAACTTCAGGGTCTGGGGCAACATGTCCAGCTCGATGGCTTCGTACTTGCAGGCCTCCAGGCACTTCCGGCCGCAGTCACCGCTGCATACCGCGGCGTCGATGACGTACTTCTGGGGAAAGGCGAAATCAAAGGGGATGTAGGCTGCCTTGGTCTTGTCCAGACCATAGTTGAAATCGTTAACCCGAAAGGCGGTGCAGGCCTGGGCGCAGGCATCGCACGCCACGCAGCGGTCATTGACATAGCGCGGCGCCACCTGGACGGTGACCTCGAAGTTGCCCGCCGTGCCGCTGATCTGGGTGACTTCCGCCATGGTTAAGAAACGGATGTTGGGATTTTCCCTGATCCGCCGGAAGTTGATCTCTAAACCGCAGGTGGGCGGGCAAAGCTTGGGAAAATATCGGTGGAGTTGGGCTACCCGGCCGCCCAGGTAGGGGGCCTTCTCGGTGATGATCGCCTCCGCCCCGGCTTCCGCGGCCTCCAGGGCCGCGGCGAGGCCGCTCATGCCTCCCCCGATGACCAGAATTTTGCGATTTTCGGCGTTCACACAAGTCCTCCTTCAGGACATTTCGCGAGCCCGAGCTTCGGCCTCATGGAAAATTCCGCCCAGCCCCGTAAACGCGATACCCCACTAATATAACATTGTGAATAGAGGTGCAAGCGAATTTTTGCCCGGGCCGGGGCGGAAATTTCGAACCTCCCACTAAAAAAATGGCCGTAGCTAGGCTGAGGCCACGACCGGAGATACGGCGCCCGGGGCCCCGGCAGAACCGGGACCCCGAAGACGCCTCAGAGGTTGCTTACTTCACCAGTTGCTTGTAAGGCTCGGTCTCGAACTTCCACTCATTGGTCTTCTTGTCGTACTGGGAAATGGTGAACACCCTCCACTTGCTGTCGTCGATCTTCAGAAAGTCGGAGCGGTAGTAGTAACCGGGGTAACGGCTCTCTTCCCGGAACAGGATGTGCCGCAGGTGGGCCTCACCGGAGAGAATCCGGTGATACTGTTCCCAGGCCCGCATCAGTTCGTGCAGGTCGCTGGCGGCCATATGGGTGGCGTCTTCCTTCAGCAGGGTAAGGCGCTTCAGGCCTTCTTCCAGGCTGGGTTTGTTGGTCATATACATGGTGGCGCAACCGGCCACGTACTCATCCATCAGCTTCTGCAAGCGGGTCTGGACATGCTTGGGCCGCAGATAGTTGGGGTTGATGTCCGGAGCGGAGGTGTAGTCTTTGTACTTCTCGTAGATCTCGAAGGGCAGGTAGATCTCGGCGATCACCTCGTCGATGTTCTGGGCCGCTTCCAGCTTGTCGTTCTTATGGTCCAGGATGAAGGCCAGGGCGGCCTTGGCGGCCATGCGGCCCTCAGCGTGGGAGCCGGAGGAGAACTTGTGCCCGGAGGCGCCGACGCCGTCACCCGCGGTGAACAGGCCTTCAACGGTGGTCATGCGGTCATAGCCCCAGAACCACTTGTCCGGAGCGCCCAGGTAGCCCTTGGAGGGGCCGCTTACCCAGAGACCGGCGCAGCCGGCGTGGGAACCGAGCAGATAGGGCTCGGAGGGGATGATTTCCGAAGGCACCTTGTCGGGCTCCATGTTGAAGGAGGCCCACAGGGAGGCGGCGGAGATGGACATATCCAGGAAGTCTTCCCAGGCCTCCGCCTCCAGATGCTTCAGCTCTTTCTTGCTCAGGGTCGTGGCCAGCTTGGCCATGGCATCCTGGGTTTGCATCATGATGGGGCCGCGGCCTTCCCGCATCTCGATCATGGCCGCATGGTTCCGCAGACAGGTGCCGGGGGAATCGGCGTAACCGGGGTATTCTTGCTTGACCCGGTCCCAGTTTTTGGCCATGTAGTCTTCGCCGTAGCAGTTGGTGGCCGTGGCCTTGAAGAACAGAAACCAGGCGCCCACCGGGCCGTAACCGTCTTTAAAGCGGGCCGGGACGAAACGGTTTTCCATGAGCACCATCTTGGCGCCGATTTCCGCGGGCATGGCGTAAGTGGAGCCGGCGTTCCAGACCGGATACCAGGCACGACCCTGGCCTTCACCCACCGACCGGGGCCGGAAGACGTTGACCACGCCGCCGCAGGCGATAATCATGGCCTTGCACTTGAAGACGTAGGTCTTGTGCTCCCGCACGCTGAAGCCCACCGCGCCACACACCCGGTTGGCGTTGTTCTTGTCAGTGAGCAGCTTCACGATAAAGACCCGCTCATAGATGTTGTCCATCCCGATGGCGTTCTTGGCGGCTTCAGCCACGATCACCTTGTAGGACTCGCCGTTGATCATGCACTGCCAGCGGCCGGAGCGGACGCACTTACCGCCGTCTTTCAGCAGGGGCAGGTCTTCGTCTTTGGCGGTCTGGCCGTCCACGGTGTGGCCTTCGGCGTCTTTCTGCCAGATGGGCAGGCCCCA
>JBKQKO010000089.1:0-18235 GCA_052147455.1 Desulfobaccales bacterium | reverse complement strand
ATTGTCGGTTTGGCGGTCAACCAGGAATTTGCCAGGTGGGCCTACCGGGAAACCTACCCCCCGGATGCCTACAAAAAGCCGGAAGCCCTGGATGACATGTTGGTGATCGACGCCAGTCAGGGCTCGTTTGCGGGACTCTTTACTTCTTCAATCCTGGCGGAGATGGGCGCCGAGGTGATCCGCATCGAGCCCCCCGGAGGAGATCTGGCCAGGAAGATGTCCCCTTACGGCATGATGATCGGGGATTCCGGCCTGGCTTATATCGTCGAGGCCCGCAACAAGTTCCATATCACCCTGGACCTGAGCAAGGTAGAGGGCCAGAAGCTGTTTGCCAGGTTGGCCGGCAAGGCCACGGTGGTCATCGAGACCTTCAAACCGGGCTACCTGGACGGCCTGGACATCGGTTACCGGCAACTGCGCGAGGCCAACCCCGGCCTGATTTACTGCGCCATCAGCAGCTACGGCCATTTCGGGGCGGATGCCGAGAAACATGCCAACCAGCCGAGCTATGACATCCTGGATCAGGCCCGGGGCGTCATCATGTCCATCACCGGGGAACCGGACCTCGATCCGGAAATCCCCCCGACTTACAAACGGCCTATGAAGCATGGCAACTGGATGGGTTGGTATGCCGGCGGCGCCTGGTCGGCCTTGGGCATCCTGATGGCGATGTTCTATCGCAGAAAGACCGGCAAAGGGCAAATGATCGACAGTTCCCCGCCGGAAGGGTTGATGGCCATCTCCAATTACGCCCTGCAATATTTCCACATGTCCGGGGAGCAGATGCCCCGGGCCGGCAATTACGACTATGCCGTCTTCCCTTACACTTACGTGAAGTGCAAGGACGGCTACACCTTCATTTCCGGCTTCACCGACCCCAACTGGACGGCCCTGTGCGAGATCATGAAACGGCCTGATCTACGGGAGCAGTTCCCCACGATCAAGGAGCGCCTCACCCCGAAAAATCAGCCGACGATCCAGCACGAAATTGAAAAATTCACCGTGAACTACACCGCCGATGAAATCCAGGACATGGTTTACCTGTACAGCAAACGGGATGATAAGAAAGGCACGGTGGTCTCGGGCCGGCTGGAAAATCCGCGGGATGTGCTAACCAGGGATCACTGGCAGGAGCGGCGCACCTTCCTCAAATGGGACGACCCCAATTACGGCGAGCTGCTGATCCAGAATTCCTCCTTCAAGGCCATGACGCGGACCCCCGGCCGGATAAAATGGGTCTGCCGGCCCATCGGTGCGGACAATGAGTTCATCTATCACCGCTATCTCGGCGTGGGACCGGGAAAGTTGAAGGAACTGCAACAGGCCGGGGTAATATGATGGGCCTGTAGACGCCGTCTTGGGGCTCTCTAAGGTGGGGCTGGTTCGGGGGAGAGGGGAGGGTGAGAGGTGGGGTATGGACTGTCTTGCAGGAGCGCACCCAGGTGTGCGCCACCTGCGAAATGTTGGGCAGTAGGGGCGGGTTTTAAACCCGCCCCCAGAGAAAACCATGCGAAGCCATCCCTGGTTTCTAAAGGAGAAAGCCGCAGTTAAAGGTTTGTTTATAAGGAGGGTTTATTTTGCCAGGACAGGTAGAGGTGAACTTCATCCATCCTGACGAATTCCGCCAGTGGGTGCGGGAAAACAAGTCCAGGGACCAGGTGGATAAAGTCATGACGGAGCAGGAGGCCGTATCCCGTTTCCTCCGGGACGGGGCCTATCTGGCCTACGATTTTTCCTCCCTGACCCGGGGCCCCCAGGCCTTGATCCGGGAGATCATCCGGCAGCGGAAACGGAACCTCTGGATCTGCGCCGTGTTCACGCTGCACGACTCTCCCCTGCTGGTGGGAGCCGGCTGCTGCACCCGGATCGACGTGGGTTTCCTGGGCTACGGCAGCTACATCGGGCGAGCCGTCTGCGAGGGGAAGGTGGAGGTCTTCGACAATACCAACGGGGTGCTGGCCACCAGGATCCTGGCCGGGGCCCGGGGCGTGCCCTTCCTGCCGCTACGGAATTTCCTGGGCACCGACGGCTTGGAATACTCCGGGGCCAAGGTGATCAACGACCCCTTCACCAATGATCCGGTCTGTCTGGTGCCGGCGCTCAACCCCGATGTTTTCATGATCCATGTGCACCAGGCCGACATCTACGGCAACGCCCGCATCTTCGGGAGCAACCTCTTCGCCCTGGAGGGGGCCATGGCCTCAAAGCGAGTGATCGTTTCCGCCGAAGAAATCATCGAGCCCCTGGAGTTTCGCAAAGATCCGGGGCGCACCACGATCCCCTTCTTTCTGGTGGACGCCGTGGTGCACCTGCCCTTCGGAGCCTACCCCGGCGCCATGCCGGGCCGCTATGAGCTGGACCTGGAGCATATTGACCGCTTAAACGCCATCCAGACCGAGGCCCAAATGCAGGAGCACCTGGAGCGCTACATTTACGGCGTCCAGGATCATCTGGAATTTCTGGAGAAACATGTGGGCTGGCCGAAGCTCAAGGAACTGGCCCGGAAGGCTTCGATTAAAGAAGGCTATTCCTGAGATCCGCACAAGGGGTAAAAATATGGCGGTGGTGGAATTTACCGATACTGAATTCATGATCTGCTCGGCGGCGAGGCTCCTGGAGGATAGGAAGACCGTCTTCGTCGGTTGGGGCATGCCCCAGGTGGCGGCCATCCTGGCGGAGCGGCTCTACACCCCGCACCTGGTGCAGCTCTTCGAGTTCGGGGCCGTGGGGCCCCAGTCCCTCACTCCCTTTATCCGGGGAACCATGGGCGGCCCCAGCAACATCTATCGGTCCCTCCAGTGGATCAACATGAACTGGGCCTTCTCCTATGCGGCCACCGGCTACATCGACTATGGCATGCTGGGGGCGGCGCAAGTGGACCAGTTCGGCAACCTCAACTCCACCTTCCTGGGCGGGACCTACGCGCGGCCGGGGCGGCGCTTCCCAGGCAGCGGCGGCGGCAACGAAGCCGCCTCCTTTTGCTGGAAGACCATCGTCGTCCTGAAGCACGAGGCGCGGCGCTTCGTGGAGAAGGTGGATTTTCTGACCTCCCCCGGCTATCTCGATGGACCGGGGGCCCGGGAGCGGGCGGGACTGCCCAGGGACACCGGGCCCTGGCGGGTGGTGACCTCCAAGGCCCTGTTCGACTTCGAGGAGGAGACCAAAAAGATGCGCCTCATGGGGATCCTCAAGGGCCTGGATCCGGAGGAGGTCATCCAGGGGATGGGCTTCAAGCCCCTCATGGCTCCGACACTCCAGGAACTCGACCCTCCGCAGGAAGGTGAGCTGCAGCTCCTCCGGGAACAGATCGATCCCTCGGGCATCATCATCCGGGGGGAGAAGATGCGGGCGGCGCGCTAGGCTTTGACAATACCTAATTGGAAATAACTCTCTGGTGGGGCGGCCATCCCCAGCCGCCTCTAGTTGGCGGGCACGGAGGCCCGCCCCACCGGCAGGCTATTTAGGGGTCAGGCGTCGCCCTCCGGCGGCGCTTTTTTCTTCTCGTTCCCAAGCGCAAGCGTTGGGAACGCACCTTGGGCGCCAAGCTCCGCTTGGCGAGAGCCAGCTTGCCCCCAGGACGAGCCGGCTCCTGAGCAAAGCAGGAGCTTTGCATTAAAATTGGGTTACCAAGCAGGAGATTGGGAACCAGAAAAAACTCCCTGGTGGGGCGGCCGTCCCTGGCCGCCTCTAGTTGGCGGGCACGGAGGCCCGCCCCACCGGCAGGCTATTTAGGGGTCAGGCGTCGCCCTCCGGCGGCGTTTTTTCCTCTCGTTCCCAAGCGCAAGCGTTGGGAACGCAGCTTTGGCGCCAAGCTCCGCTTGGCGAGAGCCGGCTTGCCCCCAGGACGAGCCGGCTCCTGAGCAAAGCAGGAGCTTGGGAACGAGGGAAAAATGTAGCCGCAAGCTTTAGCTTGCGAAAATAATTAAGCAAATGAGCGCAGGCTAAAGCCTGCGGCTACAACAGAAAAACAAAAGACATTTTTAAGGTAATTCATGAAATAAGACACTAGTTAGAGGTCAGGCGTCGCTTTCCGGCGGCGCTTTTTCTTTGAGTTTTAAGGTCCTTTTCACCAATTCCTTCTCATGCTCAAAATTAACCGCCCGTTGGATGGCGATCTTTTGGGTCATGGGCGGCCCGGCGCCATGCCAGGTGGCCACCCCATGCTGACCGGCGGTCCAATGCTGCAGGAGTTTATGCACCTTCAGGATATTCGCCGCCGGCTCATCCGACCCGAAGCTGTAAAATTCTTCCACGAAGTCTTTGACTTCGGGGTTGTGCAATTCTTTCAGGGAGGGCAGGGTGACCACCAGCCCGCCGCCGATGTCCCCGGCCAGCGCCATCACCCGCCAAAAGGCCTGGCAAATGTTTAACTTGGCCACGTTGCCCATGAGCTCGTCCGGCAGAAAGACGCCGGAGCCCGGCGGCTCTTCCTGGCCCTGGCGGGCGGCCGCCTGACCGCAAGCGCGGCCGGTCTCCCGCAGCACCACCATTTCGGTGATCTCCTCGTTGATGTGCGAGACTTTTTCCAACCCTTTGTATTCCTGGATCAATTTGCACGCCCCGATGATCTGGTTCATGAAGCCCACCTTGCAGGTGCCGCCGCAGGTCATGCGATGGGTCCGGGCAAAGCGGGCCACCAGCTTGCCGGAATATTTGAACTCACCGCAGTGGAAGACCCGCTCCCAGGGCACAAAGACATTATCAAAGATCACCATGGCGGTTTCGCGCTGTCCGAAGACCGGATTGCCCAATTCCTCCGGGTCGTCAGCCAGGTCCCGCTCCGCCGAATAAGGGGAATATTGACAGACATAGGTGATGCCCGGGGCATCGGTGGGAGTGGCAAAGGCCACGGCATAATCGGCTTCCGCCTCGGAATGGGCCCCCTGGGGGAGCACCACCAGTTCATGAGAAGCGTAGGCGCCGCTGATGTTGATCTTGGCCCCCCGCACCACGATGCCCTTAGCGTTTTTGTCCACGACCTTGAGGGCGAGATAGGGGTCCGGCCAATCCACGATTTTCTGGCTGCGGCTGCCCCGGGGCTCGGTCAGGGCCCCGGCCACCGAGAGATCCTGGCGCTGCACCGTCTTGAGGAATTCCAGGAACCGCGCCTGATATTCGGTGCCCAGGTCGCGGTCCATCTCCCAGGTGGTGCTGGCCAGGGCGTGAAAGGCGTCGTAGCCCACGCATCGGTAAATGCAGGTCCCCAGCATCTCGGCGGTAAAGGTCCCGGCTTCCGCCTTTTTCACCAAATCCTCTCGGCTGGCGCTGACATAGGTGTAGCGATTCACCACCTCATTCACCAGGGGCGAAAAGCAGGCCATGATATCCTGATACTTCGGGTCCAAGGCCCAGGCGTAACTGGCCTTATTGGCCTCCACCACGGTGCGGGTGTTTTTATTTTTCAGGATATCGGCCACCCGCTTGCCGTTCATAAAAACCTTCGGTTTGATATCCTTAAGACTGGCTTCGAACTGCTCAGGGGTCATCAGGGCCATGGGGCTTGCCTCCTCCTGCGGTATGGGTGCCGAAGAAAATTATGCTGCCGGTTATTTAAGGCTAATGCTGTTCATTTAAGCGCCAGGGGCTGATGCGAAGTCATCTCTTTGGTCATTCTGAGGAAGCCGCAGGCTACCGAAGAATCTCTAAATACGAGATGCTTCGCTGCGCTCAGCATGACAAGAAAATGTAGGGGGGCGTTGCCCACCAATTCCTTAGAAGAGAACAGCTTAAGCGAACCGTATTGTATTTAAAACCTCGATTGCGGTCCACAGCCAGGCGCTAAGGCTCGATGCCATATTTTTCCAGGCGATATATCAGGGTGGGTCTGGAGATGCCCAGGAACCTGGCGGCCCGGGTCCGGTTGCCGTTGCTCAGCTTAAGCGCCTGAATGATCAAGCCCTTGATCAATCCGTCCAGGTTCAGACCCGCCGCGGGAAGTTTCATCCCCGGTTCCACCGCGGCCTGGACGCGGTTTTCCGGCTGCGTAAGGCTCAAAAAGGTGAGGTGGGCCGGTTGGATTGCCTCGCCGTCTTCCAGCAGGAGCACCCTTTCAATGGTATTCCGGAGTTCCCGGACGTTGCCCCGCCACGGGTAATCCAGCAACATTTCCCGGGCCGCCGCGGAGATGCTGCAAAAATTTTTACCGAATTTTTCATTGAAAGTGTTCATGAAAAACAAGGTAAGGGGGATGATGTCAACCTGGCGCTCCCTGAGGGGCGGAATAGTAATTTGGGCCACATTTAAGCGGTAATAGAGATCCTCGCGAAAGCGCCCGGCCCGGCATTCCATCTCCAGGCTCTTGTTGGTGGCGGCGATGATGCGGATGTCCACTTTTCTTTTTTGGGTGCCGCCCACCGGAAAGAATTCCTTTTCCTCCAGAAACCGCAGCAGCTTCACCTGGGAAGAAGGTAAAAGTTCGCTGATTTCGTCCAGGAGCAAGGTCCCGCCGTCAGCCATCTCCAGCTTGCCCTTCTTGCCTTCCTGGAGGCCGCCAGTGAAAGTCCCCCGTTCATAACCGAACATTTCGCTTTCCACCAGGTCCTTACTGATGGCCCCGCAATTGATGATCACCAAAGGCTTGTTGAACCGGGCGCTGCGGCTTTGGATGGTCCTGGCGATTACCTCTTTGCCGACCCCGGTCTCCCCTTCGATGAGCACCGTGGTATCGTAACTCTTGGCCACCTTGTTGGCAAACTCGATGGCCTTCTTGATGGCCGGGCTTTCGCCGATAATATTGCCGACATTGAATTCCTTGAGGTAATTCTGGCGCAGTTCTTCCACTTCCTTCTTGAGCTTCAGATTTTCCAGGGCCTTTTCGACAATAATTTCCAGCTCTTCAATTTCCAGGGGTTTCACCAGGTAATCATAGGCCCCCATTTTCATGGAGGTGATGACCGTTTTAATATCTTCATAGGCCGTCATCATGATCACCAGGAGGTCTCGCTTCAAGGCCTTTATCTGTTTCAACGTCTCTATCCCGTCCTGGCCGGGCAGACGGACATCCAGAAGCACCAGGTCCACCAAATTCTTCCGGAGCAGGCCCAGGGCATCCTCTCCTTTCCCCACCACGAGGGTGTCATACTTTTCGGCCAGGACATTCTTGAGAGAATTCTGGAGCAGCTTGTCGTCGTCGACAATCAGGATTTTATAGCGGGACATCTATTCCCCCGGCTGGATGGAACGGGAACCTCAAGATAAAGGTGGTCCCCCGGTTCTCTTCGCTGACCACGTCAATGGAGGCATGGTGCTGATCCAGGATCTTGTGCACAATGGACAGGCCCAGCCCGGTGCCTTCCGACTTGGTGGTGAAAAAGGGATCGAAGATCTTGGGGAGGTTGGCCGGAGGGATGCCACAGCCGGTGTCCATAATGTGCAGGGCCAGGTGCTGACACCGTTTCTTCTGATCCTTGCCAATGGTACTTTTGATCCTGATGCCGCCTCCCTCGGACATGGCCTCCAGCCCATTGAGCAACAGATTGACCAGGACCTGCTGAATCTGGTGTTCGTCAAACACGATCTCGGGGAGGTCCTCCGCCTGGTCCAGCTTGACCTCGATTCTTTTCTTCCGGAGTTGGGAATCCAACAATAAAATAGAATTTCGCAAAACCCGGGCCATGGAGCCTCGCTTGAGCGCGGGGGTGGAAGGCCTGGCAAAATCCAGCATCCCCTTAACCAGGCTCTTGATCCGGTCGATGCCTTCCAGGGTGTCGGAGACGATGTTTTTGGCGGCGTCATCCAAGGCCAATTTTTTCGAGAGTATCTGAACATTTAAGCTAATGCTGGCCAGGGGATTCCTGATCTCGTGGGCGATGCCGGCCGATAGCTGGCCTATGGAGGTCAGGCGATCCATCCTCCGGATCAACTCCTCGGTTCTCTTGCCTTCGGTCAGGTCCCGAACGATGAAGACCACGCCGAACAGATTGTCTTGATGGTCCCGCAGCCAGGAAGAGGTGATGCCCAAGGTAAGCGGGCTGCCGTCTTTCCGGCTTTTGCGGATCTCCCGATCAATCAGTTCGCCCTGATCGACCACCTGATCGACCAATTGTACTATCTGTTCTCCGAAAACGTCAGCGACCTTTTGGCCCAGAACATTTTTCCTTTTCAGGCGGAATAATTCCTCCGTCCTTCTGTTGATGGAGGTGATTTCCTTTTTCATGTTGATGGCAATGACGCTGTTGGGGGAACTCTCGAGAATATTCTCCCGGTAGTTCCGTTCGGTCATGACCTGGCCATAGAGCCGGGCGTTTTTGATCAGGCTGGCGGTGTGCCCGGCGTAAATCACCAACAATTTCAAGTCGTCCTCGGAAAAGGCCGCTTTGTTGACGCTGTCGACGTTCAGGACTCCCAAGACCCTGTTATCACTGATCAATGGCGCCGCCAGCTCTGATTTGACCTCTGGGATGGCCTCCACGTAGCGCGGTTCCTGGCTCACGTCCCGCACCAAGAGAGGAACGCCGTTGGCCGCGACCCAGCCGGCGATGCCCTCGCCCACTTTCAACCTGAACCTGGCGGGGTCCAGTCCCTCGTAGCCGATTTGGGAAGCGACGCGCAGGTGCTTCTGGTCATTATCCACCAGGAGCAGGGCGCAACTGGAAGCCTGGGTGATTTTCAGGGCGCTGGCGCTGATGACCTTGAGCAGGTTTTTGAGGTTAATGGTGGAACTGGTTCTCCGGCTGATTTCCTGGAGGGCCAGCAGTTGCTGGATCTTTCTTTGATTCTGTTCCTGCAGCCGGGCATTCTCGATAATAATGCTGGCCTGGTTGGCAAAGGTGGAGAAGGAATCGATGTCCTTTTTGGTCATATTCAATTGCTGGTCTCTGCGGTCCGCAACGATCAGCCCGATGGTATCTTTCTTGGTCTTCAGGGGTACGATGACGGTGGCCAGCCGCTTCATGTACCGGCTGATCCTCAAATCCAGGGGGGTGGCCCGGGGATCGTTCACCATATCCCGGGAATAGATGGTTTTGCCGTAGCGGGCCACCTTGGTGTCCAGGCAGTCGTGGTCAGCCAGGCGATAAGGTTTGGTCAGGGCTCGCTCCGATTCCTCGGGACTGAAGCCGATCAAGTATTTACATTCCAACAAACCCTTGTCCTTGTCGGTGAGAAAGATGCCGACCCTGATGAATCCGAAGACCTGAGCGGTCTCTTTGACGATGCAAGTCAGGATCTTGTCCAGAGAAATTGGACGGGTCAGCAGACTGCTGATTTTATGAATCGAAGACAGGAGCCTTTCTTTGGTTTTTAACTCACTCAGACAATGAGTTGCGCTTATTTGCCTGGACATGGCTCTCCCTGGCGTCCCGCCGCTTAAGGCGGGCACTGATAAAAAGCCGATGAAATTATTATAAAATAAATCCTCCGCAACCTCAATCGCCCGCCTGGCGGCGCCGGAGCCGAGGCTGGCCACCGCCTGGGGCACTGTCTGATATGCTACAGAGGTGAAGCTAATCCTCTGATTGGCATAACTACCGATAATATCTGCCTTTATCACTCACTCTCCTGGCTGGCCGGGCCGCTGGAAAAAAAATGCAGCATATGATAGACCCGGCTCGGGGCCCCACTCTTCCCTAAGCAGATTATTACGTTGTATTTCAGCCTATTAGCTTAAGAAACTCTGCTGGTATAGCCCTTGCAGAAATATATTCGATTCTAGCCCAAAACGTCTCTGATGAGACAATCTGGTCGCCGGGCAGAGGCGAGAGGAAAAATTATGAGAGAAGTAGCGGTCTTGGGTGTAGGAATGACCAAGTTTGGGCCGTCCAGCTTGAGCCTCAAGGAGCTCTTTGCCGACGCCGCCCTGGAGGCCATCAAGGAGTCCAATCTAACCTCCAAAGATATTCAGGCCCTGGTCATCGGCAATGTTCTGGGCGATTTTTCCGAAAGGCAGATGAATCTGGCCCCCTTCTTGGCCGATGAGATCGGGCTGGGGCCGAACGTTCCGGCCACCCGGGTCGAAGGCGGTTGCGCCTCGGCCTCCGTGGCCTTTCGCGATGCCGTCATGTGGGTGGCCTCCGGGTTCTATGACATCGTCATTGCCGGCGGGGTGGAGAAATTCACCCACATGGCCACCCCTCAAGTGGCCAGCGCCCTGGCCATGATCGAGGACAGCCTATATGAGGAATTCACCGGCCTGACCTTTCCGGGGGTATTCGCCATGCTGGCCCACCAGTATGCCGACAAGTACTCCATTCCCCTACCGGTCCTCAAGGAGCGCATGGCGCGGGTGGCCGTCAAGAACCACTACCACGGCTCCATGAACCCCCTGGCCCAATTTCAGAAAGAGATCACCGTGGAGAAGGTGCTCGCCAGCCCCATGGTTTGTGATCCGCTGCAGGTCTTCGACTGCTGTCCCATCTCCGATGGCGCCGCCGCGGTGGTCCTGGCCAGCCGGGAGATCGCCGAGAAAAAGGTGTCCAAACCCATCAAGGTGTTGGGGATAGGGCAGGGAAATGGCCGGACCTTGTCCCGGCAGAAAGACTTCACGGTTATGCGGGCGCGCCTGGCCTCCTCCTCCCAGGCTTACAAGATGGCGGGGATTGAACCCAGGCATGTGGACGTGGTGGAGTTGCACGATTGCTTTACCATTGCCGAAATCGTTGCCAGCGAGTGTCTGGGGTTTTGCGAGTTCGGCAAAGGCAGCCTGGCCGCGGAACTCGGCGAAACCCGCCTGGGCGGCCGAATCCCCATCAACCCTTCGGGCGGGCTCAAGTCCAAGGGCCATCCGGTGGGCGCCACGGGCTGCGCCCAGGTCTACGAGATTGCCAAGCAACTCCGGGAGGAGTGCGGCCCCCGGCAGGTGGAGGGGGCCCGGATCGGCATGACGGATACCTTGGGCGGCACCGGCACCGTGGTGGTAAATATCATCCTCGGCCGCTAACCATGGGAGATTTCATGTACAAGCTGACCCACGTCCAATACTTCGAAGCCTTGAAGGAGAATATTCTCAAGGGATTAAAGTGTCTCGACTGCGGGACCATCACCGTGCCTCCCAAGGCCACCTGCGACGAGTGCGGCTCCACCAACCAGGAGGTCACCCAACTGTCCGGGGAAGGCGCCATCCGGACCTTCACGGTGATCCGAGTGGCTCCCGAAGGCTTCAAAGCCCCTTACGTCGTGGTCCTGGCCCAACTCCGGGAGGGCCCCTGGCTGACAGGGCTGTTGGACGACCCCGAGCCGGAGAGCGTCACCATGGAGCTGATCGGCAAAAAGGTGAAACTGGGGCACCAGGTGGTGGAGCATATGAAATATACCTCGGGGCCGGGAGTAGTTCCCCTCTTTTCCCGGGTGGACTGAAGCGGCGAGGCGAGGCGAGCGCCACCCCGGGGTATCCCGATTACTGCAAAGGGCCGTGCCTAACGGCTGCGTAAAAGGAGATGAGGACCGCATGGAGGTAAAAACCGTTGGAGTTATAGGCGCCGGCCAGATGGGCAACGGCATTGCCCAGGTGGCGGCCATGAGCGGTCTGGCGGTGATCATGAGCGATATCACCGAGGAATTTGTCCAGCGGGGCCTGAAGACCATCACCAAGATCCTGACCAAGGGTGTGGAGAAGGGCAAGATGAGCCCCGGGGACAAGGACGCGGTTCTCGGCCGCATCCGGACCACCGTCAATCTCCGGGATATGGCCGCGGTGGAGGTGGTGATCGAGGCGGCGACGGAAAACGAGCCGCTGAAGTTTAAGATCTTCCGGGAGCTGGATGCCATCTGCGCGCCCCAGGCCATCCTGGCCAGCAACACCTCGTCCATTCCCCTAGGCCGGATAGCCGCACAGACCAAGAGACCCGACAAGGTCATCGGCATGCACTTCATGAACCCGGTACCGGTGATGCAGTTGGTGGAGTTGATCCGGGCACTGACCACTTCGGATGAGACCTTTGCGGTGACCCGGGACCTGTGCCTCAAGTTCGGCAAGACCCCGGCGGAGGCCAGTGATTATCCCGGGTTCATCATCAATCGCATCCTCATGCCCATGATCAATGAAGCGGTGTACTGCCTCTATCAGGGCGTGGGCACCCGGGAAAACATCGATATCGTGATGCGGCTCGGCGCCAACCATCCCATGGGGCCGCTGGCCCTGGCGGACCTCATCGGGTTGGATACCTGCCTGGCCGTCATGGAGACCCTGTTTAACGGTTTCTGCGATTCCAAATACCGGCCCTGTCCGCTGCTGCGCAAATACGTGGAAGCCGGCTGGCTGGGGCGAAAAACCGGACGCGGCTTCTATGAGTATGAATAACCGGAAAAAAACCAAAATGAATTTTGAATTAACATAATTATTGACAATCTGGTAGAATACGGCACCCACCTCAACGGGAACGCTGACTGCTTCTGGATCTTTGCGGGTTTGACCATCCTGAAAAACTATATGAAAGAAGTTGGCTTTCCATCAGCTATCTTAATACCTGGAAGATTTCCAGCCTCAACCAATCTCCTGCGCCAAGTTAAGCGAGGGTTGAAACGAAGCGTTATCAGGGTTAGCCCTGGGGCTGCCCTTAATTTGGTCTGCGGCACTTACCCCGGCCCGATGTCGTGGATGAAATCCATTAACTAAAATTAACATCGATTGATGGAGGTTAATGATGGCACTGCAGAATTATTTCAGGCAGATCATGGAAATCAACATGATGGAGGACAACGGCAAGAAGGCCGAAGCGTCCAAGGCCGTCTTCGAGAGCCTGAACCAGGCTGAGATGCCCGAGCGGTTCAACTGGTCGGAGGAGATCTTCGAAGGAATTCACGTGAAGGAGCGGGGCGGACAGACGGCCCTGCTCTGGCTCAACATCGATACCAATGAAGAGCGCCGCTTCACTTACTCGGAGCTGGCCAACAAGAGCAATCAGTTTTTGAACTTCTTGCGAAAATACGGGATCCGCAAGGGTGAGAACGTCTACATGATGATCCCTTCGGTCCCCGAGACCTGGTTTGCCAGCCTGGCAACGGTGAAGGGCGGGATTGTCTCGGTCCCCACGGCTATGAGCATGACGGTAAGGGAGATGGAGTACCGCTTCGAGAGCTTCGCGCCCCATGCCGTCCTCGCGGACAAGGATTCGGCGCCGATCATCGATGCGGCTCTCAAGATCATCGGGGCCGCCCCCAAGGTGAAGATCATCCTCGGGGAGCGGGAGGGCTGGAAGAGCTACGCAGAAGTGGATCAGGAAAGCAATGCCGCGGCTGCCGAGAAGACGAAACCCGAGGACATTATTCTTTGCTTTTTCACCTCCGGGACCACGGGGATGGCCAAGAGAGTGGCCCATACGGCCGTATCCTACCCCCTGGGCCATCTCTCTACAGCCAACGTCATCGGCATCAAGCCGGGAGACATTCACAACAACCTCAGTGCGCCCGGGTGGGCCAAGTGGGCCTGGAGCTGCTTCTTTGCCCCGTTCAACGTCGGAGCGACCACCACCGGTTTCTATTACCCCGGCAGGCTTGATATCGAGAGATACCTTGGCACCGTGGCCCGCTGCAAGGTAAACACCTTTTGCGCCCCGCCGACGGCCTGGAGGGCCTTCATACTGGCCGATCTCAGCAAGTTCAAGTTCGAAGCCTTGAGGGAGTCGGTGAGCGCCGGCGAGCCGCTCAACCCGGAAATCATCCAGACCTGGCGGCGATTCACCGGAACCGAAATCCGGGACTTCTATGGACAGACCGAATCCACGGCTATGATCGGCAATCCTCCCTGGAACAAGGGAAAGATCGTGGCGGGCTCCTTCGGGCAACCGACCTTCCTCTATGATGTCGCCCTCGTCGATGACGATGGCAAGGAGATCACCAAACCCGATGAGGTGGGCCATATAAGCGTAAGGCTCGACCGGTGGCGGGCCGCGGGCCTCTTTACCGAGTACCTCGGCAGCCCCGAGCAAATGAAGGACGTCTTCCGCGGCAATTACTACTACACCGGAGACCGGGCTTCCTTCGACGACAAGGGCTACTGGTGGTTCGTGGGGCGCGCCGACGACGTCATCAAATCCTCCGACTACCGGGTCGGCCCCTTTGAGGTGGAGAGCGCTCTCATCGAGCACGAGGCAGTGGCCGAGGCCGCGGTCGTCGGGAGCCCGGACCCCAAGAGATGGCAGCTTATCAAGGGGTTCGTCATCCTCAGACCCGGCTATGAGCCCTCCCCCGACCTGGCCTGTGATCTGTTTAAACACTGCTCGAATGTCCTTGCCAAGTTCAAGATTCCCCGCATCATCGAATTCGTGCCCGATGTGCCCAAGACCCTGAGTGGAAAGATCCGTCGTATTGAGCTCAGGCAAAACGAGATCTCCGGCAAGGAGAAAGGCTTAAGAGGCCAGCATGAGTACTTCTACCATGAGTTCCCGCAACTGAAGTCTTTGAGCAGTCAACAGTGATGGGTGAGCGGAAAAAGAGAGATACTTTCATGTTTCGTGGTGACCGGCGTGGTCATGAGGGTTCCATGGGGAAAGCTGGCTTTTGCTCGCTCTCAGGCATGGGGGCGCGCCCTCGGGGGAGATTTTTCCGCTTTTTCATCCAAAGGAGGCAGGGGATGGTCAGGCAAATCTCGGTCGATCTTCGCCGAAGCCTTGAGTGGGCCGGGAAGCTAACACGAAGGATAAGCAGTTAAGATTATTTTAGAAGGGAGGGAGAAAGATGACATTCGATGAGATTAAAGAGGCGGTCAGGGGCCTGGATGACCAGGGAAAAAAGCGGGTGATAATAGAGCTGCTGCCGGAGATCTGGCCGAAAATTATCGGGGATGCAGCCTGCCTCGAGTTCATCAGGAAGATGGTGGACGAAGAAGCCGTGCGGAAATACAAAGACGAGCACATGGGTGCCATTTAGGCCTGAATCGCACTGAATGAACCTCTGACCCGCGCCATCAATTCTGACTAGAAGCATCAATATTGATGGGCAAAACCGACAGGAGGGAGAATATGGCAAATCCAGGAGCGCTGCGGCCGCGTTGGGGGCAGCCCGTTACGGGTATTGTCTCATTTTTCGTTTTTTTCTTCGTCGCCTGGATCATCTGGTACATCTTCAGTGATCCCCGGGGGCCGGTGGGTTCCCATCCCTACCCCTTCGTCTTATACCTGGCCATGATGATTTTGGTGGGCCTCTGGCAGCATATGTTCTTGGGGGATTGGCCTTTTCATAATTTATCCCAGCCGGCCAGAGGCATCGTGGAAACCATCTTTAATTTGGTCCTGGTGTGGTTCGTCATACATGTGGTGTTTTACCGCGTTCTGGGGTTGGGCTTTAACTTCCTTAGCGAATCGAACCTGGAATGGTTGGCCGCGGCCGGCAAAACCGTGATGCCCGAGGGTGTCGCCCAGACCCTGGCTCTCAAGACCCTGACCAACCCCGCCGCCCATTTTGGGGAACGGGCGGTAGTGACCTTTGTGCTCATCGGCTTTTTCAGCTATCCCTATACCACCATTCTGTTCGGCAAATGGCCCATCCGCCCCAGTGACCTGAAACAGCCCGAGGCCGGCCTGGCCGAGTTGGGCTGGTGCAGCATGCTGACCCTGTTCTACTACACCATCCTCATCGTGCCTTTCTGGGGTCTGATCTACGGCGTGCTCTTCGGGAAATCTTACGGGCTGGGGATCCCCTGGTGGGGCGGCATCGCCGGCACCCCGCACGTGCACTGGGTCTTCGGCTGGTGGGAATGGGCCATCATTTTGCTCTTCATGACCCCCAACGTCTGGCGCATGAAGCCTTGGTCCCTGATCAAACTGCCCCAGCCCTGGAAGGGATTTATCTCCCTGATCCTGACCTTCATCTTCGCCTATATCCTGGCCCTGACCTGTGTGCATCTGGCGGGAGTCTGGTTGAACATGGAAGAGGTGGTCAAACACCTGCCCCCGGGCGACAAGGGCAACGCCGCCCGTTTTCTGTGGTACCACGCCGCCGAAATCGCCGGTTGCGCCCTGATCCCCTTCCTCATCTGGCACCACTATTTCGATGACCTGGCGCCGGGCGCCGACGTGGATTCCTGGGGGAATTTCTGGTTCCGGACCATTGGCGTCGTTGTCCTGATGGCGCTGAACTACATTTTCTACTACTACATCAACTTCGGTTACTGGGGCCTGGGCATCCACCATATGGCCGGTGATATCGCCGAACGGGCCATCAACGGAGAGTCCCTCATCTGGAACTTCTGGTGGATTATTCCCCTGCTGTGGAACGAGTGGTTCTTCCACAAATGGCCCTTCTATGTCCATGAACACTAAGGGGTTGGGATCGAGATACCCTGCCCCGGGGATTGTGCTGAAGAAGTGAGGAATGAAAGTGGAAGCCCAACTGGAGGCGGCCCTGGCAGGGGTGCGCATCTTGGATCTGTCGCACCTCCTGCCCGGGCCCTTCTGTACTATGCTGCTGGCGGATTTTGGCGCCGACGTCATCAAGGTGGAAGAACCTCACCGGGGCGACCACATCCGTGAGTGGTATCCCCGCATCGGCAGGAACAGCGGCTTTCACGTAGTGTTGAATCGCAACAAGCGCTCTTTGACCCTTAATCTCAAGTCCGTGGCGGGCCAGGATATTTTCCGGCAGTTGGCCCGTCAGGCCGATGTGGTCCTGGAAGGCTTTCGGCCTGGGGTAATGGCCCGCTTGGGCTTGGATTATGGGAGTCTCCGAGCCATCAACCCCAGGCTGATTTATGGCTCCCTCTCAGGCTATGGGGAAAGCGGCCCCCGGTTCCAGAGGGCCGGGCACGATATCAACTACCTGGCCCTGAGTGGGGTGTTGTCTTATAGCGGCTGGGACGGCCGGCCCACCCTGTCGGGAGTGCAAATTGCCGACCTGGGTGGCGGCGCACTGCTGGCGGCCTTTAGCATCGCCCTCGCACTGCTGGTGCGGGAACGTCAGGGTGCAGGGCAGTATCTCGACATCGCCATGCTGGACGGCTCCTTCCTGTGGAATTGCCTGCGCTGGGGCAAGTACCTGGCCGATGGAGAGATCCCCCGGCCTGGGGATGACCTCCTCAATCATGGATTTGCCTGCTACAATCTTTATGAGACCAAGGATGGCCGCTATATGTCCCTGGGGGCCCTGGAGCCGCAATTCTGGAAAGCCTTCTGCGACGCGGCGGCGCAGCCGGAATGGGACCAGGGCAATTACCTCGAGCCCGGGCCCCATCAGGGACCGCTGAGACAGGAGGTGGCGGCGCTTTTTAAACAGCGCACCCAGGCGGAATGGCTCGCGCACTTCGCCAAACACGACTGTTGCTGTGAGCCGGTGTTGAACCTGGAGGAAGCGTCGCAAGACTCCCATATTCGGGCCCGGCAACTGGTGGTGGACCTGATGCACCAAAGCTGGGGGGCCTACCGGCAATTAGGCATCGCCCCAAAGTTTTCCCGAACCCCGGGGACCCTGCGCCACCCCGCTCCCGAACTCGGCGAACACACCGGGACCATTCTTCAGGAGTTGGGATATGGACCGATTCAAGTCGAAGAACTGCGGCAGCAGGGCGTGGTTTAAGGTCATCCTGAGCCGGGCGCAGGATCTCAAGACAGTCCGAAGCGACAAGGTGCTTCGCTTCGCGCAGAATGACATTTCCTGCTGATTAGGAGTTGTGCAACAGCCCGCTGCTTACGAGGGAACGGATGCAATTTGAATTGAGCGACGAAGAAAGCATGATCCAGGAAATGGCGGCGAAATTTGCCTTACGGGAATTGCGTCCCCAGGCGGCGGAATTGGACCGCACCAAAGACCGCGGCATTCTCCTGGCCAACCTGAAAAAGCTGGCCGATCTCGGTTTCATGGGGCTGAACATCCGCGCCGAGTACGGCGGCTCCGAGAGCACCAGCGTGGCCTTCAGCCTGGCCATGACCGAGCTGGGCAAGGGCTGCGCCTCTACCACGGTGACCACTTCGGTGACTAATATGGTGGGGGAGGTGATCCAGTCGGTGGGCACCGAGGCGCAGCGGCGCCGCTACCTGCCGCCGCTCTGCAGCGGCGAATACCCGGCGGGCGGTTTTGGCCTCACCGAAGCCACGGCCGGCTCCGATCCCGCCGGCATGCGCGTCACGGCCAGGCTCGCTGGCGACCACTGGCTCCTCAAGGGCCGCAAGATCTTCATCAGCAGCGGGGAGTTTGCCGGGGTCTTCGTGGTCTGGGCGGTCACCGACCCGGAGGCCCCCAAAGGCAAGGGGATCAGCGTCTTTCTGGTGGAGCCGGGGTTTCCCGGCTTTGCCGTCGGTAAAAATGAGCCGAAGATGGGCCAGAAGGGCTCTCCCACCAACGAATTGATCCTGGAAGACTGCCGGGTGCC
>JBKQKO010000088.1:0-58177 GCA_052147455.1 Desulfobaccales bacterium | reverse complement strand
CGTTGCCCCCCAGGGTGGAGACCGCCATGGAGCCCGGGTCCGGCGGATAGAAGAGGCCCTTGGCCTCCACCGCCGCGGCCAGCTTGGCGGTGACCACCCCCGGCTGCACCACCGCGTACAGGTCCGGTTCGTTGATCTCCAGGATCTGATTGAGGGCGTTGGTCAGGACCACCACCCCCCCGGCGTGGGGGATGGTGCCGCCGCTGAGATTGGTGCCGGCCCCCCGCACCGTCAAGGGCAGGCCGTGGTCGTTGCAGAGGCGCACCACCCGGCCCAGGGCCTCGGGAGATAGGGGCCGCACCGCCAGGGCGGGGAGCACCGGCTCCAGGACCGCGGCGTCATAGGCATAGGTGAGCCGGTCGGCTTCGCTCACCATGACCTGCTCCCGGCCCACGATCTGTTGAAATTCTTGAATCAGGCCTTGGCTGATCATTTCCCCTCCGGGACCAACGGCGTCTCAGGGACGGTTCGGGTTTTCCCCTCTGAGTTTATCAAAGTTTAGAGTTTGGCAATTGGCAAAAGGGGGGCAGGGGGATTTAATATAACTTATGGAAATACCCCTAAATTACCCTTTTTTCAAATGGTGACTTAACCATGCCAATTCCAGCCTTCCAGGCCGGATGTTAGGTCCAGCTAATGAGGAAACACTCCCCTGGAACACCTAAGTTGTCAATATGTTATCAAAAAGAGGGATGACATACGGTCCTTCAGGCACCACGGCAATTTCGAAATCATCCTGGGCCTTCATACTGGCCATCACAGCCTCTGCCACCGATGATACCGGCTCGACGCAGACATCTTTCAGTGCTGGTTCACTGAGCCCCGTGGTGTATAACTGCACCCGCCCCACTTTCAAGGCCTTCACCAGCATCTCCGTCTGCCATTCATCGATTAGCGCCTTTTCACGGGTTGCCAGGGTAGCCATGAAATGCTCAAGACCTATCTTGCCCAGCAGACGCTGAGCCTCCACGAATTCGCGGCTCCCCATTCCCTCGGAACACTCGCTGGCAATGATGATGTTGCCGCCTGGCTCCAGCACCTCTAAGACCCCAACCATGCCCTTGATGGTTTGGTAATAAGTCTTATCCAGAGGATATCCGGCGCTGGTAGTGACAATGGTTTTAAAACGCCTGGGAACCCTGACTTCGGCATATTTCCTCATGAAGGCTATCGCCTCCAGGTGGCTGGTCTCAATTTCACCAAAATTGACAAAGCCGATGCGTCTCTCTTCATCAATGACCACGTTCAGGGCTAAAATCCCCCCTAGCATCCGGATAATTTCCATCTGTTCATTGTGCAGGGGGTTCCCTTCGATGACACAGTTGACCGCCTTGCAATGCTCAAGGATATGAGCTGTATGCAGCTTCAGGATGGTATCTTGATAGGCCACGCCCGGTACGACGACTTTCCGCCCCCCCGAATAACCTGCCATGAAGTGGGGTTCCACCAAACCGGTGACAATCTTCAAGTCCGCCTCGACAAAGCGGCGATCGATTGCAATAGGGATGCCAGTGGAAGTCTTGCCCAGCTCAACGTGGGCACTGGGATCCCGGGCAAAATGGTTCTCCACGCGCATAGAGTTATAGATCTCGTCCGAACCGATGATTTCCTGCAGTTCCTGCCCTTCGTTGGGCCGGTGCAAACCCGTAGCCACGAGAATCAGGATATTATCCTTGGAAATGCCCGCGGCACAGAGGGCATCCACCAGAGGCGGCAGGATAGTCCCATTCGGGACCGGTCTGGTCACATCGCAGATCAGAATGCAGACATTTTTTTTACCCCGGCCAAGCTTGGCCAGGGGATCACTTTGTACCGGTGTTTCGATGGCTTGCTTCACCTTGGCTAACGGGTCCGCCAGGGGGAGCATCGGATGTTTGCGAATCACGGTGACGCGAGCCTCATGAGGCAAATCGACGGTGATGCCATCCCGTCCATAAAGGAGGTCAACTTTCATAGGCCGGTTTCCTCTCAGGTTAATGCCCTGTGGGCGAGTTTTGGTACTGATCCCCAATAGGCGCTGCCTCGATTGTAACCAAAAAACCAGACCCTCTTCGGTTTTTTTATAAGCTATCGACTAATCAAATGGGGGTATAAGCGGAAGGTCCGGTCTGTGAGTAAAATGGTATTACCATCTGCCGAACCCTAACCCTTGCTAAACTCAGAGGGGAAACACCTGGCCGGCGGTCAGCGAGGCCTGATTACCTCCAGTTTTTTGGTTTGCCGCCACGGACGCCGCCCCCTTAGGAAACCTGGTAATTCCGGACAAAATCCAGGACAAAGGTAATGTGCCGTTTCATGGCCTGGTAGGCGCCTTCAGGGTCATGGTCTTTAATGGCCTCAAAAATCTCCCGGTGCTGCCGCATGATGATGGGGAGGCTGGCCGGTTCCTCCCAGAGGGCCCGCAGGTTCTCCCTGATGCCGTGGTGCAGCAGGTCGTAAAAATTCTTCATGATATAGACCTGCACCGGGTTCTTGGAGGCAAAGGCCAGGGCCATGTGAAAGGAAACGTCGTCGTCAATCCCCAGGAGGCCGGCGGCGTTCTCCGCCTGCATGGCCGCCAGGGCCTTCTCCATCACCTGCAGGTCCTCGGCGGTGGCCCGCTGGGCCGCCAGGAGCGCGGCCTGGCCCTCCAGGCCCATGCGCACTTCCAGCAGTTCCTCCAGGGTGGCGTCATGGCCCCCCATGGCCGCGGCCAGGGGGTTGTGCTCCCGCTGGGAGTTGAGGGAGCGCACAAAGGTGCCCTGCCCCTGCTGGTGCTCCAGCAACCCCATGGTCACCAGCCTTCGGATGGCCTCCCGCACCGTGGGCCGGCTCACGGCCAGGGCCTGGGCCAGCTCCCGCTCCGGCATGAGTTGGTCCCCGGGCTTGAGTTGCCCCCGGAAGACCAGGTCCCGGATCTGCTCAAAGGCCTGGTCCGAAACCCGTCTGGCCTTAATGGGCTTGAGTAAGATGTGCATGGCCCCTTAGGGTATTTTACCCCCAAAAATATTTTCTCTTGACAAATTATTACCGGTTTTTTAAGATCATGTCAAGTGGTATGACCAATTCATTTTCAAGGATAAGTTAGCCGCTTTTTTCGCAATTGGTCAGCTTGCTCGCCCCGAGGCACTGCTTTTTCAGACCGTACCGGATCAGGGGAGCCAATCATGGCCATGAAGAAACTGGTCGCCACCCTCAAAGAGAAGGCCGCAGCGGTCCAGGTGGTGGTCACCCAGGTGTCCAGCCTCCGGGCCGCCTTTGCCTATGCCATCAGGGTCACCCAGGAGCAAGGCGGCGCTGCCATTGCCGCTCCCGGCTGGGACGCCGAGAGCCGGGCTGCCCTGAAGGCCGACTGCCAACGGGCCGGCCTGGAGTTGCTGGGGGAGAATCTGCGGGAGCGGGCCGGCGCCATCCATACCGGTCTCACCCGGGCTGATTGGGGCATCGCCGACACCGGCACCCTGGTGCTGGACTCCAGCTCCGAGGATCTCCGCCTGGCCACCATGCTCTCCGAAACCCACATTGCGGTCCTGCCCCTCTCCCGTCTGCGGGGCACCGCCACTGACCTGGAAGAAGAGATGCACCGCCTGATGCAGTCCCCCCCCAATTATCTGGCCTTCATCACCGGCGCTTCCCGCACCGCCGACATCGAGCGGGTGCTGACCCTGGGGGTGCACGGCCCCCTGGAACTGCACCTCTTGCTGCTCAAGGATTAATGGTCATGATCGATACCGCCCAAGACCTGGAGGAATACCGGAAACGCCTGCGGCAGGCCCTGGATAACCAGTTTCTGCGCGCCGCCCAGGGCGCCTTCTTCGCCGCCTACCCGGAAGGCCGGGCCCGGGCCCTGAGCGGGGTGGATTTCGAGGCCCTCCGGGAGGAGATCGCCCGGGGCAAAGACCAGGCCCTGCCCCGCCTGGAAGAGCTTTATGAAGCATTCAAGGCCAGGGCCGAGGCCGCCGGGATCAGGGTGCACCTGGCCGGGACCGCCCGGGAGGCCAACGAGATCATCGCCGGTATCGCCAAAGACCGCGGAGTGAAGAAGATCGTCAAATCCAAGTCCATGACCGCGGAGGAGATCTTCCTCAACCACCACCTGGAACAAGTTGGCCTGACCGTGGTGGAAACCGACCTGGGCGAATGGATCATCCAGCTCAGGCACGAAGGTCCCTCCCACATGGTCTTGCCGGCCATCCATCTCTCCCGCGGGCAAGTGGCGGAGTTATTCTCCCGGGTCACCGGGGATTACCTTGACCCGGAGGACATCGGCAAGCTGGTGAAGGTGGCCCGCCGGGAGCTGCGCAAGGAGTTCCTTTCCGCCGACATGGGCCTCAGCGGCGCCAACTTCGCCATTGCCGCCAGCGGCACCCTGGGAATCATTTCCAATGAGGGCAACGCCCGCCTCACCACCACCCTGCCACCCATCCATGTAGCCCTGGTGGGCCTGGATAAACTGGTGCCGGACCTGGCCGCGGCGTTGCGCATCTTGAAGGTTCTGCCCAAGAACGCCACCGGCCAGGTGATCACCTCCTATGTCACCTGGATCACCGGGGCCACCGAGTGCCGCCCCGGCCCGGGGGGCCGCAAAGAGATGCACGTGGTCTTCCTGGACAACGGCCGCCTGGCCCTGGCCCAGGATCCGGTCTTTGCCGAGGTCCTGCGCTGCATCCGCTGCGGCGCCTGCGCCAATGTCTGTCCCGTCTATTCGCTGGTGGGCGGCCACAATTACGGCCATGTCTATATCGGCGCCATCGGCTTGATTCTCACCTATTTTTACCACGGCCGCCAAAACGACCGGGCTATCGTGCAGAACTGCCTAAACTGCCTGGCCTGCAAAGCGGTGTGTCCGGTGGGCATCAATCTGCCCCTGATCATCAAAGAAGTTTATGGGGAAATCCTGGCCGAAGAGGGGGAGAGGCCGCTGAAGAACCGGCTGCTGCGGCGGGTCCTGAAGAACCGCCGCCTCTTCCATTTCCTGCTGCGCCGCGCCTCCCTGGCGCAGCGGCCTTTTGCCCGGGAAGGATTTATCCGCCATCTCCCCTTTTTCTTCGGCAAGGAACACGATTTCCGCAGCCTGCCCACGGTGGTCGCCACTCCCTTGCGGGACCGCTGGCCGCGGCTGGCCGGCAAACAGGCGGCTCAACCCCGAACCCGGGTCGCCTTGTTCGGCGGGTGTCTGGTGGATTTTGTCTATCCTGAACAGGGCGAGGCCCTCGTCAAGCTGCTGAGAGACCGCCAGGTCCGGGTGGACTACCCCCTGGAGCAGACCTGCTGCGGTCTGCCGGCCAAATGCATGGGTGAGCTGGACCTGGCCCGGGAAGTAGCCATCCAGAACCTGCGGGCCCTGGACCCGGCGGATTACGATCAGGTCCTGACCCTCTGCGCCTCCTGCGGCTCGCATATCAAGGGCACCTATCCCCTCCTCCTGGCCCGGGAACCGGGAGTGGGGGTCAAGGCGCGCCAATTGGCGGCAAAGATGATGGACTTCAGCTCCTTCATGACCGAAGTCCTCAAGGTGAGCCCGGAAGAGTTCCTGGCCCGGAACCGGAAAGTGGCCTACCACGCCCCCTGCCACCTGTGCCGGGGGCTCCAGGTGACCCGGCCGCCCCGGGAACTCCTGAAGATCGCGGGTTACCAGTACTTGCCCGCCAAGAATGAAGAGGTTTGCTGCGGCATGGGTGGTTCCTATTCCGTGGATTTCCCGGAAATCTCCGGGGAGCTGCTGAAAAACAAGCTGGACGCGGTGGCCGCCACCGGCGCCGGCCTCCTGGTGAGCGACTGCCCCGGCTGCGTCCTGCAGCTCCGCGGCGGACTTGACAAGCGGGGCGGGAAGATCAAGGTCCAGCACATCGCCGAGGCGGTGGCCGAGGCAGCCAAATCCACCACCTGATGGCGAAACCGCCTGGTAAGACCACCTTTCCCTGGTGTTTGGACCGGGGAGAGGCGAAGGGTGAGGGGGCAGGCAACCTATTTTCCGCTCCCTTTAATAAAATGCACCAGTGGCGGGCCCGGTCCGCCACTTTTTTTCTGCCCTCGGGCATTTTGCCCCTCTAATAATTTGCCAAGGCCCGCCTTCATGGGTTAAAAATCCTTCATGAACCACTATACCTCGCCGGATAAAGCACACCTGGCCCTGGTGATTATCGACACCCAGCAGGATTTTGTCATCCCGGACGCCCCGGGGTTCATCCCCGGAACCTTGGAGGCCCTGCCGCGGATGGCCCGGCTGGTCGAGAGATTCAGGCAAAAAGGACTCCCCCTCGTTCACGTGGTGCGGTTGTACCTCGAAGACGGCTCCAACGTCGATCTTTGCCGCCGGGCCGCGGTGGCCCAGGGATTAAAGATGGTGGCCCCCGGAAGCCCGGGCGCCGAAATCATGGAGGAATTGAAGCCCTTTCCCCAGGTGCGCCTGGACGCGGCCTTGCTGTTATCAGGCAGGCTCCAGGCCGCCGGACCCAGGGAATGGTTCATGTATAAGCCCAGGTGGGGCGCCTTTTTTCAGACGCCGTTAGAGCAGCACCTGCGGGACCTGGGGGTCAACACCCTGGCGCTGTGCGGCTGCAACTTCCCCAATTGCCCCCGGACCACCATCTATGAAGCCAGCGAACGGGATTTTAAGATTATCCTGGTGCGGGACGCGGTCTCCGGCATCAACGAAGCCGCGCTCCAAGAAATGCAGAATATCGGCGTGAGCTTGATGACTGCCGGGGAATTCCTGGCCTGGCTGGAAGGCAATTAAAGTTAAAAGTTAAAAGGTAAAATAAAAGCATAAAAGCCAGGGTCTTGCATGCAATTTTGTGGCCGGACACTGCTGGTGGCACAGGCGTCTCGCCGGTGCGGGCCTTGGGTTCAAAGTGTAGGGTGCGTCTTACGCACCAATAAAATAAGGCTTATGGTGCGTAAGACGCACCCTACCACTTCCCGTTGGCCCCAGGTGGGCCAATTCGCTGCCGGACCGTCTTAAGCGGGGAGGAAACGAGGGGGCATCTCATCGCTAACCTATCCATCTCACTGCGCCTGTAGCTCAGTGGACAGAGCAACGGACTTCTAATCCGTGGGTCGCAGGTTCGAATCCTGCCAGGCGCGCCATAATATCAATGACTTACGGTTCAAGAATTTTAACCGCCTGCGCCGGTGAGTAGGTCGGTGAGTAGGTTTTTTCTTCGGCGAGGGGTTCGCTGAGCAGCTGCACCACATTTCCCTCCAACAAACGCATGGTTTCCCGGAACCTCGGGTCGATGGCCTGGAGGTAGCGTTCGGTGGTCTGCAGGCTCTTGTGGCGTAGGAGTTTGGAGATCACCGGCAGGCTCACCTTCTTCTTGTCGAAGAGATAGCTGGCCACGAAGTGCCGGATGGTGTGAAACCCGTACTTGGGCACCCCCGCGGTCCTGCAAATGGCTCCCATGAGTTTGGGCCGGTAGAGGTATCGGGTGCCTGATAAGCGGTTGAAGAAGACCCACTCCTCCTGCTCCCGCTTCTGCCACAGGTTCCAAAGCACCTGTTCCAGATCCTCGTTCATCGGCAGCCAGTCAAACTCCCAATTCCCGCCCCGGCGCTTCCGGGTCCAGAGGCGCACGGCCTTCTCCTGGAAGTTCACATCCTCCCACTTTAGGCGCAGGATCTCGTCAATCCGGGCCATGGTGTGAAAGAGCACCAGGAGCAGGGGCCGGTCAGGGCCGGCCGCCACGAGAATTTTGGCCATGCCTTGGGGAGAGGGGATCACCTTCTGGGTTCGATCCACCGATAGTTTTTCCACCAAGTAAACGGGGTTGTGGGGCAGCAATAACCGGCGATGCGCCCACGAGAACAGGCGCATCAACTCCGTTCTGTCCTTGTTGAAGTTGTTGTTGGTGGGTCTCGTCAGGAGATAGTCTTCCACCTGGTCCGCAGTGATGCCGGTTGTCGGGATGTTCCCGATGTGCGCCAGAAATCGTTTAAAGACGGTCTTCCGGTAGGATAGGGTCTTTTCGGCCAGTCCTCTTTCGGCCAGCCGCAAGTACTTGACCATCAGGGCCTCCAGGTCCAGGGGCTCGGAGGCCGAAACGGATGGCGTCGGCGGCGATGGTGGGGTCTGATCTTGATCTTCCAATTCCTTCTGGTGTTTCCCCATGGCTATCCCGGCGGCCTTTTTGGTGGCAAAGCCCGTCTTGCTGTAACGTTTTCCCAGATGCTGAAACTGATAGCGGTATTTTCCGGTTTTGGGGTCCTTCCATAATGGCATTGATCGTCTCCCTCCTGAAACGCAGAGCCTTGATGCCAGCCGGGAAGAATCCCCCTAAGCTATGGGCTTTGGCATAGATGGTCGCCAATGATAGCTGCAAGAGTTCTGCCACTTGCTCAGGTTTCAGGAGCGGTTCCATTTCTTTTCTTAGATATGGGGTGTCGCATGGGCTTGCTGCCGCTTCATTAATGGCTTTAAGCCCTCATCTCGGTTCTGGTTCCTAAAAATATTTTCCCAAACCTTGAGACTGCTGCAAGCTCCAGGGAGGAGGACATATGGCAGCTATTCAATTCCAAGATGATTTCTCTATATAGGCCATTATGTCCTATTTGTCAACCAGAAAAGAGACCATAGGTCCTTCCGCTCAGAACTTATTGATATTCCTGGCAAGCTTCTTTCTGATAAAGGCAGCAAGATGGATAATGTAACAGGAGGGGGGAGCTTTGAAATGTCCGGTGATATGGGGAAGAAAGTTCGAAAATCTTCAACGAAAGGAGGCCAAATTATTTCAAGGATTAATCCTCTCCACTTCCATCCCCCGAGACTTGGCGGCCACTTCCGAAAAGGCCATGACGGTTAGGGTCTGCTCCTCTTTGGCAACTTTGAGTTGCGCCCGTAGCCTCTCCATTTCCGCCTTGGCCGATGTCTTGGTTTTGAATCCTTGCCGGGAATGTCGTCTCCCCTGCGGCTGGAACTGGAATCTCCAGTTCCCGGCCTCTTTCCAAATGGGCATAGATCTCCTCCCTCCTAAACCTCAACACCTTGATCCCGAATGGATAAAATCCTCCCAGTCTCTGCCGGTATTTATACACCGTTCTGGGGGTGATTTTTAAGATCTTAGCAACTTCCTCGACAGTAAGAAGAGCCGAAGACATCGGACAAATGAGCTCCTTGGGATGATCTTGATGGTCTTTATATTTGGCTTATTGTCCTCTGTCAACGGGAACTGGATTATCAGTCCTCCAAGCCAGGAGTGCATGGAATCATGGGGTGATTTTGAAAGGAAGTTGAAATGATCGTTAAAAGCATACAATTGTATGCTATAAGCAATCAAATATGGGAACCTTATCGGATATCTTCACTTCGCGGGTAAGGGCCGAAATTTTTCGTGTACTGTTCGGCCTGAATACCCCGGAGCTTCACTTGCGAGAGATAGAGCGGCGAACCGGCCTTGTCATGGGTACGATCATTCGCGATATGAAAAAGCTGGTGAAGCTCGATTTAGTAAAAACCCGGAGAGATAGCAACCGTCTTTATCACCGGGCCAATGTCGAGCACCCATTGTTTCCGGAAATTCGCAACATGGTCTTGAAGACTTCCGGATTAGTAGAAATCTTGAGGGAGGCATTGAATAGGGAAGGTGTGAAAATAGCCTTTATCTTTGGCTCTCTCGCCAATGGCAGGGAAAATGCCGGAAGCGACGTAGACCTCATGGTAATCGGGACCATTGGTCTGCGCACTTTATCTAAGTGGCTTTCTGGCATGTCAGATCAAATCGGAAGGGAGATCAACCCTGTTATTTGGAGTATAGATGAATTCCGGCAGCGCAAGCAAAAAGGGGATCATTTCCTTTCGAATGTCCTGGAATCTCCCAAGCTACTTGTCGTAGGCAGTGAAAATGACCTCGAGGCTTTGACCTGAAGTTCTCTGGTCTGAATTATACCGAAATATAATTCTTCGCCAGAGAATTATACTTATTGGCTAAAAAGTATAAATTGGCTGCCGCTTTTCCCTTAAGAGATAGCCTGCAAAATATCCTCTGCCAGATATACCTTGCCGTAGGAAGATTCTCCTTTTTGCCGCAAGATGCCGGCCTTGGCCAGCTTTTCTATGTTTAACTTGGCGCTCGGGTAAGTTACCCCCAAAAGACGCTGGATCTGGGGGATGGTCAACGCTGGTGAGACAAACAGACTATCCGCCAACCGCAAAAGCAAGGCGGAAGCCCTGCCTTTCTGAAGTCTTTGCCGCCATTGGCTCTGCAGATCTTGCAGGCGTTTGGCCCGGGCGCCGGCGTCCCGCGCCTGCTCTGCCACGCCTTGAAGGAAAAACCTTACCCAATCCTGCCAGGCGCCCCGCTCACTGACGGATAGCAAGGTATCGTAATACGCCTGGCGATGGGCTTCAAAGAAGACGCTGAGATAAAGCAGGGGTAGGGGCAACAGGTCCCAGCTCACCAGCAAGAGCATGGTGAGTAATCGCCCGATGCGGCCGTTGCCGTCCAGGAAGGGATGGATGGCTTCGAACTGGTAGTGAATGAAAGCCAGGCGAAGGAGCGGGGGATAGGTATCGCCGCCGTGCAAATACTTTTCCAGGGCATCCAGGGACTCGTGCATTTCGGGCACGGGCGGGGGGACGAACTCCGCCTCATTAAGAGTGCAACCCGGCGCCCCGATCCAATTCTGGCTGCGGCGAAACTCTCCCGGAGTGGCCTGCTCGCCCCGGACCCCTTCCATCAGGCGTTCATGCAGTTCCCGGATCAAGCGCAGGCTGACCGGTAGGGTTTGCAGCCGGTCCAGGCCATACTCCATGGCCCGGACATAATTGCCCACCTCCTTGACGTCCGCTTCGGGCGGGGCCGGCTTTTGGTCGGCAAACAGGGGCAATTGCCCGGCCTCGTAAGCATAGAGGTCTGCTATCGTCGACAGGGTTCCCTCAATCCGGGAGGAGAGCACCGCTTCCCGGCGGATAAAGGGAGCAATGAGCAAATGGGGATTGGGCATGGTGCGCCCCAGACCGGAGAGTTCGCCCAGGGCCCGGTCGGCGTCGGAAAGGGCGCGCACCAGGTCCGGATCAAGGGGCAGCGGCGGGGGCAAGGGATTGGGGATAAAGGCCCAGTAAGCCGTTTCTCCCTGGCCTACCTGAAGCAGGCGTCCCGACGGACTGTTGCGGAAGCGTTCCGGGTTCATAGAGCTCTTTCTCTTACCTTACCCAACTGGTCCACGACCAAATCACCTTGCCGATAATGGGGTTGTGGTTCTGTTCCTTTTTCATGATTATGGGATCATAATCGGGGTTGTCAGAGACAAAAATCCAAAGGTTATCTACTTCCCTTACCCGCTTGATGGCGCACTCCCCTTCAGACTGTTCCAGCCGCACCGCGTAGATCGCCTTTTTATGGATCGCGGTATCGACAGGATCGATGATCACGATGGAACCCCGGCGGATGGTGGGCTCCATGGAATTGGCATTGTTGGCCAATTTAACGGCACGTAGATTGTGATACTTACGTTTGCCGATCTCCGGCTTGTACACCCAGACCATGGAGTTGATGTAATCACCGGGGATGGCCCCCGCATGCCCGGCGGCAATGTGGCCCTCCACCATGGGGACGGCATAATAGTCATCCACAATCAGGCCTTCCGGGGGGCGGTCATATTCTCCCATCAGGCTGATGACCGGCTGCAGGACCTCGGGTGGGGGCTTGGGCCCGGTAAGGAGTTCCTCCAGGGACATCCCGAATCCCTCGGCCACCTTCTCCAGGTAGTCGATGCGCCACCGCCGTTTTCCCTTCAAGAACCGGCGAAATAGGGCCGGGTCGATCCCCAGGCCGCGAGCAAAGGGGGCCAGCTTAGCCTTGCGCTCCTTGAGAAACCCCAGAACTCGGCGGGAGATAAAATCCGGGGCCGAATCCTCACTCTCTTCAGACCATTCCCGCATCGGTCTTCCTCCCCTGAATATTCCTGAGGCCTAACCCGGTAGCGGCTCTCTTCAACTTGATTCTCATACCAGGGTCCCTAACCTACCGAATTCATTTTAGGACTTATTGTCCCCTATAGTCAATAGAAAAATATACCATTTTGATAAATTGTCCCATGGGTCATTATGGCAGCGAGGTTAAATTTTAAACTTGACATACCGGGACATAATGGCCTATATAATTAAGCCATGAAGGTGAAGATTCCCGTGAGAGTGGCCGACCGCATCGGGGTTGATCGCAGCTATATCAAGAAAATCAACCGGGGTATCCGCCGTCCCAGCCTCAAAACCGCCAGTAAGATCATCGAGGCCATGGAGGGCGTAATCAGCCTGGAGGATCTCAGGCCGGACATCGTCAACCTGGTCCAGGAACTTTCTCAGAAGAATGAAACCGCTGGCCTCGCCACCTCCCGAGGGCACCCCACCTTGAAAGAGTAACCCATGCCGGAGGCCCTATGAGGGAAAATTTTTGTCACCTCATATCTAGAGCGGCAGGGCGAAGGCGATACCTTGTCGGTGAAGCTGGTGAGCAAGAGACGGGAAACAAAATGAAGTGGTTTCAACATCAGTGCGACGCTGACGAAAACAAGAAGGTCCGAAAGATTGAGAAATGGGGCCTTGCTCAGGGCGGCGATGACGGCGCCATGGCCGCTACCGGCCGGTATTGGCGGCTTCTGGAAAAGCTCGGCAAGGCTGAGGAAAAGAACGGCAGATTCGAATTTGAGCCCGGCTACGATTTGGACCTGGTGGCCGATGATCTGCGGTGCTCTCCTGAATACCTGGTGGAGTTTTGCAATCTCCTGGCTCAGATAAATGCGATTGATTCCCGGCTATGGGAGGAGAAGAGCGCGATTGCCTGCCCCAAGCTGGCGGAACGATGCGACGAATATTGCAAGAAGAAAGAACGTCGAAGGCAGAAAATGCACGGACAATCTCCCGAGAGTGTCCCACCAATGCCAGGACAAGCTCCTGACCATGTCCCGACAGCGTCCGGACAAACTCCGGAGATTGTAACAATAGGGTCCGGAGATGCTCCCGAGAGTGTCCCGAAGGAGTCCGGAGACGCCTATAAGAATCAACACATACACTTACACTTACAAGAACAGAAAAACCAAAGGACAGAGGCTGAAGCCCCCAGCGGCTCCGCAGCCCCTCCCCCTCCTGATCCTCAGATTACCCCTGCCAGAGTCTTTCATCTGTGGAACGACCTGGGGTGCAGACCTTCCCTGGCGGAACTGACCACCGAACGCAGTAAGCGTCTGGCCGTCCGCATCCGCAAACGAGGCGACCCGGCCTGGTGGGAGCGGTTGTTCCTCAAGGCCAAGGCAGCCAATAAGCCCTGGCTCACTTTCGATTTTCTCATTGCTAACGAGACCAACGCCATAAAGCTGCTTGAGGGAAATTATGACCACGACTTCGGCTCAAGAAATAACGGCGGCAGAGAGAGTAAGTCCGGGCCTGGAGCCTATCAGAAACCGCATCCAGCGAATCCTGGAAAGTTCGCCTCCCGTTCAAGAATCCTCTCCACCGACCCCGGAGGAGGAAGAGCGGACCCTGAAAAAGATTCTCCTGGCCAAGGGGGTGTACCCGGTTCACCTGAATGCCCGGCTGTCTGATTTTCCCCGGCCGCCGGAGACCCCGCCGGTCTTTATCTCGGGTCCGGTCGGAACAGGCAAGACCCACTTGGCCGTGGCTTATCTGGTCCGGGAGATCCAAAAGTGGGGCGAAAACAGCAGGGTCTTTATCCGGAGCGTGGATCTGTTTAACAAGCTCCGGGACTCGTTCCGCAATAACTTCAGCACTCCGGCAAGCGAGATCACCGGGAGTTTTTCCCAGTACCGTTTTCTGGTGATCGACGATCTGGGAACCGAGCGGGATACCCCGCTGGTCCAGGAGGCCCTTTACAACATCATCGACCACCGGGCCGGCCACCGGCTCCCTACGGTCATTACCTCCAATTTCACCCTGGACCGGGTGGCGGAACACTACGGGGAATTCGGGGAACGGCTGGCCTCCAGGATCGCCGGCATGGGCGAGACCCTGATGCTGCTTGGCAAGGATCGCAGGTGGCAAAAATGAAGCAGTCTAACCACTGTTCCCGCTACAAGGGCATGCCCACCAACGAGGACGTTTGCGCCAGGCTGGTGTTGGCGGACACCGGACCAAGGGCGGTCTCGCAGTTTGAGCCATTTTGCAGTCTCACCCACAAACCATGCCCGAGCAATGGTCAGCGCCTCATGCCCAGGGCGGATTCGGATGATGATGCTGGAGAAATATGACCCCAGCGGGTCAAATCGGCCTAAAGGAGGATTTTTATGAAATGTGAACCTGGATGGGGTTGGTTAAGACCGGCCCTTTGTTGACGGGGAGCATAATAATGATTTTGGCGCTAACCACCAATCCAGCACCCGCTCTAACCGACCAACCCCGACAATCAGCAAAAGTGACGGTCACGGCTACTGGATACTGTTTGCCGGGCAAAATGACGTGCGGCACCACCACCAAGGCTGGGCAAGAGCTTGCCCGGGCTCAGGGGTGCAAAGGCTGCATTGCATTAAGCCGGGGGCTGGCAAGGGATCTCGGTTTGTGGAACGGGAAGCCCTATGATTACAAGTTCGGCACGGTCATCGTGATCGAGGGCTCGAACGGCTATGATGGCAAATATCTGTTCCTGGACCTGATGCCCGCCAGGTGGCGTTATTACCGGGTGGATATCTACTTCCCCAAGCTGCAGGAATGCCGCGTCTTCGGCGTCAGGCGCTGTCAGCTTTTGGCCATGAGGTGATGGCTGTGGGAACGCAAGTTCACATCGAAATCATCGGTGGCCCAGCGCATACCCTGAAGTTCTCCCGGTTCATGACGCCGGTGGAACAGCAGCGGGTGCTCCAGTCCCTGTGCCATTTCGGGCGCACCTTGCAGTTGTGGCTGGAGGAATCAAAGGACCTGATCTCCCCTGAATTTCAGAAGGAGCAGGCGATATAACCCGATCCAAGGAGGAAATATGGTCACCATCACCGATTTCAACTTTTCAACCGATCCGGGTTCACCCGGCGTCATCCAGGCGCAGATCGCCATCCCCTTCGATGACGCAGAGGACGGCCAGCCGGAAACCCTGACCGCGCCCATCCAGGGGAGCTCCGAGTATGAAGTGCAGTTAACCGTGCAGGTGGTGAAGATTCTTGCACAGACCCAGCAGTCCGCCGGGGCCGGCCAGGGGGCTGCCGCGGCAACCGGGTCATAATCACCACTCTAACCGCCAACTTTAACCCCGGCCCCCTGACATCGAGGGGGCCGGGACCTAAACGAACAAAGGAGAAACCCCAAGTGAAAGGTTCTGTCAAATGGTTCAACGAAGCCAAAGGTTACGGCTTCATCAGCCAGGATAATGGCGGTCCGGATGTCTTCGTGCACTATTCCAACATCACCGGCAACGGTTTCAAGACCCTGAAGGAAGGGCAGCAGGTGGAGTTCGAGATAGGCCGGGGTCCGAAAGGCCCTTGCGCCACGAATGTAAAACGGCTTTAAAACGCGGCGCTCTGATGTCCTGGGAATACTTCAGAATAGGCTACTTTACCGGCCTGGGTGTCCTGGCGGCCGCGGCCACCGGCCTCATCCTCTGGGGGCTTTATGACGTGCTGGGGGGAATCGTCGACAGCATCAAACTCGCCTGGCACTGGCGGAAATCCAAGAAGGAGCCTTCGGGCTAATCGCGGAGAATCTTGTGCATGAAAAAGCGGTTTCTGAGCAAGCGCCTGTTGCCGGGAGATTTTTCTAATGGTCCCAGGCGGCGCTCCTGATCATCAGCCGATTGTCACCGTCCCAATCGAATTCTACCGAGGGGTCAAGGCCATCGCCGCCTTCCTGGACATGACGGAACGGCATGCCAGGAGACTGCTTAATAGCGGCAAGCTTCCGGCCAAGAGGGATGAGGCCGGCCGGTGGGTGCTGACCAACCTGGATTACTACCAGAGCCTGCAGGGGTAATGTGGAAGAACCTAAACCCAGAGTGTACGTCGGGATCAAATGGGGCATGGAAAACCCGACCGTCATGTTAGCCGGAGAATACTCTCCGGCGCCCAAGGATCATCTCTTCATCTTCCGGGAGTTATACGAGGAGAGCTTTTACTTCGACGACCTCTTGCCCATCGCCAAGGCCTGGACTCAAGAGTTGAAGATCAGGAAATTCTACTGCGACCCCAAGGAGCCGGAGTTTATCAAACGGATGCGGAAACAAAGGCTGTGGGCGGTGGCGGCGCCGGATGAGTTGGCCCTGGCGCGGAATCTCTTGGGAAAACGGCTGGGCAACCATGCAAAAGGGCTTTCCGGGGGGCTCACCTTCTCCCGGGATTGCCCCAAGACAGTGCAGGAATTTTTCAAGTACCGGATGCCGGAGCGGGACCCCCGCCGGCCGTTCCGTGACAAACCCCTGGACATGAACAATTACGGGATCGGCGCCCTGCATTTCTTGATACTGGGGCTGACTACCGAGGTCACCCCGCGGGTGAGGTGGTTATGAAACTATGGATCGTTGGGCAAACCAGGGAATACGGCCCCCCGCAGCAAGGTTCCCGATGGGACTTTCAGGGGGTGTTCGATTCGGAAAGAAAGGCGCTGGCGGCTTGCAAGACTCCGGCCTATTGGATCGCCCCCATCGAATTGAACCAGGAACTCCCCGAGGAGCCGGTTGAGCTTCCGGGGGCCTGTTTCCCTCTGGGCGACTGGGGCAAGATAGAAGCATGAATGAGAAAAATGATTCGGAGGCTACTCCATGATTTTCACTTCCAATTTCAAAATCGCCGGCCATCTCCCCCAGGCGGTGGCCATCTCCCTGGGGGTGCCCCGGGGTTGGCATGGTGCCCGGTGCACCGTTTTAGCCCCGCCGCGCCCCCTCATCAAAATCATGGATGAGGCCACCTTCATCCCGCTTTATCGGGCCCATGTCCTGGATAAGCTGGACCCGCACAAGATCATCCGGGACCTGGGCGGCGACAATTTCATCATGCTCTGCTGGGAGGCTCCCGGGGAGTTCTGTCATCGCCGGGTCGTGGCGGCCTGGATGAGAAAAGAGATGGGGGTCCTAGTAGAGGAGTTCAACGCGAGGCTTAAACGGCACCAGGATTGGCTGAGAGAAATGGCAAAGGGGCAGCCATGAAGGAAAAGGATCAAAGGCCGAGCACTAGTTTCAAGGCAGTTTCTACCTCTGGCATGCAGTTGCAACGGCCAATCACTTTATCGATTTCCCTGGGAAGGACGGTGGCCAGATGATCGGCAACGATTATGGAATCCGAGAGAATCCCCATTGCCTGGCCGGCCGGACTGTCTTTGCTGACCAGCACTCGGGTGACTCCGGTGCGTTCCAGGTTGGAGGTTATTTGTACTACCACCCTTTGGCTCAATCCTGTTTCGACCGCCTCGTCCTGGACCACCAGGGCTGGCCGTTTCTTATAACGAACCAGGTCCGAATAGGGAAATTTAACGAGGACCACGTCCCCACGTTTAAAGGGTGTCATAGGCCTCCATGCCCGGTGCATCCCAATCTTTTTCGAAGGCGGCAAGCCGAGCTCTCGTTTCCTGGACCTCTTCGGCGCTCCAATCGAGGTTGGAGACCAGCAGGGGACCTGGCGCTGCCTGGGCCTTTCGGCTCGGCTTTCCTTTTGAAGAGGCGGCTTCTTGGGAGATGTTACCCATGTGATCTGCCCTCCTATGTCGGTAATTATGAAGCATTTTGGGGTCATGTCAAGGAGCGGGATAGATGTCCTTCATCGGCTCGATAAACGCCGAAACCAGGAAATGGCTCGGGAACAACGGCGCCGCCTTCGACGGCCGGCAGGTCTACGTGGGCTGCTCCGGTAATTTCTCTGTGGAGCAGCTCCTCTCCCGCTACGCGCCCAAGGCCAGGATATTGGGGAACGATGTTTCACTCTACTCTTCGGTTTTGGGCGCCTATCTGGCGAACCAGCCTTTTGATCTCTCCGTCCGGGAAGACGAGTATCAGTGGCTCGGAGCCTACATGGAGGGCGTGGAGGCCCAGGCTGCCACGGTCATGGTGCTTCTGGAGGCCCTGAAATACGAGAAGGCGAATAATGCCTTCAAGGCCCGCCACTGGAGCCATTATCGCCAGAACTTTTCCCGGTTCCACCAGGCCACGGTGGAGCGTATCCGGGAGCGCAAGCAGGGAATCCGGCTGGAAGGCTATACCGGCAAGGATATTTTCGACCTGCTGGACGAGGTCCCGAAAGAAGCCGTGGTCATCGCCTTTCTGCCCACCTACGCCGGCGGCTACGAGAGGATGTTCAAGCGCCTGGGCGAGATCTTCAAATGGGATGAGCCCCGGTACGAGATCATCGACGAGGAGCGCAAGAAGCGCACCATCCTGAAGATGATGGAGCGGGATTATCTCTATCTCGACGACCGGGTGTACCCGGGCCTGCCCATGGTGGCCGTGGTGCGCAAGGCCCGGATGAAGCCGGTCTATATCTATTCCAACCTGGCAGCGCTTCGTCTGGCGGTGCTGAAGCAGCAACGCCGCTCCCAGTTCGTGCCCTTCGCCAGGCTATCGGATCAGGACGAGATCACCCCGGCCTCCAAGCTCACCATAACCCCCAGCAGCAACGCCGTGGTCAATTACTACCGGGACGTTTACCTGTCCAAGGGTGTAGGGATTCCGGCGGATGGCGAAGCTCCATTCGCGGTGGCCGTGGACGGGAAGGTCTTCGGCTTTCTGATCTTTGCCAGGATGCAGGGGCGGGGGGATGTTTACCTCCTGGCCGACTTCGTGGTCAATTCCACCCGATACCGAAGGCTGGCGAAGCTCCTGCTCCTGGTGATTCAGACCAGGGAGATTCGCCGCATGATGGAGGAAAAGCTCCTGGCGGAACTGCCCTCCTGCACCACCATGGTGTTCACCGACAAGCCGGTGTCCATGAAGTACCGGGGCCTGTTTAAGCTGGCCCGGCGAGACGAGGGCAAGCTGGTTTACTCAACCGAGATGGGCATCCGCAACCTAAACGAGGTTATCCCCTTATGGCTGAAGAAATACGAGAAGTCCTGACCCTGCTCAACGAGAAGCTGGCGGGCCTATTCCCCTATCGCCTGGAACTGGCGCACCCGGGAGAATTGCATCTCCTGGATAAGAACGCCCGGTACATGAAGGCCGAGCAATTCCAGTCCCTGGTGGAGAACGTCAAGAAGGACGGCAATCTGTCTTCCCTGCCCCTCTGCTACCGGGAGAAGGGCGGCAAGCTCCTGGTGCTCTCCGGCAACCACCGCACCATGGCGGCCCGGCAGGCCGGCCTGGACCAGATTCTGGTGATGGTGGTGGCCGATGAGAAGACCGACGACGAGAAGCTGGGGATCCAGCTCTCCCATAACGCCATCTGTGGCCAGGACGACCTGGTGATCCTGAAAGAGCTGTGGGAGAGCATCAAGAACGTCCAGGCCAGGCTTTACGCCGGACTGGATTCGGAGACGATCAAGAGCCTGGAGGGAATCAAGTTCGCCGCCATCTCCGAGCAGCGCCTGCAATATAAGCTGGCGAATTTCATGTTCCTGCCCGAAGAGATCGAGAGCCTCGATGAGCTGCTCAAGGAGACGGCGGTGGCCTTCTCGTCCGACGTGGTTTACCTGGCCAACCTGAACACCTACGACTCCTTTTTCGACCTGGTAGTCAGGATCAAGAAACGGTGCCAGATCAAGAACAGCGCCGCCGCTTTCCTGAAACTCCTGGAGTTGGCCAGGGTCGGGCTGGAGCAGATGATCCAGGTGGAGGGGGCGAATGGCAGCTCGGACAAGCAGTAGAGATATCCTGATCTACCGGGGCCGCATTCCCGACTATTTTGCCCCGGCTTTAGTTTTGGGCTGGATTTTGACGCTGGCGCTTTTCGGCGTGGAGCATGAGACCAGGTGGGGGAAGATGGTTCTTCCCGTTTGGATAGGCTGGCGCCGGCTGGCCGATAAAATCCTGGAGAAGATTCGATGACCTGGCAAGACGCCCTCCTGATCCACCGGGCCGCGGAAAATTACCAGGGTGTGGCCCTCATGGTCCGTGACCCCGTTCTCATGCGCCTGGCCGCAGCCTGGCCCAAGGTTAAGCGACAGCTCCCGGAACCCCCACTTCCGGGCCAGGAGGTGGACCTGGAAGCCCTCTGGCAGAAAACCAGGGTGGATTTCCGGGAGTGGGCGGAACTGGCCCAGGTGGACGCTCTTCTGGTCATGGAAGGCTGGAAAGTCTTAAAGGGCAATGAGATCATCTTGCCGGACGGCACCTTGAATCATTTGGCCGACAGCGTCCTGAAAAAAGAGGCGGCCGGCCAACTCCTGAACCAGTTCGGGATCAAGCCGGGAGATCTGAAGAAATGACCCCTGACCCATATTACAACCCCGACTGCGACGTCTTTCTGGGGATCGACAAGGGCTTCAGGAATCCCAACGTCACCCTCTGGATTCAGCCGGATCGGAAATGGGAGCGGGTGATCGTTCTCTTCGCCCATTACCAGGTACTCAGGACTCCGGACGAAAACGCCAGGATCGCTCTGAAACTCCATCAGGCGCGAGGCTACGGCCGGCTTACCGGGGGCTGGGGCGATCCGTCGGCCCCGGATATGCTCCGGGCCTATTCCCTGGCCTTCGGGGTAGAGATTGCCGGGCCCCGCCAGCCCGTGGCCTGGGGCCATGAGATCGTCAAACAATGGCTCAAGACCGCCAAGATGACCAAGGGGGCGGCCGGCCTGGTCTTTTCCCGCTTCTGCCCCCGGGACCTGCTGGTGGAGATGAGTCACTACGAAAAGCATGAGCCCGGCAAGGGGGCGCACCACGGGCCGGACGGGCTCCGTTATTTCTTCGCCGGCTGGCAAGGTGGAAGATGACAGCTTCCGAAACCCCCCAGTCGAAACCGGAAATTCCGCCTATTTCCAAGCGCCGACAGCAGCGTATCAGAGAGATTCAGGATCTGTTTGACACCGGCTTGAAAGTATCTGAAATAGCAGCGATATACGGGATTTCCGAACGCATGGTGCGTCAGGACAAAGAAGACGGCAAAGCCTTCGACCGGGCCCTCTCCAAGACGGTGGACCAGGCGGAATTTCTGGGGCGGGAAATCAGAAGTTTTGAGCAGGCAATGCGCATGGAATGGCGGGCCTATCGGCTGGCCACCAACCCATTCGTGAAAGTCGCATGCATGAGAAACCTTATAGCCCTCAAGGAAAAATACATCAAATTCCTTCAGGGTGCCGGGCTCCTGGATAAGGTTCCAGAGCAGCTCAAGATCACCGGCCTCCCCCTGGAGGACGACAAAATCCGGGAAGCCGCCTATGCCCTGCTGGAAATGGTGCAGGAGAAGATCGAAAAAAATACAGAGGTTGAAACTTTCTGATCTTTACAGGGGCCCCGCATGACCGGCCAGGGCGCAGATTTAGACCTCGATCTTTTAAGACGGGATTTGATCGAGCACCATCGGCGCCATGGGTTCAAGGGACCTGAGGAACTGCTGCGATTTATCAGGACCTTTTGGGGTCTGAGGGTGCCCCAGGCCCACGTCTGCCCGGAGCACACGCCGCCTGCGGAATATATCGTGGACAGCTTCTTCGAAGAGGTCCAGGACTCGGTTTGTTGGGCCAACCGCGGCGGCGGCAAGACCCTCTTGGGCGCCTTGTCCACCTGGTTGGATACGGTCTTCAAAAGCGACTGCGCCACGAAGATCCTGGGCGGCTCCCTGGAGCAAAGCAAGAAGATGTACCAGCACCTGACAGGAGGGGGCGACGGCTGGGGCCTGGCGACCGATGATTTCCGTTACCTGCTCCGGGGCGAAATGCTGGCGGCGCAGACGGCGCTGGTCAACAAATCCAATATCAATATCCTGACGGCCTCCTCAAAGAGCGTGCGCGGCCCGCACCCGCAGAAGCTCAAGCTGGACGAGGTGGACGAGTTCGAGGATAAGATCTACGAGGCCGCCCTGCTGATCCCCAAGACCAAGAAGAACATCAAGGCCAGCGTCCAGATTTATTCGACCATGCACAAGGCTTATGGCCTGATGAACCGAGTCATCTCCGAGGCGGTCCAGAGCGGCTACAAGATTTATAAGTGGTGCGTCTTCGACGTTATGGAGAAGTGCGTCGGCCGGGAGTGCACCGTCTGCGAGTTGTGGGAGGACTGCCAGGGGAAGGCTAAATTCGCCGACGGCTTTTACAGCATCGAGGACGCCATTTCGGAAAAACGCAAGGTCTCCCGGGACACCTGGCTCTGCGAGATGCTCTGCTTCCAGCCCAGCCAGGAAGGATTGATTTATAAGGAGTTCGACATGGCGCTGCACGTTATTTAGCCAACAGCTATAACGTAACTTCCCCCAACACCAAATAATAATAATGATACCAATAATAATTGGGAGCGGTGAAGTTTGTCCAGATTTAGTAGTAACGCTAATAATAATGCTAACCATTACTTAGGATTGTGAGAATAAACCTTCGATTGTGAGAAAAAACAAGTTTACATAAGTGCGTAATATAATAAGATAAAAATAAAACACGATAAATAATGAATAACTCAATATTACATAGCAACAACAAAGGGGGTGGGGCAATAGTATTATAAGATTACATCAGGTCGGGTGGCCGAGAAAGTGGGCATGGCGGCCAGTAAAAAAACCCCAGAAGACGAAGACCAGACCCGGCCAATCAGAGAGGAGATAGCAATCCTGGACTCTTATAAAAAGTCGAAACTGCAAATGGGGCGCAGGTGAATTTGCCAGCCTACCCGAGGCCCCTCCTGGTGATCAGATCGAATCTGTCCCTCCAGGTAGGATGGTGGTCACCGGATATCCACCGAGGACTGGGCACTCGGGTGATGAACCTGAACGCTCACGGGTTTGTGGGTTTACCGGAAAGAACCCTGGGGATCGGCCCCCTAAAAGCCGAGCGCATGGCTGACCCGGAGATGTGCGGAATCAAGGAAGCCGGAGTACTTACCCTGAGCGAAAGCGGCCTGGAGGTGGTGGAGCGACGGAAACTCCAGGAAGGAAAGGGATGGGAAACGGCGGGGGTGATTCAAGCGGCCGGGTTGGGGAAGCGTGAAACAAGGACTTTTAACGTTGAATTTGGCTCTGTTATCGGGGTTAGGAATTCTGGCGGAGATCCTAACCCTTAAAGAGCGCCAAGCTCAATATCCCGATTGGAGGCAAGCTGAATGGAGGCTCAAAATTATTTTAGCCTGCCCGGTGGCGCCGGCGAGGAGGTGCGGTACGGGTGCCACAACTGCAAGCACTGGGACCGGATCACCGATACCTGCCCGATGTGGCCAGAAGAGCCCTGGTATAAGGGGCCGGTCTCCCGGAATCTTGAAGTCTGCCAATGCTGGGCCTGCGCTTATTGCGGGGGGCCCTGGTGGTGGCTGATGACCGATCACGACGTCTGTCAAACCCTGCTAATCGGGGCGGCGGCTTAAACGACTTTTCGACAGGAGGTAACGTGCAAACCTGTTCTTTCTTCAGGGTGCTGAACCGGCAGAATCAATTCGGGGAGCGCCTGGTATCCATCGCCTTTTACTGCCCCGGGGCTTATAGTGGCCGCTCTTATCCGGCCCTTGCTCCCCGGCGGGAGATGTTGAAGATGGACGAGGCCACCTACCGCGTCGAATATCAAAAGATTCTGAACAACCTGGACCCTCAAAAGGTCTTCGATGACCTGGGGGAAGACGCCATCCTGCTGTGCTGGGAAGCTTCCGGCAAATTCTGCCATCGGCGCCTGGTGGCCGAATGGCTGGAGAAGCACTTAGGGGTGAATGTCCCTGAGCTTGTTGTAAGGCATGGGCCGGGATTGTTCGACGACCTTTAAGTAACTCCATCTTTTTTAAAGGCACGGCGATCTGAATGAGCCACCAGTTAAATCGAACCAATCTCCCAGAAGCGGGGAAAGAATTGAAATCAGGTAAGAAAAGGGATACTATTGAGCCGGGTAGAGTTCAACCAGTTGAGGTCACAATTTGTGACCTCAAAAATTAGGGACCCGAGGGCGGGCCTTAACCAGTCGAATTGATCCCTGCAAGATCAGGAGATGCCAACTATGGAAGACCACCAAGATATTCTGTCTCAAATAGTGACAGCCCTCCGGGAAGGACTGGGAGAGAGCCTGGTGGCCGTGGTCTTGTATGGCTCGCGAGCTCGGGGTCAGGCGCGCCAGGCCAGTGATTGGGATCTCTTTATCATTGCCTCGGATTTGCCGAAGCAACTTTGGGAACGGCATATTCTTTTAAAGCGTTTTCTTCCGACGGCATACCGCGGCGCAGTATCTCTTTTGGCCAAGACTCCCCAGGAATTTGAAGAAAAAATTTCTTCCTTATATCTGGATATTGCCCAAGATGGTCAAATTCTCTTTGACCCACAAAGATATGCTCACCGACGTTTGGCAGATTTGCAGCACCTGATGGCGGAGACGGGCCTCTATCGTAAAAAGTCTTCGGGTGGAGAGGTATGGAGGTGGCGGCAAAAACCTCCGCAACCTTGGGCACTTGAGTGGAGGGAATGATTGATGCCGACACCTGAAGAAGTCTCTTACCGCCTACGCCTGGTCCTGGGATTTCTGGAAGAAGCCCGCCAGGACTTCAACTTGGGGCGGTGGCGCTCGTGTGTCGATAACAGCCAGTTAGCTACGGAAAACGCCGCCAAAGCGGTGCTGGCGCTGTTAGGACCAGTAGGGCGCACGCATAATCCCTCTTTGCTCTTGCGAGAAGCATTGGCAGAAGGGGAATTCTCTGCGGAAGTTTCACCTCAGGTGGAACGCGTGGCAGAGTGTGCTGAGCTCTTGGGGCCGGATATCCATGTGCAAAGCGATTATGGTGACGAGGCCGGTGGGCGAACTCCTTGGGAGTTGTTCGACCGGGACACGGCCCGACAAGCACTTAACCTCGCAGAGGAGGTTGCGGAATTGTCTCAGCAGCTTTTGACCAGATCCTAGGCCAGGTTGAACCGGCTAAATTTATTTTTTACCGCTCGAATTGAAGTCGCCTGCGGGTGGCTTTTTGATTTATTGAGGTGTCTCATGATAGGTCCTTGAAATACTGCACTTCCGACCTCCTTCAGCGCTATAGAAATTATTAGTGAAATCGAGTCGCGGTTAGAAGTAAAATTGCCTTGAGGAGAGGCCAATGGACCCGATAATCCAAAAGTGCAAGGAGATTTTGGAAAAGCATTATGGGTACCGGTTTGCCGGTCTCATTCTCTACGGCTCCCAGGCGCGCCGCCAGGCGGAAGAGGGGAGTGATATCGATCTGCTGGTCTTGCTCCAGGGGCCATTTGATTATTTCCGGGAAATCTGGGATCTGGCCGAGGTGCTCTATCCATTGCAGCTGGAGTCAGACCGGTTGATTTCAGTCAAGCCTGCCGCGGTGCAAGACTTCCAGGCCGGTATTTTGCGGTTCTATCGCCACGCTCGGCGGGAAGGGATACGGCTATGAACCGGCCGCTTTTCGAGCCGGAAGTTCAGATCTACCCGCCGCTGTCAGAATCCCCTTCATTTACGGAGGGGAAGATGTTAAGAAAATGGGGAGTGCCTGATGGGAGCTAAAATCAAAACCAAACAAGACGTCATGGAAATCCTGCACCAAAACAGGGATCGCCTCAAGGAACTTGGTGTAAGCAGGATAGGATTGTTCGGCTCATTTGTTCGTGGAGAACAATATGATGACAGCGATATCGATCTTCTGGTGGAATTTGAAGCTGGGCAGAAAACCTTTGATGCCTTTATGGAACTGTCTTTTTATTTAGAGGAGATTTTTCAGCGCAAAATTGAACTTTTAACGGTGGAATCCCTTAGTCCTTACATCGGGCCGCATATTTTAAATGAGGTGGAATATGCCACTATCGCCGCCGGGAATTGAAGACAAATCTCCCTTGCTTGCCCATCAGCTTCTGCCCCACACCTTAAAAAAACGGCTGGAGGAGGTTGCCGGAGGAAAATTACAGGCCGTTATTGTTTATGGTTCCAGGGCCTGGGGACATCCAGACCTGGACTCCGACCTTGATGTGGCGGCTATTGTCCGGGATTGCACCCCGCAGTTGGAGGGGGCCCTTTTGGAGGCTGCCTATCAGGTCATGTGGGATCACGATTTTGCGCCGCTTATTTCCCTGCAGGTTTTTGATGCCGGGAGTTTTGCAGCCCATCGGGAGAAAGGCTTCTCCTTTTACCGGAAGGTGGCCGAAGAAGGAATCATCCTATGAAATTCCCCCCGGAGGCAGGAGCCTAGCCTTGGATTGAGCCAACATTTCGTCTGACAAAACTTTTAGCCGCCTTATGGCGGCTTTTTTAATTTCTGGAGGTGAAAAGAGATGATTCAAGACTATCTGAAGGCCGGTTACCCGGTCCTTATGGTGCGGACGCACGAGCCGGAGCGGTTCATCGGCTCCATGGTCAAGAAGATCAACGGACGGACCCCATACCAATGGGACCTGGTGCGGGGCTACCGGGAGCTGGGCAACGGGGCGGAATGGCAAGAGGCCGACCCCTTTGATCTGCCCAATATTGCGGCCCGGGGAAAAGAAAAGGCAGTCTGGTTTCTGCGGAACTACCATTTCTCCATCAGGGAGCCCGTGGTCATCCAGGCGATCCAGAACAATCTCCCCACGTACAAGGCTAAAGGGATCACCCTGGTCATGGTCGCCCCGGACGTGGACCTGCCCGCGGAACTGGAGCGGGAGGTGGTGGTCCTGGACTTTCCCCTTCCAGATCGGGGTGAGCTGTTAAGCATCCTGCAAGGCCTGGAGGAGAGCACCGGGATCAAGGCCGAAAACGAGGACGCGGTCCTGGATGCGGCCCAGGGGCTGACCTGGGAAGAAGCCGAAAACGCCCTGGCGCTGGCCCTGGTGCGGCAGAAAAGCTTCGACCCGAAAACCATCACTGAGCTGAAGGCCCAGATGGTCAAGAAGTCGGCGGCCCTGGAATTCAGCCAGTTCACCGAAACCTTCCAAACCCTGGGCGGCCTGGAGAACCTGAAGGAATGGACGCTGAACCGCTTCAAGAATCGGCGGCCGGGGCTGCCTTTCCGGGGCATCCTGCTCCTGGGGGTGCCCGGAACCGGCAAGAGTCACTTCGCCAAGGCCCTGGGCAACCAAGTGGGCTGGCCCTGCCTCTCCTTGAACCTGGGGAAGGTCTTCGGCTCCCTGGTGGGTGAATCCGAGGCCAAGATGCGGGAAGCCCTCAAGGTGGTGGACGCCATGGCGCCCTGCATCCTCTTCCTGGATGAAATAGAGAAGGGCCTGGCCGGTGTGGGCGCCGGTTCCACTGACGGCGGTACGACCCAACGGGTGGGCGGCACCTTCCTTACCTGGTTGAACGATCACACCTCCGAGGTGTTCGTGATCGCCACCTGCAACGATTACTCGAAGCTGCCCCCGGAATACACCCGGATGGGACGGTGGGACGCCATCTTCTTTGTGGACAACCCGAACCCCAAGGAGCGGCTCCGTATCCTGGGAATCTACTGTGAGATGTTCGGGGTGAGAGACACCATAAAAATCCCGAGCCCGGAAGACCTGGAGGGCTACAGCGGCGCAGAGATTCGGCAAGTGGCCATCGAGGCCGCTTATAACGGCCAGGACCTGGAAGCCGCGACCCGCTTCGTGATCCCTATAAGTAAAAGCCAAAAAACCCAGATGGACGCCCTGCGGGAGTGGGCCCGGGCCCGGACCATCCCGGCCAGCCGGCTGGTCCTGGAGGAAGTGAAGGGTAAGAGGAGGGTACAAGTATGATGGCAGTGGAGATCAGCCCGGAAACCAACGTGACGATGGAAGTCCCGATCCCCATCCGGCTCCCCAAATGGCTCTGGACCGTCCTCTACGCCAGGGCCAAGGCGTTGCGCGGGGGCGACCTGGAGTGCTGCGTAAATCAGCTTTTACAGATAGGAATACAAACCGAAATCAAAATCATGGGCGCTGTCGGCCCAGCGGAGAGGAATTGATGAGCCACTACAGTGAAGTGCAGATTGAGTTCCAGGACGGGGCGGCTCTGGTAGCCGCCCTGATTCGTTTGGGGATCAACGGGGATGGGATCCAGGTCCACCAGGAAGCCCAGCATCTTTACGGCTACCAGGGGGATAAGCGGGAACAGAAAGCTCACATCATCATCCGGCGCCAATATGTGCAAGCCTACGCCAACGACATCGGCTTTGAGCGGCAGCCGGACGGTTCTTACCGGGCCTGGATCTCCGACTTCGACCGGGGCTCCGATGGCCGGGGCACCTACGGCACCGCCTGGCAGGGCCAGCTCAAGCAAGCCTACGGGGTGGAGAAGGCCAAGGCGGAGGCCAAGAAGAAGGGTTATCGGGTCACTGAGCAAAAACAAGATGGCGGCCGCATCCGGCTGGTGTGCAGGAGGTAGCTATGCAAGAGATCATCATCGACTTTGAGGCGACGGGCGAGGTAAAGCTGGAAGGGAAGGGCTTCCAGGGCAAGAGCTGCGACGAGGCCATGGGCGCCTTCGAAAAGGCCCTGGGCGTGGTGGCCGACCGGAAGAACAAACCGGAATATTTTCATGGGGTGCGGAACAATGCCCGCCAGCGAGTTTGAGATCGACTTCTCGGAGTCCGGCACCGTATCAACGGACTGGTGGACGAAAGAGGCCGATGAAATCCTCTCTTCCCTGGGGCCACCGGCCCCGGGGTTCGAGGAACTAAACCAGAATCCCTGGTGCGGGTAATTCTCTATAAATAAAACCCTCATTCTTTCACCCAGCCCGGGGAGGCGGTGCCCTGGTTTGTAGGAAGATCACCAACGGCTCCCGGTCAGCCATGACCCCCAGGACAAGATTTAAGAGCGGCCCTGTGCCCGAGCAATCTGCCAGGCCACACCGCCCCGATCATCTTCAAAGATTTGAGCCTTTTTGCCCTGGCGGAGAAGATGAGGAAACCTGGACCTGGAAGACCGGTGGGTCTACCAGTTGGAAGGTGCCCGAGGCGATGGTGACGCGGCCCTGGGTCTTGGCGAACTCCTCGAGGATGCGGGAAAAGATGCGGTCCTTGATGCTGCGGCGTTTCTTGTAATCCACAATATAGCGCACCTTGAATTCGATCCAGTTGTCGGTGAAGACCATAGTCACTGCCGAGTCGATCAAGGAGGCGTCGATGAAGTATTTCTTGACCGCATCTTTCCAGGCCTTTTTGGCGTGGCCGACGTAATCACCGACGATCTCATTGATCACGTCTTCCAGTATCCGGCGGGCCAGCTGGTAGTCGTCGCCGTGTTTCACGGGCACGGTGATCTCATCCCAGAGGAAGGGGAAGTCGGCGGAGTAGTTGATCACCGGCTCCTTGAATATGGAGCTGTTGGGGATGCGGACGATGCGGCCGGTGAAGAGATCGGCCTCCACCCAAACGCCGCACTCCATGAGGGTGGTGCGCAGGGCGCTGATGTCGATGACGTCGCCCCGGATAGTGCCCACCTGGATGCGGTCGCCGGGGGCATAAAGCCGGCTGAAAGAGATGGCCAGCCAGCCGGCGCAGTTGACCAGGACCTCCTGGAAGACGAAGGCGGCCCCGGCCCCGGCCACCCCCAGGCCCACCACCAGCCCGGAGAGGACGTTTCTAAAGAGGATGGCCAGGAAGAGAATGACGGTGGCATAGCCCGCCAGGGAGAGAAACTTGTGGACGAGGTACCGGGTTTGGGGGTCCTGGATATCCCGGGCCAGGTAGCGGTTCAGGAGGTACACCGCCAGGCGCGCCACCACTAACACCCCCAGGATCAGGAGGAGTTTATCGACGGTGGGGTCAACAAGCCAGCGCCCTAAAAGCTCTTCCATAAGAAAATTTCCCTGCACCCCGAGCCTGTTAATCAAGCAGGCAAGGAATTAGGTGACCGAAAAGTTTGTCCACTGATTAATTTTAAGCCCCAAATTACCCCCTTTTCTTCAATTAAGTCAACACCTATTTCTAAAGCAAATTCAACTAAGTGAATTTGTTTAGATAGTTCCCCAAATGCCCGTAAATTGCTTTGGGATGAGGGACGTGATGGTCCCCATAACAAAAGGCCGGCATTGTCCGGCCTTTATCTTTTTCTGGAGGCAAGATAATGAGCGCAAAGAAATCGGATGGCAACGGCTTTGACGGACTGGTGGCGATCCAGCTCTGCACCAAGAGTTGGCCTGGAATCGTGAACCTCACTAAAGAGGACCTGGGGATGGAGCAGGTCCCGGAATTCTTCCACCTGGGCAATAAGAAACTCTACCCGGCCGAATGGCGCCAGGCGTTCAATCGCAAGATCGGCGAAGCCCGACGGGACCTGAACCTTAACACCTTCGATTTCGTGTTGGAGTGGGTCCGATGCTCTCCCAAGAACCGGCTGGCCCGGACGGTGGAGAAGCTGGACCGGCGTATCACGGAATACCAGGCCCTGGCCGACGAGTTCTGCGAAAAGTACGACACCATCCGGGAAGAGTGGAAGGCTTATTGCGAGGGTCGCTGGCCAGGCTCCTGGAAGCTCATGGAGCCCCATTATCCCAGTAAGGCGGCCCTGCGGTCCAAGTTCGATATGTTCTACGTCATCACCGAGATCAAGGCGGCCGAGCCCCCCACCAAAACTACGGCGCCGGAGATCATGGCGGCTTATGAACGGGCTAACGCCGAACTGGAGGCCAAGTGTAAGGAAGTTATCGAGGCGGCCTTCCTGGACTACCAGAAACGCATCCGGGAGGTGGTCACCGGTCTGTCCGTCTCCCTGAAAGAGGGCAAGGTGATCCGCAACGATTCGCTGGAGAAGGTGCGCAATCTCCACGACTGGGCCCGGGAAATGAACATCTTCGGCTATAAGCCCCTGGAGCAATCCCTGGCCGAGCTCAAAGCCGGCCTGGACGGGGTGGACATCAAGGTCTTGAAGGACAACGACGCCCTCAAGGGGCAGTTGGCCGGCCTGGCTGACCAGGTGGCCGCGATGGCTTCTAAGACCGAGGACGTGAGCACCATCTCCGGGAATTACAAGCGGATGATCGACCTGACCTGAGGAGGCCGTCATGGATTATACCCGGGAACGACTTGAACAGATGAGCGAGGAGGAATTGGACGAAATCGTCCATGACCTCAAGGCCGAGGAGGCCGCCGAGATCAATAACCGGGGAAAGGAGGCCCAAATCGACTACATCATGGGTTAAGGGGGGGCCGGGGCCACCCGGCTTCCCCACGACTTTTAAGGAGGCCAGACCATGAGTGCGCCAACATCATCGGCAACTATCGAGTTTCCGTTTTCCATGATTGACGGCGAGATCCGGAAGATCCTGGAGGAGGAAGGTGTCAGGTTTAAACCTCAAATATTCGGGACCGGCCTGGAGCTGGACTCCCCGGCCTATGACCTGGATACGGAGATCAATGAGGAAGGTATCTTCCATCTTGACAATCCCGAGGCCCGGTATGGGCAGTTTGAAGACCTGGAGAAGGCTTTCATCTCGAAGGGCATCCCCTTTGACCGGGAAAGCCGCCCAGATTGGAATGTCCCGGCTGAATTGCGGGTTTTTCGGCCCGGCGATCCGCCCCTTGATCTGCTCATCCCCCAGGACGAGGAACTTTGCAGAGTGGTGGCGAAGATCCGAGAAATCCTGGCCCTGGACGATGCCGGGGAAGAGGCGGCCAGCACCATCAGGCGATACCTGGACGAAGAATTTCCCAGCTACCCTTCCTTGGCGGATTCGGTGAAGGAGGAAACCAAGCCATGAGCATCTTTAAAGACCCGACCATCAATGCCATGGCGGACGCGGTGGACGGCCCCAAAAAGGTCCATTATGAGGGGACCGAAGGCCAGGACCGGGAATCCTACACCGATATCCAGGACCGGGAATCGTATTCAGGCGATCCCACCAATGAACAACGGGCGGCGTCGGCTATGGCGGCATTGGAGTCCCAAGAGAAATACCATGACGCCTGGCCGGAAGGATTGGGCGACTCTATCGTGGACCTGGTGTCGGACCTGCTCCACCTGGCCAGGGAGAACGACATCGAGCCGGACTACATCATCCGGATGGCGCAGACGCACTTTGACGCCGAGATAGAGGAGGAGGCAGAGCATGGGAATCTCTATTAAAGGTAAAAATGGCTGGATCACTTTCAAAGAGGGCGTTGCAGAGGAAAATGATTGCCTGGGGAAGAAGGTGGTTCTCTTGCAGCTATTCAGCCGCGTCAAGCCCTGGCGCAATCTGGCTCCGGTCTGCATCGAAGGTCCCAAGGCAGAGGTCGAAGCCATGCTGCTGGACCTGCTGGAGAAAGTGAGGGCAATACCATGAGCGAAAAGCAAGTTGACCACGTAGCTCTTAATGGCCGCCGCCTCCGGGGGATGAAGGCTGGCCTCGACAAAATGATCCGGTCGGCCCGGGATACCCTTTGGCGGGCAGAAATCCACTTTTACTCCGGCAACCTGCACGGCGGCAAGATGCGTAACCTGGATGATCTGGTGATGCATCTGGAGGACGCCAGGAAAGAGATTCGGGAATATTTGCGGAGGGTACCATGAGCCTGGCTGAAATGATTCGGCAGATCAACGCTTACCGCGGCTTGGTGGGGCAGCCGGTCATCGAGCTAAACTCTCGGCCGAGCAGCTCCGGCTCAGGAACGACCATTGAGATCCTGGGTAACGACACCGTTCTGGCCAAGAGCATCCATGGCGGAGCGATCAATTGGTTTTTGAAAGGGATGCTCTCGGCTTTCCAAAACACCCCCGCTCCCAAGGTGGAAAACTTCGACCGGGATTTGTTCACCTACCGCCGGGCCATCGACCTGAGCTGAAGCCCTTTAAATAAAAGCCACTTCATTCAAGGAGATGCGGCGATGAAGCTTTTTCCCCTGGGACCTGTTCCGAAAGTTCAGGAGCGCCTGCCGGAAGGAGGGGTGACTCCCTTGCAGGCGCTCCTGGATTTTATGAGGATACAGCAGGCCTCTATGACCAACAGCTGATCACGCTAACATATCGAAAGTAATTACCAAAAAACGCTAACCGCGCATAAATAGCAGTAATCGGAAGGCCAGTATTGTCAGCTTTCCCCCCAAAAGCTGGGAATTTTTGGCTGGTCACATTTTGTCTAGAGTTTTAGAGTCTTAGACCTGCGGAAACCCGCGTCTTTCCTATAACTACATTTTAATCAAAAGAAAAAATGATACATTTTGTCTAATCTAAAGGGGAATTAGCTTACTTTCCCTTTACCGATGATCGCAGAGATGAAGTCATAAAGCTTGTCTTCTAAATCCCCTGATGTTTCCCATATTATGAAATTATAATGATTCTTATCAAAGTGAAGGTTTTCAAAATCATCTTTCTGAATACATCGTATCACATGCAAACCTATTCCTTGCGCGTATCCGGCCTCGAAATAGACTCCATTACTCTGTTTCGTAAACTCTGCTACAAGAAAACGGGAATTCTTAATTTCTGAAATAATTTTCATATCTATTAGATCACTGTGAGGTTCAGCATCGACCCGATATGGCTTGTAACCAGCTTTTTTAATAGCATTGGATATCGGGCCTTCCCAAATGGACGTCAAATCCTTCGAAAATGACATCGCCACAAATGCTTGGGTCCTTTCTTCTATATTCTTTTCTAGTTGTTCTAGATAATCCCATCCGGAAGAGGTTATTGTAACGGGAGAAACTCCTGACGCACTACGAGGGCGAACCTTAAGAAAACCTCGCTCTTCTATGGAAGTTATATAATAAATAAATTCTCCCTCAGATGAGGCCCAAGCTAAAGGAAAATCATATTTATGATTTAATGGGACTAGATCACCAGGGTATTTTGTATTTCGTTCGATATTTTGAAAAAGTCTTATTTGTTTTTCCCGAGGACTATAATCAGGTATACTCGCGGGAATTCTTTCAAAAGATTCGGCGTAAATTACTGGAGTATCTGCCCCTTTTTCATTAACATCTCTGATCCATGCCGATAGTTTTGGTATGGGCTGTTTAATCCCTCCAATAGCAATCAGAGCTTCAAAAGCAAGAATGAAATTCTTACATCTCGGACATTTAATAGATAGACTTTTTGCAGGCCCATGAGAAGATGTTTCCTCGATATTTTTATCTTCAAGCTTACATATAGGACAATCTTTAATTGAATCTTCAACCATTTTTGTTTTTCCTCCAACCCATGTTTCTCATTGATTACTGCCCCTCAGTTTTGACCCTTGATTACCCCTTTCACTGGACAAAATACCACGAATTGTCTAGATTAAAAAGTGCGATCTATCCAAGTTGCTCTTACGCAACCCACTTTTTCCGCCTCTCTTTGAGCACACAATCGCCTTGAAGGTCTATACTTCAGTATATATTTCAGAAATTCACAATACCACAAGGAAATCGGGGGGTCAAGGGAACATTTGGTAGGAGCTTCGTGCTCATTATCTTGCCAAAACCAAAGCTTATTCCCATCTTAGAGAAATCGCGTATATCATCCGCATAAAATCATCAATGACTACGACACCCCTTGAAATTGCAACCACGATTTTGTGCTTGTTTTGGTCTTGAGCAGCCGAAGTAGAGCTCGCCTGTCTTCCGAGATTTTCGGGCCACGGTTTCAGGCCATCCGCACTTCGGACAAGGCCCTCCCTTCTCCTTCCAATAATCCGGTCGTTCCATAGGATTTTTGGGCAAGCTCCTATCCCCTCAGGGTGGTGAGTCGCCGCCAACCAATATATTCACATTGCCACAAGGCAAGCCAGATTGTCAAGAGAGAGGCGGTTAGGCTGCCCTGGGCACGGTTGCCTGAACGGTGCAGAGTTCTGAGCTGTAAAGCTCTTTAAATAAAAACCATCATTCAAGGAGGCAATTTATGGGTAGGAAAAAGCCCGTGGCCACGGGCGACTGTGCAACCTGCGACTTCTGGAAACGGAAGGCCAGCCCGATAAAGGGCAAGCTCATCCCGGGAGGGACCGGGAAATGCACCAGATCGGAGGGGTTGTGCGAGAACCCCAAACCCCAAGACCCTCACCCTGGCTGGCGCGGCCGGCCGGAAAAAGAAAGGGGGCCTTCTCCCCAGGCCCCCGAAACCACTTCCCCGGACTCGCCAAAGCCCGGTAACGAAATTGAGCTGTCTCTTATATACCCCAACCCCGACCAGCCGCGCAAGATTTTTAATCAGGCCAAGCTGGAGGAATTGGCCCAGTCCATCAAAGAGCAGGGCTTGATCGAGCCCCTGGTGGTGGTGCGGCAGCCCCGCATCTTTATAGCCAAGAGCCCAGGGCCCCCCATCTCCAAGGAGTTCATGCTCATCGCCGGCGAGCGCCGTTGGCGGGCCTGCCAGATTGCCGGATTGGCTACTGCCCCAGTGCGTATCCTGGAGGCGGATGACCGGCAGATTGCCGAAATGGCCCTGGTGGAGAACATCCAACGCCAGGACCTTACACCCCTGGAGGAGGCCAGGGCTTTCAAAGAGATGCTGGACAAGGGCTACACCAAGGAGGAGCTGGCCCAAAAGCTGGGTTTCAAACAGGTGTGGCGGGTGGACGAGCGCCTGTCGCTGCTGAACCTGTCTCCCAAGTTTCAGGATGCCCTGATTTTTGGGGTTATTTCTCCTTCCCAGGCCTTCGAGATCAGCCGTCTCCAGGAGCATGGGGAACAGGAGGTGGTGTTCCAGAAGGTTAAGGCGGGGCAGCTCCCCACCTATAACCACCTGCGCCGTTTTGTCAACGCCCTGGTGGACGCCCAGAAAGAACAATTCCTCTTCGCGGCCCCTAAGAAAGAGGACCTGGAGACGATATCCCGCTGGGAGAAGGCCCTGGATGCGGTCACCGGGTTAATCGTGAAATCCTTTTCCCCGGAAGACTGCAAGGTGCTGGCCCGGGTGTTGAACGGCAATTCCGCCGTCAACCTCCAGAAAATCGACCTGATTATCAATCACCTCAATCTGATCAAAAAGGCACTGTTGGATAATGTCAGCCGCCAGGAGGTGGCCAACTTAACCCAAGAAGCCCGGGAAGGAGGTACGAATGCCGGTTTACCAATACCAATGCACGGATAAGAATTGCGGGCTCCAGGAGCCGGTGATCGCCGGCCTGGACGATGCCAAGGCCGTCTGTTCCAGGTGCGGCGGCCTGATGCTGCGCCTGGATGAAGACCTTTTCACCCCTTATTATGAAATCCCAAATTTCAAGGAGGCCTAGACTCATGGAAATCAGAGCGGATCAGGAAACCTTGGTGAAGGCCATCTCCGCGGTGCTGGGAGTGGTGGACAAGCGGGGCACCATGCCCATTTTGAGCAACGTGCTGATCAAGACCAACGGCAACGGCCTGGAAATCGGGGCCACGGACCTGGAGATCAGCTTTAAGGGCTACTGCCAGGCGCAGATCATCGGGGAAGGGGCCGTCACGGTCCCGGCCCACCAGTTCAGCAGCCTGGTTAAGGAACTCCCGGCCGGAGAATTGGAACTTAAGAGCAACGGGAAACACACCCTGAAGATCAAGCGGGGCGAATCACTTTACAAACTCTCCGGCATTAATCCGGACCAATTCCCCCCGCTGCCGACAAAGCCGGAAGGCGGTTATGTCGAGATGGAGAGCAAGGTGCTCAAGGAGATGCTGCGGAAGGTCATCTTCTCCTGCAGCGGCGACGACCTCCAATACCACCTCTCCTCCGTCTTTGTGGTGGCGGCTGAAGAGGAGGGGCGCCCCTATCTCCGCCTGGTCACCACGGACGGCCACCGTCTCACTTTGATTCAACGGGAGAATCCGTTTGTCGGCCTGCTTTCTGGCCTGGATAAGGGGATCATGGTCTCGCGCAAAGGCGCCGCGGAGATCATCCGGTTCCTGGGTGAGGAGGAGAAGGCTTCCCTGAACCTCGATGGCAATACCCTGACGGTGCTGGCCGGGGAGAAGCTCCTCTCCATCCGGCTGCTCGATAAGAAATTCCCCGAGTACCAGCGGATCATCCCGGAGTCCTTTGTGCACCGGTTTGCGTTTAACCGGGAGGAGCTGTTTACCACCATCAAGCGGCTCTCCCTGCTGACATCTGACCGGTTCAAGGGGGTGCTCTTCAAGATTTCCTCGGAGACCGCAGAGGTTTCCCATCAAAGCCCGGACGTGGGAGAGGGGAAGGAAATCCTCCAGCAACTCCCGGTAGAGAACGCCGACCCGGACAAAGGAGGCAAACTTCCCTTGGAGATGGGCTTCAATGCCCGCTATCTCCTGGAGCCCCTGACGCTGATGACCAGCGACCAGGTGGTTTTGGAGATCAACGAAACCGAGCGGCCTGCCAGGCTCTCAGACCCCAATGATCCCCATTACTTCAGCATCATCATGCCCATGTCGACGTGAGGCGAATCCTTTATGAATCTCTGGCCCCTGCGGGGCGGAACCTGGCGAGAGCGGCTCAAGGCAGCCGCTCTCTTTTTGCTTTTAATCGGCGGCTGGGCCTCGATCTACATTGGGGCCTGGCTTATCGACGGCAAATAACTTTTCTTACCAAGAGTAAGGAGGACATTTTTATGGCCATCAAAGGCTTGACCCCCCAACTGGCCGAGCGCGGCAAGATCAAGATCGGCGGCTTGGGGGATGAACGGAAGAAGCAAGGCAGCCAGGAGACCTATAAGCTCCCGGTGAAGTACGACTACATCCTCATCACTACCATGCAGCGGGACCAGGCCGGGCGCCTGATGCCGGACACGGAACTGATGGACCGCATCATTAAGAATCAGGGCGTTCAGAAGCTCACTGAAATCCCGGTGCGGCTGCTTTACGATGACATCGACCTCAATTTCCCGACCCGGTACTCCTGCTATAAGGGGAATCGCTGCTGGTGCACCGGGGACGGGGAGAAGGCCCAGCGGTTGGGGGAGGGCAGAATCGAAGACAAGTCGGTTTCCCCCGGTTTCCGGCAAGCCGGCGCCAATGAGTACGGCGAAGTTACCTGTCCCTGTGAACGGCTTGAGGCCACTTATGCCCAGAAAGACAAGTGCAAGCCCATGGGCACCTTGCAGGTGCTCTTGGAGGGGGTGGACCGGGTAGGGGGTGTTTGGCGATTCCGCACCACCTCCTGGAACACGGTCAACGCCATCTTGTCTTCCTTGGTGCTGATCAAGACCATCACCGGCGGGATCTTATCCGGCATCCCCTTATACCTGGTCTTGAGCCCTAAGACGGTCACCGTGCCCACCTCCGGCCAGAACCAGGTGGTTTACATCATGTCCCTGGAATACCGGGGCCAGGAGGAAAAGCTGGCTGAGCTGGGCTATGACCTCGCCAAGCGCAGGATCGAACACCGGATCAAGATGGAGTCCATGGAGGCGGAGGCCCGCAAGCTGCTGGTGGCCCCGCACCAGGAACCGGTGGAAGAACAAAGGGCCACCGCGGAGGAGTATTACCCGGAGGGCACGGTGCTTGATCTGGACCATCAGTCCCCAGGGCCTTTCATCCCCCCCGGGCTTAATGCTGCTCCGGCCGGTGATGGCACTCCCAAGAAGCCCAAGACTACCGCAGCCAAACCCGTGCCGGAAAAGGTCATTACCATCTCCCGGGAAACCAGGCGCCCGGAACCCCAGGCCGCCACCCTGCCCGAGCTGATGGAGATGTGTCACAAGGGCCAGGACTTGACCGTGCCTCTGGCCATCCGTTCGCACAAGGCCGGCGCAGACAACCTGGGGACGCTCAAAAGCTGGGAACGGGACCTCGGTACCGGCAACTATTCCCTGGTGCTGGACCTGGCCCCGAATCTCAAGGAGATCGCCGACGGCTTGACGCCGGAGATGATCGTCAAGTTTTTTGCAGAGGCCAGGATCACGGTTCAAGTGGCCAACCTCCGGGTGCTGGGGGCGGAAGACCGCTTCGCCTCTCCCCCCGCGCCCCCAGCCCCGGTCACCGGTCCCTGCGACTATCACCCGGACCTGCCGGCCACCTGGCGGGATGACCAGGGGATGAACCGGTGTACCGACTGCCCGGGCACGAGCCCAACCCATGAGGAAGTGCCCCCGGGTTGGGAAGGATCACCGGGGCCGGCCATCACCACCACGCCACCCCAGGGCGGAGGAAACACCAGGCCCCCGGGCGAGCGCAAGTCGCTGTTTTAACCATGCACATTGTCCTTTAATTGAAGGGGGCCTCATCCGGGCCCCCTATCTTTTTCATGGAGGCAGGTATGGCCAACAAACCGAGTTATTCCTTCAGCAAGCTGGAGACCGACGAGAAATGCCCCTGGGCCTACAAGAAGATCTACCTTGACCGGGTCCCGCGGGCAGAAACGGAGCCCCTGGTTATCGGGAAGGTGCTCCATGACTTGGCGGCTCAATACCTGGAGCGGCTTATCGGGGCCAAGCTCCAGACCGACTGGTCCTTTGCCGAGGATCTCACGCCCAAAGAGGCCCCGGATGACGTTTTCGAGATCTGGCCGCGGTTCTTCAACTCCTTCATTTTGCCCCTCATGGAATCACCGGGGGTGGAGCTGAAGCTGGCCTTTGACCGGAACTGGCAACCCACCGAGTATTTTGGCGACGACGCCTTTTTCCGCATGGTGGTGGACTGGACCTACCGGCAGGCCGAGCTGGTCGTGGTGCAGGATTGGAAGACCAACCGAGCAATCCCCGAGACGGTGGAAAAGAACCTGCAACTGCGGATCTACGGTTGGGGGGTGCGGGAGACCCGCTACCCCGATGCCAAAGAAGTTCTCCTGCGCCTCCACTTCCTCAGATACGGCGCCGAGCGGGAGGTTATCCTACTCCCCGATGACCTGGCCACAGTCCCGGACGAGCTGGAGAAGCGGATTGTCCAGATCGAATCCCGGAAAGACTTTGAACCGACCCCCGGCTCATTCTGCGGCTGGTGCGGGGTCATGGCCCACTGCCCGGTAATGGCCCAGGCCATTGTGCCGGTGAACATTCTCTACCCCATTACCCGGGAGGATGCGGTCAAGGCAGCCACCCTGCTCCTGGCCATCCAGACGATGGATGCGGAGTTGAAAAACAACCTGAAGCGCTACGTCAACGAGAACGGGCCGGTGCCGGTGGGAGACGTCGTCTACGGCCCGAAAATTTCCACCAGCTATGAGTTGGACCCGAAGGAGATCACCGATTACCTCCTGGAGGCCGGCCTGGACCGTGACCACGTCTGGGGTCTCCTCAATCTCACCAAGACCAACCTGGAAAGTGGTCTGAGAAAGCTCAGGCGCAAAGACCTTATCCCCAAGGTCCTGGAGATGGCCCCCAGCAAGCCGACTGAGAAAATCGGGTTTAATAAGGTGAAGTGACATGGAAGCCAACCTTAATGAGTACGTCTGGGTGTGGTTAACCGAAGATGGGCATGTAACCTACCTCGATTTTTACCTGAACCTTGGGGTCGAGCCGCCTGTCCTTAACGTCTTCAAGGGCTGGGTCCGGTTTCAAATCTGGGAATTGATGAACATCTTCGGCCCCGACTGCAGGCATGGCGGCAGAACGCAGTTCAAGGGCAACATCCTGAGGTTCGCTCCACCAATAAGATAAAACCCTTTTCCCCAAGCCCTCGTCTCCAAACGCCGCTCGCTGAGGTGCGTCAGGACACCGACTGTTCGCCGCTTTGGACCATGCCGCCCCTATCCCAATTTTTGAGATTCGGGTATAGTGAAGAAATAGGGTAGAGTAATCCGCTGATACCGGATATGCAGGAACAGGCCGCCTGTTATTCGGCAGTCATTTGCTTAGCAAACCAGTGCTGGGATCCCCTTCGGGGATCCCGCGCTTATTTTGTTGAGTAGAAAAGCAAAACGCAGCGCCTTTACGAAGGACACTTCATAATGATATATAATTTGTTATTGGAATCTAATTTTAAACCCATCTGTTTCTACTATAAATTTATCATTACTATTAAATGATTCATCCGCCTTGTAGTCGAATATATTACCAATATTCCTTATCGTTCTATTGTGGTCAAGCACATTTAATACAAGTATTACTTCATAATCAGATCCATGTCTTTCGCCAAATTTAATCTCAGCATTTGATATGGAAAATAAATAATCATCATCTTTGGAAGATTTAACCTCGACATAGTGAACTCGGTCGTACTCGTCCAGATAGCTCAGATCATAACCTATCATGTCGCTTCCTTCGGGATTGATGTTGGCTGTCTTGGCATATTCTGATACCCAAAAAACTTTTTCAAATGAATATATTTTTATTAACGTCTTGTAGACATAGTATTCCCCTAATAAACCTATTTCTTTAGCGTTTTTTCTCGCTCCACCTCCTCCATCAGATCCGGACCCTTTGTTTGTACCTTTTTTGGCGCTTTCATTTGGTTTTTGAGGTTCATGGGGTATTATCTCATAAGTATTAATGTGGAGATCTTCATCAATGTTCCTTAGGAGAAACTCATATTGATCTTCTTCATATTCTTCTTCTTTTCCATTTATTCTAATGGTCTTCTTTTTGGTTATAATAGGTTGTCCTCCACCCCCTTCTGAGGGCGGCCGGCTGTAAAGCTTTTCAAAACGTGATATAAGCTCACCCGATTCCCCGAAGTAAAGTAAACTTTTATTCCTCTTATCGTTAAAAAATGATTCAATGTCCTCAGCGTATGCGCTTCCGGTTTCATTAAGTTTCTTTTCAAAGTGTTTACTATTCTTATTATATATAGAATCAAGCGCTATTTTGTCTTGTTGTAATAAATCTCTGAATGATAATTTCAAATCGTTAAATGATGGGTTATCAAATAGCATATTAAAATATCTTTCTTTATCAAGAGTTAATTCATTGTTTATATTGTATTTAGTAGTTGATAGATTTTCATAACCATGAACATAGTCAATGAACTTTTCCTTATTCTTGATAGTTTCACTTTTTAAGTGATTATAAACAAAGCTTTTATATTGTTTCTGCAACCTATATTTCTCAGACATAATTTCGCTGTCAAAATATGTCGTGAAATCAATTTGTTCTGGTGAATGTTGATTAAAAGTCGTGATCGAAATGTTAACCATTTTAAAGAGGTGCTTGAAGTAAGGTAGATTAGAGCTACTAGAATAATCATCGTAATAAATATTCTCATATATTTTTTTAAGCAATGTATTTTCAATCAACAATTCTTTTTTAAGATATTCTATTAATTTATTTTCATCTATAATTTCTTTCAAGTCAGTGCTAATACCTTTTGCCTCTAACAAACACTGCCAAAAGTTTTTTTGTTTATCAGATAGGTTATAAAATTGTTCTTTAACAAGCTTTAAATTCTCCAACTCTGAATCATCCAGAAATCTCTGGATGTATAAATTCCTTTCTTCAATGCTTTTGCCGAATAGAATGTAGTAATCTTTGTAGTTTTCACCCACCTTTAAGACTTCAGATATAATTTCCGCTAAACATTCGCAGAAAATGTCATCACTTTTAAGATCTTCTATGGTACTGTATTCCTTAGAATGATCAAGTAATAAATATACTACGCTTCCCACTTTAATATGTTCATAGGGGTTAAGCTTTATTTTCTCGTCTATGTCATTAAATTGATAACTAGCTGAGACAGTTTTGCATAATGAAACTTTCAATCTTTTTGTATAGTTAAGCTCAGCCGAGAACGTAGCCTTATGTAACCTGAAAACCAATATATAGGGCTTAAAGCTTTCGAAAGCTTTAGCAAAGCTAGAATTTAAACTATGAAGATCTGGTTCAGCCAATAGGGAGAAGCGAATATCTTCTAAAGGTTTCACAGCAAATATTTCCCTGACACGGTCTTTCCCTGAGCGTCTGCCAATTTGAGCAAGGGGGAACCTGTCAATGATTTCTTTACAAAATGAGATGTTGTCAACATAAAATACATCTTTTACTGGAAAGTAGCTCAGTTTGTTGCCTAACCTCGAAAGCATTTTTCCATGTTCAGCGAATGCTATCCTAGAAGGATGGTTGACAAGGCTTGAAGCCCACTCTTTTGGTTTTCCCTCTAAGATATGCCGGTAGATAGTTCCCGCTTTTTTGCCCTCATGATCAACTTTCTCAAGATTAGATAAGATAGCATAAATTGTTTCTATTGAAAGTGCTGAAAAATCCTTTGATGCACCGAGTTTTGTAAGCACATGTTCTAAGTCCCCATATTTTATTTTGCTACCGGACATTGTATCATACTTAATATTAAAAGCAGGTACCTCGATTAACGGCGACATGTCAATAAGCGTTTTCGATAAACAGCAAATATTAGGTTTAACTTTTCTACCACTTTTTGTTTTTACCCATTCGGCTTCTCCTAACTTCCAAAGTAGGTAAGAAACTGTTTCGCTTGGTTTTGGTTTTCTTAATTGCTGCTTATATTGAAACCATATTCCATATGATGAGCCGGGTGATTCAAAGCCAGTTTCTATAATATTTCGTAAATTGTTGTCATAATATAACCATGTTAAAATATCCTCAAAACCGGCCTTATTCAATATGTCATCTAACTCTTTTATTGAATCAACATAAATGTCAGATTGATAAGATGTTATATCTTTCCTTAACTCTTCATACGATAAATATAGTTCACCATGGCTTGTTTTGTATGGATATTTTAAATTTCTGAAGACATAATCTTCATATTCATTGTCTAATTCAGGGCCTTTTAATTTTTTCTTTTCTATTCTTGGGTATTGGGCGACACCGATCCATTTTAAAAATTCTTCAACAGTTTCATCGTCTTGTTCATCGAAACCTAATTCCTCTCTCTTTGCTATAAAAACCGATTCATCAATGCCTGCATAAAGAGCTTCCATTATGCCACCGCCAGGATATCCATCCCCAAAATATAGATTCTTCGCATCGTTAACATGTCCGCTTCTTGTTAATAATAAGATCGTTACATCCGGGAATTTTCTATCTGACTCAGTATCTTGCAGGTATATCTGAAAAATAGACTGCACCATCTTGGGAATAAGTTCGGCAGCCCTTCGGGGGCTTTTCCTAATCTTTTTATTCATAGTACTGACTATCTTACTGATCACATTATCAAAACTATAGGCTTGAATATTAAAACAGTTGAGTTTATCAGCCAAAACTCCGCTGTTTTTTATATTAGTTTTATGTTTCAAAATACTGAAAAGTTCTTGGGATATAAATGTAATTTTCATATCTTCTGGTAGTTGAAATTTGCTGCGTTCAGGAGGTAATAATGACCTAATTTTAGAATTAATTACGCCTCCTTTTGGTCCTATAAAAATTGATGGCATTTGCGACGGTTTTATTCCATTAAAATAAGCCTTATAATTATTAGCAATCAGGATAACAAGATCTGCCCTATCATTGGTAGAAAGATATTTAGAAACTCTATTTATTTTATCTACAAATATATCTGATTTATATATAAAGTGACCTAAATCATCCATTAATGATAGCACCTCTTTATCATCGGTGTAGTGAGCTAAATTCGGAAAAACACCGGAGGCCACCTTTAATATTTCAGCAAAATTCTCTTTATAAAAGGCCGGTTTTTCGTCAAGTGACATGTACTTGTTGGAGAGAACTGGTATCAATTTATTAGATGTAATAGTCCTTAAAAATATTTCATAGAATTTCATCTTTTGGACTTTGTCGTCAAACTCTCCTGTTTTAGAAAGAAGTTTCATTGCATTCCAATTCACTATTCTAGTATCTTTAGTTAATTTTATTGCAGTATCTACCATGAGGATAGCCAATTGTTCCAAGAGGAACACATTAATAGCACTCTTGTTGAGATGATTTCTATTTCCATCAAGATCAAATGTACCATGGATGATGGCTGGAAAAGGAAACTTGACCTCGGTCTTAAAAAAACAAAAAAGCCTGTTGATTTCGTCATTTAATTATTCGTTAATAGCAATCCTTAAATCATATTCGTATTGTCTTGCTGATTCGCCAATCCTTAAAGAATCTGGTAACTTACCATTAGCACTAAATATCCGCCACTTTTTTGAGTCTGTTACTTTTCCTTCCTCATTAACAATACGAATGTTCTGATAGTTACGCTTTTTAAGTGGAATTTTTTCGATTACCTCGTTCCTAAGAGGACTTTCAAGTTTTATCATTTTTAGATTATTAAGAAAGATAAGTACTTCCATCCCTAACTCATTAATTTGGCTCTGGATATCATCCTTTATCTCGGGAGATGCAAAATAAATGACAATATACGTGTCATATTCTGACGTATTGAAATCATGAGATCCCTTCCATTTCGGGACTGATAATGTAGCTATTGGGTATTTATCTAGAGAGTTTTTCTTAATTTCTTTTTTCAAACTAGGTTTTTTATCAATTAGGTCATTCAAAAAATCAATAGCATGTTGCTTTGAAAACTCCAATGAAACAGGGCCGCTTTTTATCCAGAGTGAGTGACTCCAATTTAAAATGGCTCTAAACCCTAATCCCTTATAGCCAATTTTTTTTAGTAGCTTAATTTTAGGACTGTTATCCGAATACATGAGTGAGAGTATTCCTCTCTTGGAAAAATAATTGCCATTATTTGCAATTATCAATCTATCGTCTTCTAACTTTATTAGCACAGATGGGATCTCAGCATGCGCTGCCTCATCATCTGCATTTTGTAATAGTTCTAAAAGCTGCCTTCCATGGTACTCTTTGGTGCGCTCAATCTCTCGGTGGTAAGCCCCCGTCATATTTAATATTTGAGCAATATAACTTTGTCTAACTTTCTCTAATTCCCGTTCCACCCATTTCTTCATATTTATCACCATAACAATAAAAACATAGGTTAAATTTCAATCCACCTTCCAATGTTGATGAAGTACAATCCAGCCTCCTTGACTTTCTCGCCCGACATGCGCTCCCAAAAGTCTTTGTACATCTCGACCTGTCGACGGTAAAAGGCTATAAGGGCATCAAGGTTTTTGTTCACTCGGTCTGTCTTGTAGTCAGCGATCACCCATCCATCCGGCTCCTTAAAGGCCAGGTCTATAACGCCAGACATGACCTTTGGAATCTCTTCCTGTAACGTGAGAGAGAAAGGAACTTCAAAAAGCCTCTTTTCTGCCCTTGCCTGCCGCCGCCACAATTCTGAGCACATCACCGACTTGACCAGGGCCACCACTTCGTCCCGTTCGGTAAGGGGCCTCTCTTCCTCTACCAACAGATTCTGGGCTGAGAGATCGAGGTTCAAGGTGGAGTCCCGGGCCGCGGCCTCCAGCAGACGGTGAACAATGCGGCCCCAACTCATGCCTTTATCGGAGTCTTCTGTGAAGGGCGATTCCTGGGTTGAGGCCTTGGCGGCGGCGGTTACGGATTCCACTGCATACGAAGGCTGCTTGCCCCAAGAGATCCTGGCTGCCCGGTCACTTCTGGCCGTCTCAAGGGCCTGCGGAGAAATCTTCCCCTCGGGAATAGACTCAACCGCCCTCTGCCTTGGCGCCGGTAGCTCAGGAACCCCACCGAGATACTGGTAGAGATCCTTCCACGGCCCTCGGTTGGGTTTTTGTGGACACGTACTGACCACCAAGAGCTGTTTGGCCCGGGTTGTCGCCACATAGAGCAGCCGCTCCTCTTCCGCTTGCTGGTATTGCACCTCCAGAGATTCTTTTTCAGGCCACTCGGGCGGCAGTCCCAGGATGTCCCTTTGGAAACCTTTTTCACGAATCGCAACGAAGTAACCCATGGATATGTGTTCAGTACGGCTGATGTGCAAGGAGGGCCTGTGATCCGGGGCCTTGAGAGGGTCGGCCAGGAAGATCATCTCGGCCTGGAGGCCTTTGGCCTTGTGCAGGTTCATAAGCCTGACGGCGTCGACCTTGCCCGGCTCCACCGACATCTCCTCGACCTCGATCTCGGCATAATATTCCGAAAGGCGCGCCACCAGGTCAGCGAAAGAAGTGAGGTTCTCGGAGGCCTCCCAGAGTGCCAGCTCCAGTGCTTTAAGCAGGTTGCCGGCCCGGCTCTCTCCCATCTGCCGGATCAGGGCCAGGGGGATGATGCCCAGCCGGTCCAGGATCAGGCTCAGAGCAGCCGCCGGCGGCTTCCTTTCGGCCCATTGGTAGAACTGCCGGAGTTCGGTTAGAGCTGCGCCCAGACGTTCCCGAGGCTCTTCATCCTGACATTGATCAATGGATTCCAGGTAGGAGAACCTTCCTCCGGCCGCCCGGAACCGGTAGAGGAGGTCATCGCTCACCCCGAAGAACTGTCCCCTTAGGGTAGCGATGAGCGCCACTTGGTCATCCGGAGCTGCAACCGCGGTAAGCAGGTTGAGCAGCTGGCGCAGCTCCCCAGAGTCCCTGAAGCCGGAACTGCCGGTAACCTGGAAAGGGATGCCAAATGCTTCCAGAGCCCTGGCGTAAATCGCCAGGTGCGCTTTGTAGCGCAGGAGGACCATAACATCCCCAGGGCTTGAGAGCTTAATCCCAGCCTCCCCATCACCGCGTCGTGGTGAGCCTCCCCGATCTTTTGTCAGCGCCTCATAAACCCAGGCGGCGATTAATGCGGCATCCTCCTGAGCAGCCTCCTCTTGCTTTGAAAAGTCTTCCAGAGTAATCCGCCTGACTCCGCCGATAGCCTCCTGCTGAAAGGGAACCAGTTCCTCAAATCCGGGTTGAAACTGGCTGGCCTTTTCTGGAAACTTCGCCCGAAAAATAGGGTTCAACCAGGTGCACAAAGCCGGAACTGACCGGAAGTTAGTGGTCAAGGAGATAATCTGGCCGTCTGAGCGGTCGATGATCTCTTTTACATCGTTATAGGTGTCGATGTCGGCTCGGCGGAACCGAAAGATGGACTGTTTGGGGTCGCCAACCACAAATAGCGCCCCGGGCTTTACCTTCAACCGCCGCCAGGACTTCTCGGTAAGATCTTCCCCGGTCAAATACAGGATCAACTCTGCTTGGATGGGGTCGGTGTCTTGAAATTCATCCACCAGGATGTGGGTAAAGCGTTCTTGGAAGTACGACCTGACTTCGGGGCTCTCGCGGAGAAGAGCGGCTGCCTTGAGGAGGAGGTCCTGGAAGTTCATGAGGGATTTCTTTTCCCGGAACTCCTGAAAGTATGCCACCGCTGGGATGATGAATTCCATGATGAAGAAGTGACAATAGCGCTGCCAGTGCTCCAGGTATGGGATGACGACATCGCCCCTGATTTCGTCGAAATCATGCTCAAGAGCCTTGGCCTGCTCCTTGTCGGGCCACTTGTACTGGGTGATCTTCGCATTTTTACTGAGAACTTGGAGTATTTGGACAAAATGCAAGTCGTCCCCCAGTTCCAAAAAATCAAGGAGGCGGCTGACCCGGCGTAACAGGATTTGCAGTTTGTCCCAGCCTTTTTGGGGAACTCTACTTGGCAACTGCGTGAAGGCGCGGTCCAGGAAGCCTTTAACCAAAACCTTTCCCCGGCTGAAATCCGGCCGGTCCATTTTCACCCGGGCCACCTCAACTTCGGGAAAATAGGAGACACTCTGGTAGGTCTTCAGCAAATCGGCGGGGTCGATGCCCAGGTCCGTAATGTTTTTTAGGAGGCCACTTTCCTCACTGTGCAACCGTTCCAGGTATTCCGCCCAACAACGGTCCCGATAAAGGGCGTTTTCGTCCTCTTCCAATTCTTGGAAATCGGGGTCCAGCCCGGCCTCAATGGGACGCTCCCTGAGGAGCATAGCACAGAAGGAATGAATGGTGCCGGTGAAGAGAAGTTCCATTTTGGACAAGGCGTTGCTGTACTTTACCCTGGCTGCTTCATCCTGGTCTTGGCGCAGCCTATCTTCCAGGGCAATCTGAAACCGGCCCTTAAGCTCGGCGGCCGCTTTGCGGGTAAAAGTCACCGCGGCCATCCGGCCGACGGCGGCTTTGCCAGTCCCGATCAACGCCAGCATCCGGTCTACCAAGCTGGAGGTTTTCCCGGAACCAGCGCCGGCCTCCACCAGCATGGAGCAATCTAGATTTTCAGCGATCAGCCGGCGTTCCCGGGCATCCTGCGGTTCAGACATACTCTTTAATTCTCAGAAGAGGTTTAAGTTTGGGGTCGTTTTCGATTTTCTCTTGCAAGCGCGTTATGGTCACCCCCGGTCCCCCGCAGATTTTGCTATAGTCACAAATCCCGCACGGGTCATTATCATAGGAGGACGGGAAGACGCCTTTTCTAAGCAGCTCAAAAAGGTCTTCCAGGGCCTCGAACAAGGTTTCTTTGGCCACCGGGTCCTTGTATACCCTAAGCCCTTCGCCTTTGGCGCTCGGGAAGAAGTAGCCGGCACGCACCACTCTGGCTTTCGGGTCCACCGCCTGTCTGAGCAGAAACTCCGCCACCTCGGCATAGAGGGCGTGCTGCAAGAGCCTACCCCGGTTGATGTAGCTTTCATCCTTGTAGCCGAAGCTGCTTCCGGTCTTGTAATCCCAGACCTCGTACTCATGATCCCCGACCTGGTCGACCCGGTCGATCCGGCCCCGGAGTTTAAAGCCCCCGCTTCTCGGGAGGCGGATCTTTACCGGCTCCTCCGTCGACGCGGCACACTTTGCTTCCCCTTTAAGACCGAAAGAGAGTTCGAAAAATTGGGGATCCACTTCTCCAGACCGGGCCTCTTCATCGGTAAGGAAAATCAGGCAGGCTTGTTTGATTTCTTTGACCTCTCGCTGGTATGAGAAATCGCTGGCCGGTGGGATTTCCTCCTGGAAACGAGCCACCTCTTCGAGAGCCAGCCTCTCCAGCAAGTCCTGGTGGCTGGCCCGGCTTGGCTTCTCTCCTTTGGCCTTGAGCGCCTCCATGAACCGGTAAAACACCTCATGGAGGAGTTCCCCTCGCTGGGGGGGGCTCAGCCACTGCCCCAATTCCCGTTCCGTTTCTTCTATGGGCTCAATGCCCAACTCGTGCTGCAGGAAAAAGGCGAAGGGGCATTTGGCCAGACCTTCCAGTCGCGAAGCTGAAATGACCACCTCCCCTTGAAGGGTATCTTCGATGCCGGCAAAGGTTGGGACCCAGCCATCATACTCGGTCAGGTGCTCCAGAATCCGCTGTTCCTCAGCCCGATCCCCCCCCTTGAGATGGGGATAATTTTCATACACCGAGGCCTTCCCGAAATTGACCACCTGCCTTTGGGACAGCCACCATTCCCAATCGGTTAACGGGCAGGAATCTCCCCGGGGAATAAAGCCAACCGGCTCTCTGAGAAACCTGAGAAGGTCCTGATAATTCCCGCGACGGTCCCGGGTGGCCAGACGGTACACCCCGAGCATGAGGGAAGAGGGAAATACCTCACGGTCTTCCTTGAGATCCCGGCAGGAGTAACTGAAAGTTACTCGGCCCCGAAGGGATCCCAACGCCTTAGCCATTAAATAAATGCTTTCCTCGATCAGATCGCTGGAAAGGGCCAAGTCTTTACTTAAACTGAGGCGCTCTTTATCAAGAATCACCGGATCCTGGAGGGCGGCCCCAGGAAAGCGGTTTTGGTCGAGCCCTAAAACGAAGGTGTGCCCCCGGCCGCTCACCCCACCGCTCTTATAGTGAGTGACATGTATATGGCCAGGGCGCGGCCGCGAGGCCCCCACCGAGATCTCCTCCAGCATTCTTTTCAGGCGCTCCGCTACTTCCTTGGCCGGCTCGACCAGGGCTGGAGCCTGCCCCAGACTGTCCAGGACCTCGGCCAGCCTAGTGTTTGCGAGGGCATCCAGATCGCTTGCGGTGCGGCAGAATTTCTCCAGGAAGACTTTAGCACCCAGAAAAACCTCGGAAGTAGTCACGGTCCCGTCAGGCTCGGGCTGGGGAACCGTGTCTAAAATTTCCATTACGAGTTGCGTGACCCACGCGGTTTGCGCCACTCTCTTTTCGTACCAATCTGCCAGGCCTTCCTCACCCTCTTCTACGGCGGCCTGAGCCTTCAGGCGATAGTTTTCCATCAGCGCCTGAAGGCGCCTTAGGTACCGGTTCCTCCCCCAGCAGATGGCGGCCTCCAGGAGTAGGCGTGCCACCCTCGAAGCCAGCGGTCGATTTCCCTCGATACCGGGCTTTTTGAGGTCAAGGAGGCCTTCAGCCAGAAGGTTTTTCAAGTAAGTGTCATGGAAATCCTCGGCCTGCCAATCAAGGTAGAGCATGACGGCCCTTCCAGGGCGCGTGTACGCGATGGGGATGCCACTGGCAAAGGTGACGGGCACCTCGAGCGACTGGGCCAATTCGAAGATCGTCGAGATGTAGGGTTTGCTGGCTGTGATTAAGATTTCAACGTCATCAAGCCCTATCTTGCCCCCAAGGATGCGCCGAAAGATCTCCCGCACCTCGTTGGACTCTCCTAAGGCATGGAACAGGGCGACACTGCTGTCCATTTTGGCGGAAGTGGCATCTTGGGGAGAAAACAGCCATGGTAAGAGTTCAATGTCTTTTTCCAGCGCTTGGGCGCCGCGCTTTTCTAACGCGGGTGAGCTGAAGAATCGCCTGGGAACTCTTAGTCCGAAGGGAATAGAGTGGTCCAGGATCAACAGGCCGTCGCCTCCGACCTTGCGAATGAAATCTCTTTCCAGGAAGGTGAAGGGGACATCCGAAACCGTCATGACTAAAGAGTCTTCCGGAAGAGCTGGCCATTCCTGTGCCTTATCCAGGGCGTCTTTGAGCAATGCCGGCCGGTCGACAAGCTTGTTGGCCGCCAGGAACGCCTCATAGGACTTCATGACGCGGAGGAGCTCCTCCCCCTTCTCCAAGGTAAGAAAGGCCCCTGGGTTAAACATGCGGGAAGTTAGTCCCGCCATCCTCATTTCGGTTATGGACCGTCCCAGGCACTTGATGATGCCTGGTATCGCTTCAACCTCTCCGAAATAGCGGAGCCCCTCTCTGAGGGTCCGGTCGGTACGGTAGAGGGTTTCGATGATGAGGAGGGTCTCGTACTGTTCCAGCAAACGTTTCCCGGCTGCAGCAAAAGATCCCGAGAGCATTTGACCGGCATACCCGGTGGGGGTCGTAACCCTGAGGTTGATCCAGGAGGTCCCTGTTCGGGCTATGTACTCGCACATCTGGAGCCCCATGGAATAGGACGTCGTAAAAAGGAGCTTCTCCGCAAAACGGTGCGCTTCACAGATGTGGGCCAGCGCCTGGATCGTTTTTATCATCTGTTTTATTCCGTGTAACCGGTCAGATAATTAACCTCTTTTCCCGCATTGGGGCTTGGACTTATTTCGTGCTTTACTCCCAGCGAAGAGGGGCCTAAAGTGTTCACGCTTAGACTCACTTTACTCCAAAAACTTCTTGATTGACATTGGAATCTCTATGGTCTTAATATCGTAGAAATATTTAGAAGTTATAAGGATCTTGACGCATGGCCACCATGTCTCCAGAGGACATCACGGGCCTGGAAGGGGTAACCGAAGGGGAGATCAAGGTCTTCCGCTTCCTCCGGGAAGTTGCGAAGCCTGACCGTGACTTTTTTTGCTGGTATTCGCCCTTTATCGGCATCGCCGGGAGGGCCCCAGATTTTTTACTGTTCGGGAAAGATCTCGGGCTGTTAGTGCTGGAAGTCAAAGATTGGGTTCTCCACCAGATCCTAGCTGCCGATTTTCACCGGTTCATCGTCCGTGTCTCTGGGAAAGACGAGGCGAGAACCAACCCGGACAAGCAGGCCAAGGGCTATGTGGACGCCCTCATGGAGAGATTGCGGGCCCTTCCCGACTTCCAATCCGTCGAGGGCGGCACGGCAGGCAAACTGAAGATTCCCATAGGAAGGATGGTGGTCTTTCCCCATATAAGGCGCCAGGATTTTCTGCACAAGGAGCCCTTGCCCGTTATCATCCCTCCTGAAAGGGTGCTCTTCCAGGATGACCTTGACCCCGGGGGAAGCCTATTCGCGGACTCTTCCGGTCAGACCTTCAGAAAGCGCCTGGATGCGGTCCTGCCATTCAAACTGAAACCGCTCACCCACCAGGAAACCGAAAAACTCAAGAATATTATCTGGCCTGAATTTATCCAGCTGCCGGCTCGTCTTGGTGAGGGGAAGGCTCGGTTCCAAAAGGAAGTTTTAGCCCTCGACGAGGCCCAGGCAAGGCTCGCTCGTCGCCTGGGACAGGGGCACCAGATCATCAAAGGCCCCCCTGGGAGCGGCAAAACCCTGGTCTTGGTGCATCGGTGTTGCCAGCTACGCAGATATCATCCCCGCATCGGGCGCATCATGCTGCTATGCTACAATATCGCCTTGGCCAGCTATTTGAAAAGATTGCTCCAGGAAAAGGGTGTCGGTTTGGGGGAGGGAGGCGTGGAGGTCCGCCACTTCTACGAACTTTGCGCCGCCGTGCTGGGGGAGCGGGTGGAATTTGACCAGGCCGACTCCGACTATTATCAACTGGTCGTCCAGGAGACCCTGGAGGAATTGGCTGGCGGCAAAAGCCATCTTGGCACCTTTGGCGCCGTCCTGGTGGACGAAGGTCAGGACTTCAGCAATGAGATGCTGCAAGTGGTTTTGAGGCTTCTGGCGCCGGGCAGTGACCTGATCCTGGCCCTGGACTCTTACCAGGACCTCTACCGTCGAGAAGCCTCCTGGCGGTCCGCCGGCATTGCGGCTAGAGGGCGGACCCATTACTTGGGCAATGTTTACCGGAACACTTTCGAGATCTTCGAGTTCAGCCAGCGTTTTATGGGCGTGGCGCCCAAAGAAAATTACCAAGCCCGCCTGCACTTGGATTATTTATGTCACGGAGATCCGCCACAATTCCTGCGGTTCAGCGAACTGGACGAAATCGAAGCTTTTCTGGAGACCGATATCCATAGGCGGATTTCCGGGGGGGAGTATCAACGATCCGAGATCGCTGTGATTTACGATGACAAGACTTATGGCGCCGGGTCCTTCGCCTACGACGGAAGGGATTACCCCCGCCGACTCCGGAGGCGATTGGAGGAGGCAGGCATCCCGCTAAAATGGGTTTCCGAAGATGTCAGGGCAAAGGAGATGTTCGACATCACCACTGACCGGGTTTCGCTGGTGAGCATTCACAGCGCCAAGGGTTTAGATTACGACTTAGTCTACCTGGTGGGGGTGGACCGGATTGTCCCATCCCCTGAGACGATAGATATACTCCCGAGACTCTTATACGTCGCCATCACCAGAGCGAAACATTGCCTGGTCATTCCGTATATCCAAGAAACTGAGCTGATAACCAGGATGGTTGGCTGCCTTTAATTTTTGGTCTAATATAGAATGAAGCATTGTTGCAATAAACTAAAACCGAAAACTTTACGCCGCGCCTCAACTGAGAGGGGAAATTGCCTATGAAAGCCGAAGACATTCGAGTCACTGAATTGCTGGAAGGACCTAAACAGTTCATCGTGCCCGTGTTTCAGCGAGATTACAGTTGGGGTACGAAGCACTGCCTCCAGTTGTGGAAAGATATTTTGCGCGTTGGCGCAGACTTAAACGCTAAGGCCCATTTCATCGGTTCGATTGTTTATATTCCAGCGGAAGAGACTTCGGCAAAGATTACACGGTGGCTTCTTATCGATGGACAGCAGCGCCTGACCACGTTGACTATTCTACTTACAATCTTACGAAACCGATTGCCTAACAGCGACTCTGACACGCAACAACCTTACGATGATGAAGCACTACCGAGCCCTCTTGAGCTGGAAGACTATTACTTGTGCAACACCTACGGCAAAGGAGACCGTCGGTATAAGCTACATCTACGTCGCGCGGATCAGGAAACCCTGACGGCTTTGCTTGATCGAAAGGAGATGCCGCTCGGTGCCTCCCAACGAATCTGTGAGAACTTTGCCTTTTTCGAAGAGCACCTGAATGATGCAGGCCTAGATATTATTTATCGAGGAATCAAGAAGCTGGTGGCGGTGGACGTTTGCCTAACACGCGGACAAGACGACCCCCAGATGATTTTTGAGAGCCTAAATTCGACCGGCCTAAGCCTAACCCAGGCCGACCTAATTCGTAACTTCATTCTTATGCGCCAGGACGAGCAGTTGCAAACGCAGCTCTACCAGGACTATTGGCAGCCTATTGAAGTAGCCTTCGGAACACGCTACCGATCAGATTTTGACAAGTTTGTGCGAGATTATCTCACACTGCAATTAAAGCCAAGCCAGCAGCTAAAGGCCGATGAGATTTATCAACACTTTCGTACCTTCTTTTATGGTGTGTGCGGGAATAATCCTATCGATGATATCCTCTCGGAATTAAAGCGTTTTGGCCTCTATTACGTCGCATTTAGCCTTGGGCACGAGGAGAATCCGAAGCTAAAAGAAGTGTTCCGACGATTGCGTCTATTGGTGGAAGTCGCCTCATCTGTAGTGTTGAGGCTTTATGACTGCTACGACCGCGTGAATACGCTGACGCTTGATGAGTTTATCGCAGCGGTCGAACTGCTCGAAAGCTATGTCTTCCGGCGTTCAGTGTGCGCAATGCAGACCCGAAACCTCGGCCAAATTTTTGCCACTTTGGCCTACCGTATCAATGAAAACTCGCCACTTCTCAGTTTGAAAATTGCCTTGTACCGCCAAGGCAAGAAGCGGCGGTTCCCTGCCGATATGGAATTCCGTGAGGCTTTGGAAACCCGTGATGTTTATGAAATGCGCCACTGCCAATATCTACTTGACCGACTGGAAAACGACAGCAAAGAGAAAATCGACACATCGAACTTCAGCATCGAACATGTCATGCCGCAGAACGAGGAACTGCGCACAGAGTGGAAGACAATGCTCGGCTCTGAGTGGAAAACTGTGCAAGAGATGTGGCTCCATCGCTTGGGTAATATAACACTCACAGGCTACAACTCCGAATATAGCGATCTTCCATTCGAACAGAAGAAAACGCTCGTAGATAGTGAGGGCAAGCAAGTCGGTTTTAATTTCAGTCCACTGCGACTAAACGCATTCATCCGGGCTCAACAATTATGGACAGCCACCGAGATGGAGAAGCGTGGGAAAGAACTTGCTTCAAAAGCAGTCGATATCTGGGCGGCGCTGGTGGTAAACATCAAGGCAGTTAAGAAAGCAGAGCTTGAGGAGCGCAAAGTTCAAGCGGCCCGCTACAGCCTCGATAATTTGGAGTTCGATGAGGACTCCAAAGCCCTCTTTGAGATTCTGCGTTCCCAGATTCTTAGGCTGGGCGATGATGTTATTGAACTATGCGGGGCTAAGAGCGTAACATATAGGGTTTACGACTTCTTTCTTGAAGTCATTCCACGTAAGCGACGTCTTGCTCTCCTCCTCAATCTCGATTACGAGGAGTGCGACGATCCGTCGCAACGAGCCGTTGATGCCACGGAATATGCCTTTATTATGTACGCATCAGAAACAGGAGGAGTGCTGTTTAACTTGGATGAGCCCACTCAAATTGAATCAGCCCTGCATCTCGTTCGGCAGGCATACGAGAAGGTCTCAGATTAATTCGCATTAACCTTACGACGACATCAACCATTTTCTTGAACATAAAATTATAGATGATCAGTTCACGCTGAAAAATCATTTTCCGAATCTTGAAATCTGTCGTCGAGGCTGCAATTTTCCAGACCCAGGATCCCTTATCTCTGAATCAAGCGCTCAGCCTTCTCAAAAATAGAAAAGACTTCTGTCATAAATGGCAATAAATATTGATATTATAGCTAAATATGTTTATTTAGTAGTTATTACAATAAGTTAGAATGATATAAAATAGTTGCAATTTGAAGCAAAGTACATTATGGTAATACAAAATCTATAGGGAAAAATGCTTGTGAATTTTTCAAGGAAACCGATTATTAAAGGGAAAAAGCACGGTGGCCGTCCGAGGCTTTTTGAGAATCAAAAGAAGACCCGGGTTTCAGTCACTATGTCGAAATCTATTCTCGATTTGATCGACAAAACGCGTGGTAAGTTGCCTCGGTCAAGGTTCATTGAATCCATGTTGGAATCTTCTTCTCCCGAAATCGCTCCCTCTCGTGAACAAATAAAACTCAATGGTGCAGTCTATACCCCGACATTACTGGCAAACTATGTTGCAAATAAGGTTGTAACTTATTTTCTACAGGACGCATTTAATTCAAATAATTCTGCTATGGTTAACATATCAAATTCTCTTAATCCTTCGAATTGGCGGTTTCTTGATCCAGCATGTGGAGATGGAGAGCTTTTAATAGCGGCCTGGCAATATCTTATAAAAGCTCTACCAAGTTACTCTAAATCACAATGTATCAATAAAGTGATTAACCCTGATGAGATCCTTTGCGGGATAGATATAGATAGCAATGCTATTTCTAAAACAAGATTTAAAATACAGCAGTTATCTACTAACCATCCAGATTATATTAAGGTTCTTAAAACGAATGCACTATACCCATTTAATCTTCAGACAAGTGCAGCGGGATGGGAGAAAGTCTGCGATCAATTTGATTCATTAAATGGTTTCGATATCTTAATAGCTAACCCTCCATGGGGGGCAAATGTTGATTCATATAAGGAGAAATTGGCTAAAAAAGAATTTTCCCTATATCAAGGTCAATTTGATTCTGCTGACCTTTTTATTGAGTTAGCGCTAAAGATTGTTAAACCTGGAGGTTATTTTGCGTTTATAATACCTGACTCGCTTTTTAATCTAGAAAGGACTCCTCTTCGAAAGCTGTTAGTTTCACAAACAGAGATTCGTTTTATTGGAAGATTTGGTGAAAAATTCTTTGATAAGATTAACAGGGCTTGTGCTGTTATAATCTGTAAAAATATTTCAAAAGATGCAAATATCAATGTGGAATGCTTACGGTTATCAGCATCCATCCGAAAACGGCTTATTGAAGGAAATATTAGTTTTAGCGAAGTAGATCGTTTGCTTAGTCATAAAATACCACAAGAAAGGTTTCGCCAAAACCGGGACTATATGTTTGATATCGATATATTAGTGGAAGAGGAAAGAACGTTAAATTTAATAAAAAATTCTATGAATACATTTAGGGATTACTTGCATAGTAGTCGCGGAGTAGAATTGTCAAAATATGGAAAGGTCTATCAATGTCATAATTGTATGCTTTGGTTTCCTTTTCCCAATTCAACAAAGCGAAAATGTCCCCATTGCAATGAGGTCATAATAATAGAAAATAATAAGGCCTCCAGGATAATTAGCCAAGACAATGTTAAAAGCTATACCCCCATGATTGTCGGGGAGAATATTTATAGATATCATATTCAAAGGAATGTCTGGATTGATACGAATAAACAAGGAATTAAATATAAAGATGCATCTATGTACTTTCCGCCAAAGTTACTTGTTAGAAAAACTGGAGTTGGAATTTGTGCTATGATAGACTATACAAAATCACTCACAAATCAAGTTGTATATATTTTTAAACCAATAGATGGAATTTTCGAACCACTTCCACTTGAATTTTTTTTGGCAATCATCAACTCAAGGGCAATCTATTACCATCTTGTAAAAAACTATGGGGAAACAGAGTGGAGGTCACATCCCTATATTACACAGAAACAAGTGTTAGATCTTCCTATACCAAATTCTGAG
>JBKQKO010000087.1:0-3367 GCA_052147455.1 Desulfobaccales bacterium | reverse complement strand
GGTCCCTGGCCCTCCCCCCGATAAACTATGCCACAAGAGCGTCTGCAAAAATTTCTCTCCCGGGCCGGGGCGGCTTCCCGGCGAGCCGCGGAGGAGTTGATCCGGGCCGGCCGGGTCAGCGTCAACGGCCGGGTGGTTACGGAGATGGGTACCAGGGTGGACCCGGCCCGGGAAGTGGTACGTCTGGACGACCGCCCGGTCTCGGCGGAAGCCCCTCCGCTGACCGTGGTGCTGCACAAGCCCTACGGCTATCTCTGCACCCGGCGGGATCCCCAGGGGCGGCGGCTGGTGATGGAGTTGTTGCCGGAAAATCTCCGGGGCCGCCTCTATCCGGTGGGCCGTCTCGATTATGACGCCACCGGCTTGCTGCTCCTCAGCAGCGACGGGGAGTTGGCCCACCGGCTGACCCACCCCAGCCACCAGGTGCCCCGCAGCTACCGGGTGACGGTAACCGGACAGGTGGAGCGCCGGACCCTGGCGGAGTTGACCTCGGGCGTTTCCATCGACGGCAGGCAGGTGGCCGCCGGGGTGCAGGTGATTAAACGGCAGGAGGACAAAACCGTTTTGGAGCTCACAGTATGGGAGGGCCGCCATCATCTGGTGAAGCGCCTCATGGAAAAGGTCGGGCATCCGGTGTTGAAGCTGAAGCGTATCGCCTTCGGCCCTTTGCGCCTGGGACGGCTGGCCCGGTCAAGGTATCGCTTGCTGACGGCGCCGGAGATGGCGGCCTTAAGACAAGTGGCGGGGCTGAAATGACCCCGGACGCCACCCCCTGGCCCCCCGAGGCGCCGGAAGCGAAGGGAGAAGAGCCCGGCCCGGCAATTCCCAGGACGCCTGGGCCGCTAAGCCCACGGCGACTGGCCCTGCCCCTGGGATTGTTTTTGGCCACCGTAGCTACGACCATCATCGCCGGGGCCATTCAGCAAGGGGTGAACCCCTTCACCGACCCCGGGCTCCTTTACCGGGGCGTGCCGTTTTCCTTCACCCTGCTGTTGATCCTGGGGGCCCACGAAATGGGACACTATCTGGTGGCCCGGCGCCACCGGCTGGCAGTGACCCTACCCTACTTCATCCCGGCTCCGCCCATCCCATTCTTCATCGGCACTTTTGGGGCCTTTATCCGCATCCGTTCCCCCATTCAGGACAAGCGAGCCTTGCTGGACGTGGGTTGCGCCGGGCCGTTGATCGGAGTGGCGGTCTCCATTCCGGTGACCCTGGTTGGCCTAAAACTCTCCAGCATCGGGGTGATGCAAGGCGGCCACGAAATGTTGGCCTTGGGGGAGCCCCTGTTGTATCAGTTCCTGAGCTGGCTGGCCTTCGGCCCCTTGCCGGCGGAGGCGCAGGTCATCTTACATCCGGTGGCCTTTGCCGGTTGGATCGGCATGTTGGTCACCTCCCTAAACCTGATCCCGGTGGGCCAACTGGACGGCGGCCATATCAGCTATGCCCTGTTCCCGGAATACCATCGCCAAATTTCCTTGAGCTTTCTTGGGCTATTGCTGGCGTGCGGGCTAATTTTCTGGTACGGTTGGCTGGTATGGGCCGTGCTGCTCAGCTTCCTGGGATGGCGCCATCCCGCGCCGCACTACTACTGGTTGCCTCTGGATGGACGCCGCCGCCGCCTGGGCTTCATCGCCATTTTGGTATTGGCCCTGACAATCTGCCCCACGCCCCTCAGCCTGGTTCCTGGTGTTGATGAGTCAAACAGCAAGGGGGTCCAGGCAGGCAAGGCCGCCACAGGGCAAGGGGAGTCAGCCGTGGTTGCCTTTAGTAGAGGGGCCCCGCCGGGTCGTCTCCCGGGTTTGCCATGGAAAATCGGACCAGCAGGCTGGCTTAGTGAGGCTCGTTTAACCTTCTGATTAATCTCTCCTTAGAAAAGGGTAACAAAATTGGCTTTTCAATCACCCGACACCTACAAATACTGTCCCCAGTGTGGCGGGACTTTGGAAAGGCGCATCATTAAGTCCCGAGAGCCGGAGCGGCTGGTATGCTCCCAATGCGACTACGTCCTTTATGTGGACCCCAAGGTGGCGGTCATTGCCGTGGTCCCCAAGGATGGCGGGGTAGTCATGACGCGCCGTAGGGTGAACCCGGGCTACGGCCTCTGGGTGTTGCCCGGCGGCTTCATGGATGTGGGGGAGTTGTTGGAGGACGCGGTGATACGTGAGGTTGAGGAGGAGGCCAACATAAAGGTGCGGGTGGACCGGCTCCTGGGGGTTTACTCTTACCAGGATAGCAACGTCGTGGTAGTCGCCTATTTGACCGAATATCTGGAAGGGCAAATGGCCCCGGGGGAAGAAGTCCTGGATATCGAGGTCTTTGCCGACGGCGAGATCCCCTGGGACAAGATTCCCTTCCGCTCCACCAAGAGCACCCTAAACGAATATTTCAAGCTCAAGGAATTGGGAGATCACCAGTAGACGAAATTCTTCTGCAGCAAGCTTACCAGGCAAATGAGGCCGAAGAGCACGAACATCCACATCCCGATTCTACTAGCCAGGGCTTTCATTCATTCCTCCTGCAGCTCATGGTTAGGGAGTGGGCGGTGCTCCCAGTAACCCGGGTATGGGCAACGCTCTCTCAGGTAATGGCCCAGGTTTACGGGGCCTTTAGCCTGGCGCCTGCTTCAGCCTTTAGTCCACCAGGCGAGCAATTTGAGGTAGAGGTAACAGAGGGAAGTCCAATAAATCAAAATTCCCAGGGCCATCGTTTTTTCCCTTCAGGCCCTTCAGCTCTGTCTTGCCGTGCTGAAGAGGCGGTGGCGCTTTCCGGCGGAACTCCAAGGCCGGAAGAGCGGATTTGTTTGATTAGATGGGAATCGGGCCTATTTGTTAAGCCGGGCCGGGAGGTGGGATAATTATGAGCAACCGGGAAGGCGAGATAGAATCCCCCAGGGAAAGATTGCGGCAGCTCCTCAAGCAAAAATCTTTCCACTACCGTCCCCAGCAACCCTTTAGACTGGCGTCGGGGCGGGAGAGTCCCTATTACATTGACTGCCGGCCCACGACCCACTCTGCCCAGGGTCTTTTCCTCATCGGCGAGATTTTTTGGGAGATGCTCCATAGCCTTCAGGTGGAGGCGGTGGGCGGCCTCACCCTCGGGGCGGACCCCATCGCCCACGCCGTCGCCCTCACCAGCTTTCTCAAGGGCCGGCCCCTCAACGCCTTCTCGGTGCGCAAACAGGCCAAGGAGCACGGCACCGGCGGACTGCTGGTGGGTGACGTCCAGCCCGGAGACCGCGTGGTGATCCTGGAAGACGTCATCACCACCGGGGCCTCCACCCTCAAGGCCATTGCCGCGGCCCGGGACTTCGGCCTCCAGGTGGTCAAGGTCCTGATCCTGGTGGACCGGCAGGAAGGGGGCCGGG
>JBKQKO010000086.1:0-48917 GCA_052147455.1 Desulfobaccales bacterium | reverse complement strand
GTAAAACCGACTATGGGGCAAGGGAAAGTCCTGGTAATGGACGATGAAGAAATGGTCAGAGACGTTTTAGGGGGGATGTTGAGCCGGCTGGGCTACGAGGTGGATTTTGCCAGCGATGGATCTCAGGCCCTGGAAAAATTTGTCACGGGCAAGGAGACCAATCAGCCATTTGCTGCGGTAATCCTGGATCTAACCATTCCCGGCGGCATAGGGGGCAAGGAGGCCATAAAGGAGCTTCTTAAGATCGACCCCCAAGTGAAGGCCATAGTTTCAAGCGGCTATTCAGATGACCCGATTATGGCTAATTTTCAGAAATATGGGTTTGCCGGGGTTATTGCTAAGCCGTATAAGGTTGCAGAATTGGGTAAGGTATTAAATAAGGTTCTCATTGGAGGGGAATAGGCAAGATTCATATCTTAACGACAGCGAAAATACCACATAACTGCTATTGATCCGCCATCTAAACAATCCCATATTACCTTGCGATATCCAGATCATATATCTTATTTATAAAACCATAATTTCCTTTATATCCATATATCAATAAATTAAGGAGACCTTTCAAATGGCAACAGAACTTTTGAGGATGACCACAGAGGATGTAATTTCCCACGCCTCCCTGACGGAATTATCAACCCAGGAATTAGTGGATGAGATTAAAGACATTTACAATCTTCTGGCTTCTCTGGAAGGCGGTGCTGTGATAGTAGAGAGCATGGTACCGGAAAAAGCACCAGAAGCTGAAGTGGGGAAAAACCACCGATCCCCTTAAAGGATATTGTGACAGGGAAGCATGTGGTCTGTCTGGAATGCGGCAAGAAGATGCGGACTTTGAAAGCGCATATCAAAAAAGTCCATGGCCTTTTGCCCAAGGAATATTTCAAGAAGTTCGCACTTGACCCCCAAAAATATCCTCTCGTGTGTAAGGAATTTTCTGCAAAATGGAGTCAGATGGCGAAGGACAGAGGATTTGGAAAAGCGGGAGGGAGGAGGAAGAAGGCGTAGGCGTAAAACCCGGTTACATCTGGTTATGGGGGGATTGCATCTTGGGGGGATAGTCATGCTATACAGATGCATTTGGCCGGGTTGCGATAAAATTTGGGGTAAGCCGGAACCAGGTGTTAGTGGCTACAGTCATGGGTTACGTTCTGCCCACGTAAGATTGGCCTTTGAGAATACCTTTCGGAGACTTCAAATCAAAGAAGGGAACCCTGATTGTTATCTAAGGTATTTTGGTAACTGCCACCGCCATTGGTGTACATTTTATCCCATTTGTACAGTGTAAGAGCCTGGGCCTGAAGAAATGGAAGAGCTCCAGGTGAGGGTTGAAGCCCGGCATCAATCTTTTCATCGCACTCATTAATTGAGTGGCGATCATTTATGGAGCCGGTAGAGCACTTGGCCCCGGCGTGAGCTGTCACAAAGGCAGAAAAGGCAACAGGCCAGGATATAGATGCCGGAGAAAGATATAACGGAAAACAGGAAGAAATCCACGTTCATCACCTGCCTATAGTTCAGACAATCAAACGCTTATATTTCGATAATAGCTTATTTCAGCTATCGGCAAAATTAGGGAATACTTGAATTTTGGGTTCGAAATCCCTAAATTTGATTGATGATTAGAGCATGTATATCTGATTTGGCCCCCATGATTGGTCTGTGATTCGAGGTTTTGAAAAAGCATGGGATAGTGGAAGTTTTGTCTCATTGGACCTGGTTACCACCCTTGGCGACGCGCCTTTGCTCTGCTTGCTGGTGCACGAAAAGGTCATCGAAGCCCGGGCCTATGCCCAGAACCCCGTGTTTGAGGCGGCGCGCCTCTTCGCCGAAACCGAGGGCCTTATCCCGGCGCCGGAGACGGCCCACGCCATCAAGGCGGCGGTGGACGAAGCCCGGGTGTGCAAGGAGACCAACCGGCCTAAATGCATTGTCCTCAATTTCTCGGGCCACGGCCACTTCGACCTGGCGGCCTACGACGCTTACCTGGAAGGGCAACTGCAAGATATCGAGATAGACCCCGATGCCATGATCCAAAAGGCCCTGACGGAACTGCGCAAACTACCGGGGAAATAAGCCTGCCCCCGACACCGGATGCGGGGGAAAGCCGGCAAAGCTCTTTTCCGCTCGGGCCCGCCCAAAAATTTACGGGCTTGGGTCCGCTGGCCAAACCCCTTTTATTTTCCGGGGCTGGCCGGGTATCCTGCCCTGCCCGCGCCAACCCCAGGTAACCACCATGAAAAACCAAGTGTTTCCTGAATAGAATCGAAGGGGATTTCTTCATAATTAATCTACCTTGAGAAATTATCTTTTTCAGGGAAAAAAACCAATTCCAAGTCTGCCAGGGCATGATACTCTGAGACTGTTGCAAATTTACCCCGCCGATAAAACCAGGTAAGTTAGGCATCAGGTAATCCTAACCGTTTAGTAGGAAAAACCTTACCACAAAATCAGGGATCCCCCGATTGTAAACTTATCGAAACATAGTATCCTCAATTCAATCAATAATAATATTAGGATCCCGTGATGACTCAGAACCATCCAGAATTCTTAAGAGTGAAAGCGTTCGCACAAATACTTGGTGTCCATTGGTTCAGCGTATGGAGATGGACCGTTGAAAGGCGGATTAAATTCAGGCAAATTAAGGTCGGCGGGAAAATCCTAATTCCATTTTCAGAGTTGTCCGACTTCCAAGGCCGCTCTGAGTAATATTTTAGCATCCTTTTTTATTTTAAAGCAATTTTAATCCATATAAAGGATTGAGCGATGGAAGAACTACCGTCCACCATAAGAGGGCTGATTAATGATTTAACACGCACCTTAACCGCTTCAATAGTGCACTTAGATGATTTACTTCTTAAACTCGACAATGATTCTGAAGAGTTCTGCGATGCATGGCAGGCAAATGGGCAACTTGAACGTGCCTTAGAATTCTTTTTTGAATTGCGTTCGGATTATCTGATCTGGCAAGATGGGGCATTCGTTAATAATAATAAGATAGAATCTTATAAATCGTCTATTAAAGACAAATTATTGCACACTTTTAATAACTTATTAGCAGTTGTGGTAGGCCATTGTGATTTACTGCAAAATGATTATGCCGATGTCGGGCGCATTTGCCAAGGTACGGATTATATTTGTAAAACTATTAAGAATGTACAGCAATTTTTAAATGAAACTATTTCTCTACCAGAACGGAGCACTTCTATAGATAAATCAGATTCATCTTATGGTACGGTGAAAACGATAAAAACAGAATTATCTATGAACGCTAAACACAATAAAAAAATAATGCTGATTGAAGATGATCAAGGGGTATCAGAAGTTATAACAACATATTTGCGTAAAAATAAATATAGCGTGGTTGCCTGTTCAACTGGAGAAAAATCCTTAGATATACTTAAAAGGAGTAAAGCCAACTTCCTTATTTATGTCATTGATATTGGGCTTCCAGATATCGAAGGCCCCGATCTTATTAAAGAGTTTTTATTTCAAAGGGAAACTATTAATGTATTATTTACCAGTGGCTATAATGAGGCCAAACTGAAAAATCATTTTGATGTGATAGGTAAGTATCCAATTTTAACTAAACCATTTCGGCTTCCGGACCTTCTAGATAAGATAAGATCAATAGAATTACATTAATTTATCTTCGGAAAGTCATCAAGCGTACTTATTAATTACGGATAACAGTCATTTCGCTGAAGAAAGGAATTTTTTGAGGATGGCTAACTCATCGGGTGGGTTTTTGCAATTTACAGAAATCCCTAATGATCCCATAGACTCCGTTGCTGGCTCATTTTAGGCTCCTTCTTCCCCAAAAACTTCTTCGCAATTTCCCATGCACTCAAGGGAGCACTCCCACCAGCCCTATTATTGATGACCAAATTTATCAGCACTCCCTTTTCGATGGCGGTCTTCATAATTCCCACCGTTTCTCCCTTACTGACCTGCCCCCAGTAGTTGTATCAAGTTTTAAGTTAGGATGGGGGTTAAGTGGAGATGCCCCCTTTTTTGGACCATTTTGAGTGAGAAAATTCAGCTTCTTTTTGGGCCTTTTCACCCTACCAGCCCCCCGGGGGGCTGGCCCGTCTGGAGACCGATTTCCCTTCCGTCTTGGATTAGAGCCTGATGCTCCGCGGGGGACTTATATCCCAGGCTGCTGTGAGGCCTTACCATATTGTATTCCCGCCACCAGCGCTCTATCAGGATCTGGGCCTCCTTCAGGGTGTAGAAAATCTCCCCGTTGAGCAACTCATCACGCAGCTTCCCATTGAAGCTCTCGTTGTAACCGTTCTCCCAAGGACTGCCAGGTTCAATGTAGAGTGTTTTGACCCCTACTCGGCTTAACCACTCTCGAACCGCCCTGGCCGTAAACTCCGGCCCGTTGTCCGACGGGATATAGTCTGGCGGGTCCCGTGAAACAAACAGCTCCATCAACCTACACAACACCGCATCTGCATCAAAACGCCGGGACACCTCGATGGCCAGGCATTTCCGCGTGTACTCATCAATGATGGTGAGCATTCGGAAGACTTTGCCATCGTGTGTCCGCGCCATCACGAGGTCATAGGACCAAACATGGTTCGGCCAGCATGGCCGGAGACGAACGCAAGATCCATCGGTTAACCACAATCTGCTCCGCTTTGGCTGCTCCTGGGGCACCTTCAGCCCTTCCTGTCGCCAGATCCGTTCCATTCTCTTATGGTTCACCAGCCAGCCGTCACTTCGCAGGAACGCTAAGATGCGTCGATAGCCATACCGCCCATACTGCGTGGCATAGCCAACGATGGCAGCAGTCAGCCCCACCTCGTCATCAGGCTCGGTGGCTCGGTAACGCTGGGTCACCCGCGGTTGCCCAAGCACCCCGCAGACCCGGCGTTCCGACACTGGAAGAGCCTTCCGGACATGCTCGATGCATTGCCGGCGACAGGTCGGGCTTAGAACTTTCCCCTTACCGCCTCCTGGAGAATCAGTTTATCCAGGGTGAGATCCGCCACCGCCAGTCTTAGCCGGGTATTCTCCTGCTCCAGGACCTTGAGCCGTTTGGCCTGTTCAACCTTTAAACCATTGTACTCCCGGTGCCAGCGATAGAATGTCTGTTCGGCAATGCCCATGGTACGGCAAACCTGGGCTGCCGTCCCCTCCTGTGCCAGGGGTACCTCTGTTTCCCGCGGCTTCCCGATGATCTGCTCCGGGGTAAACCGCCTCCTGCTTATCTCCCTGCCTCCCTTCGATCCACTACTCTAACATAACCGGTGGATCAGTTTTTGGGGGACAGGTCAAAAATTCACTTATCTTTCTATTCATCTCATCCGATTAGTGATTCATAAGCATGCTATGGTTTGCCTCTTGCCCAAATGTCAGGGATGGTTCCCCTGTCTGGCAAAATGGAATCAACCTGCTTGGAGCTAATTTGTTTGGCTTATGCAGGCTTGAAGAATTGATCGATCGAGAAGGACCTGAAGGACGCCGACGGCTTTTAGGGGCTTTAAAACGAAACATTCGAATTTCTACTTAGGTTAATTGTTTGGGGAAGAGCACAATTACACCGTACTTTTCCAGGGAACTAATGCTGGGTATATCTGTGGGTCCGGTAATATGAACCTGGCTTTGGAGGCCGGGGAATACATGAATGCACTACCGGCCGGGATTATTACAAGGACATACTGGCCCGATTCCGGGCCTTTAAACAAGATACGGAGGTTTGACCATGAAAGCACTAACCCTGACCTTGCTGGTCGTTTGCATGGCCGGCTGTACCGCTTCTAACCTGTACACCCTTAACAAGACCGTCACCCTTTCCAACGGTACTCAAGTTGAGGCGATGACCGTCGAAGCCAGTGCCCCGGCTGGGCTGAACAGCCGGGCCCACTATCTATTTCAGGACGGCAAGCTCCTGGCGGCTAACGCTGTCGGGGGTGAAGGTTTGGTGAACAACATGTTCAAAGATTCTGTCGGATCTGCCATCGGTGGAACGGCTGTCGGGTTAGGCATTTACAATGCCGGGAAGGTGATGAAGGCGGCCACGGTGAATGTCGGACAATAGCATGTAAACAAACCCTGGGAGGGATATACAATGGAAAGTCTGGAGTCCATCGTAGTTCCTGCCCCCAGTCCATTGCCGACTCCCAACGCCCGGTGATCGAGAGTGTCACCTTTAACAGCTTGAAGGTCAACTTTACTGTAGCCATGCCCACTACCGATGCGGGTTCATTGAGTCGCGCCGGCTCGATTATCAATGGCTCGAGAGCCATGATGACTGCGGAGGGAGGCTACCTTGCCATCCTGGGCTTTAGCTGGAAGCTGATGAGTCCTGCTTTTGGTTCACTCGAGTGCCTTTGGGCATAGAAGATCAGGCCATGTTGTTGCAGGATTATTGCCTTCCACATCTGCAAATGCTACCTGGAGAAACCCAACGAGGGGCCAGATAGTGATAAATCCCCATGCCCTTCTGAGATTTCTGCTTGACTTGCGGTGACGGTAGAACTGCGGACCTTCCGATCATGAAAATCTAATCGGCGTCAAAGTGATGTTTTAATGCCTGATCCTCACCCCTGCCCTCAAATTTCCAACCGGGCGGCTCGAGGGGATCCTCCGGCCCAGGCCATCATCGGTTCGATTGAGACAATAATTCCAGGTCCCGGCTTTTCTTTTACTTCAGGGATGGGGGGAGGGGTTTTAGGCGACGGGTTAAGGGCCGGCAGCCCTTGGCCACCTTCCCTAAAAATCATTTTGTCTTGACCTCACTTGGGCAGCAGCACCAAATCCACCAGGGCTTCCAGGTTATCGGCCAGGACGATCTCTAACCCTTCCTTCACCTCATCTTCCAGGTCGGCAATATCCGCTTCATTCTGCTTGGGGAAGACCACCACCCGCACCCCGCCTTGCTGGGCCGCCAGGATCTTTTCCCGGATGCCGCTCACCGGCAGGATGCGTCCGGAGAGGGTCAGTTCGCCGCTCAAGGCCACGTCGCGGCGGGCCGCCCGGCCGCTGAGGAGCGACAGCAGGGCGAAGGCGATGGCCAGCCCGGCTGAAGGGCCTTCCTTGGGGATGGCGCCGGAGGGCAGGTGGATGTGGATATCACTGTCGCTGAAAAAATCGGGGTTCAGGCCGAACCGCTCGGCGTGGCTGCGGAGGCAGCTCAAGGCGGTTTGGGCGGAATCCTTGAGGACGCTTCCCAAGGAGCCGGTTAAAATCAGTTGCTTATTTCCTCTCATACGAGAGGTTTCCACGAAGATGAGCTCCCCGCCGAATTCGGTCCATACCAGCCCGGTGGCCACCCCGACCTGGTTGCCCGCCTCAGCCACTTCCTGGGCGAATTTCCGGGGCCCCAGAAATTCTTCCACCAGGGTCTGGTCCACCGTGAGGGCGCAGGATTTCCCTTTGTCCTGCAGGCAGATGCGGGCCAGCTTGCGGCAGATCGCGGCGATCTCCCGCTCCAGATTCTGCACGCCCGCCTCCCGGGTATAATCCCGGATGATCTTGGTGATGCCGTCGTCGCTGAACCCCAGGCCCATCTGGTGCAGGGCATGTTCCCGCAACTGCCCGGGGATCAGGTATTGCCGGGCGATGTTGAGCTTTTCCTTCTCAGTATAGCCCGGGAAATAGATGACTTCCAGGCAGTCCAGCAGGGGCGCCGGCAGCTTCTCCACCACGTTGGCGGTGGTGATGAAAATAGCTCCGGAGAGGTCGAAGGGCACATGCAGGTAATGGTCCACGAAGTGGCTGTTTTGCTCCGGGTCCAGGATTTCCAGGAGGACCGAGGCCGGGTCGCCCTGGAAATCCTGGCCGATCTTGCCGATTTCATCCAGCATGATGACGGGGTTGCGGACCTCCAGGCGCTTCAACTCATTGATGATGCGCCCGGGCCTGGCCCCGGCGTCGGTGCGCCGCTGGCCCCGGAGCTCCGCTTCGTCCCGCAGTCCCTCCAGGGACAGGCGCGCGAACTTGCGTTCCAGGGTCTCGGCGATGGCCAGCCCGATGGAGGTCTTGCCGGTGCCCGGGGGGCCGATGAAGCAGAGGGTTGGCCCCCGGCTCATCTGCAGATGCCGTTTTTTTTCGACGATTTCCCGCACCGTGGCGCGCAGCTCTTCCAGCTTGATGGGCTTGGAGAGATAATGAGCCGCCCCTTTCTTCAGGGCGTCCACCGCGGTGCCCACCGTGGGGTAGCCGGTGACCATGATGATCTCGGTGTGCGGCGACAGCTGCTTCACCGATTCCAGGAGTTGGATGCCGTCCATCTTCTCCATCTTCAGGTCGGTGAGGATGACGTCGAACTCCTGGGCCTTCACCTTTTCCAGGGCTTCCAGGCCGTTGGCCGCGGTGGCCACCTGGTGCCCTTCCTTCCGCAGGATGTACCCGAGATTGGTGCGGGCGATCTCCTCGTCGTCTACCACCAGCACCTGCGAGGCCTGGATGCTGCAGAGGGTGCGCATCGCCAGGTATTCCAGGATGCGCTCCTTGACCTGCTTCAGGCCATAGAGTTGGGACTCCAGGAGGCGTTCGGCTCGTTTCAGGTCCAGATTGTCTTCGGTGACCCGGTTCCAGGGCAGGGAGATCAGGAATTCCAGGTAATTGAGGCCGAGGTTATATTCCGCCACCGCCGGGTCGGTCTTCTCCAGCCGTTCCAACTCCTTCAACGCCACCGCGGCCGCGGCCTCGGGCAACATGGCCTTCTGCACCGCGGCCCTCAGCTCCAGCAACTCCTGGGCTACCTTGGGGGGGCGCTCCTCTTCACTCCTACGAAAAAAGGGCATGTCTGAAAGCCTTCCCGAGGGTAATGATTTCCAGGGATCAGTATAAAGGAAAACCGAGCCCGGGGCAATCTTAGCCTGACGGCCTCATAATTTTCAATTTAATGATTTTCTTAAGAAAAATTGGTGGCCGGCGCTTACCGGGGACCGGGCTTCTTAGTCTTTGGCTGAAAAACGAAAACCGTCTTTAACCAGTGGCCTCCTCCGGCCGCAGGCATGAGAGGCTGTAGTCTTCCTTTTTGAAGGCCTGGAGGATGTATTCCATGACGGTATCGGAAGACAGGGCCAGATCGAGCTGGCGGCAGAAGGCCATGAGCAGGCCGGCCAGCTCCAGGGTCTCTTCGGTTTCCAGGAGGGAATACTTCACCAGGCGGCCCTGCACCAGGTCGCCCTTGACCTGGGCCTTGAAGCCCAGGTCGTCCAGGATCCGCTTCAGGAGGCGGGCCCGGCGCTCCCGGCGATCTATGGCGGCGGCCCCACCCTTGAACTGGAAGCTGATGTAGTTGTCGTTGCGCTCTTCGGAGATGTAGGCGTCCACCATGCCGAAGTGGTAGCCCAGGCGGGAGTTGAAGTTGACGTAGGAGTCGGTGATGATGGCGAAGCTCTTGCCCCCCAGACCCCGCTCCGTCTTGCCCATATCGTACATGGTATTGGCGAACACCGACATGAAGCCCTTCATGTCCGGGGCGACCTTTCCGGCCCAGCTTATCCTGGGGTGGTGGAAGCCCCTGAGCAGGGCCTTAAAGGGCCGGGAGGCGATGTCTTCTTCGCGCACCTGCGCCTGGCCGCTCACCTTCAGGCCACCGCCCAGGTCCAGGATGAACAGGTTGAGGGGCAGGTCGGTGACCAGGCGGCTGACCCGGCTGGAATCCAATACCCGCTCCACGTCCGGGGTGAACATGGCGTCCATGGCCTTTTCATGGCAGAAGCGGGTGAGGTCGTGCAGGGTCCGGCAGTTGCCCGCCAGAAAATCCGCACTCTCCGGGTCGATGAGGTTGAGGGGGTTGGTCAGCTTCAGGATGCGCCTCAGTTTCTGGAAGACCAGGTAGGAGCTCAGGTCTTCGGCGGGTTCCGGCTGGCGCTCCAGCACTTCGGTGACGATGCCGGGATAGACCCGGGCCGCGTCCGCGTCCACGGTGACGATCTGGCCGGGGCGCAGCACCCGGGTGGCGCTGCCCACGTCCACCAGGGTGGGGATGCGGAATTCCCGGGCCAGGATGGTCATATGGTCCGTGGGGCTGCCCACTTCAGTGATGATGGCGGCGATGCGGTCCATGGCCAGGACCAGGCGCGCCGAAGGCTGGCGGGCCACCACCACCGCGCCGGGGGGGATGTTGGCCACATCCTCGTCGTGCAGGAAGAGGTGGACCCGGCCGGCCACGGCGCCGCCCACCGCCCGGACCCCGAAGCTGAGGAGCGGCGGCGTCGCCGGTTCCGCCGGGCGCTCCCGGAGGGCGGCGGCGAAGCGAGGGGTGCTCACCCTGAGGGGCCGGGACTGGAGGATCACCAGGTTGCCGTCCTCGCCCAAGGTCCATTCAATGTCCTGGGGCCCGCCGAAATGGTTCTCCAGGATAAGGGCGATCTCCGCCAGGGTCTGGGTCTGGAGGTCGGTGAGGGAAGGGGAGCTGCCCTGTTCCAAAGGCAGGACCGTGGCCGCCACCCCGCCTCCGGGCTGGCAGACCAGGGCCGCGGGCTTCTCCGTCACCCGCCGCTCTTTGATGGGGTGGCCCTCCTGGCGGGAAACCACGTAAAGGTCCGGGGAGATGGCGCCGTCCACCGCGTACGGGCCCAGGCCCCAGACCGAGCTGATTAAGACGCGGTCCGCTTCCAGGGCCTGGTGGGGATCCTGGGAGAACATCACCCCGCTGGCCCGGGCCGGCACCATGGCCAGGACGCCCACTGCCATGGGAAGTTCCGAGACGGAGAAGAGCTGGTATTTCCAATAAAAGATGGCCCGAGAGGTGAACTTGCTGGCGACGATCTGCTTATAGTGTTCCGGCAGCCCGGCGGCGGCGACGTTGAGCAGGGTGGCGAACTGGCCGGCAAAGGAAAATTCGCTGTCCTCCCCCACGGCGCTGGAGCGCACCGCCAGCCAGGGGGTCGGCAGGTTTTGGACCGCCTGCGTTAGGGCCTCCTCCAGGTCCGGGGGCAGTGGCGCCCGGAGAATCATCTCCTGGATCTCAAGGCTGATCGTCTCCAGGCTTTCCAGGTCGTGGATGGAAGCCCGTTCCAGCATGGCTTCCAGTTCGCCGGAGAGCTGGGCCCCCTCCAGGAAGCGCTTGTAGGCCATGGCGGTGATGGCAAATCCCTGGGGCACCTGCAGGCCGAGGCGGTTGCCGATCTCCCCCAGGTTGGCCATCTTGCTGCCCACCGCGGGCGCCAGTTCCCGGTTCAGGGCCGATAACGGCAGGACATAAGGGGTTTCCGGGATGCTGGGGAGCGCCGCCAGCTCCAGGCGGATCTCCTCCGCCAGCCGCCGGTAAACAGAGGTCAATTCCGGATAGGGGTCTCCGCTGAGCATTAGATTGAGCTCGGTAACCGCCCCACCTACGCTGTCCAGCAGGCGCCCTGTCTGGGTCTCCAGGTAGCCGCTGTCGAAGAGGAATTCCCCGGAGAGCTTTTCCTCCATATCAGCCATAATTTCCAGGGCCTGGTTGTTTCCCGTCAACAGGCGGCGGAAATGGCCGAACTGCTCCTGCAGGCGGGACATTTCGTCCACTTCCTCTTTTAAAAAGCGTCGCAGGAACTTGAACACCATGCACCCTCAGTGAGCAGTGAGCAGTTAGCAGTTCATGGTTAGCCATCCATGGCCGGCACTCTGATTAATTTTAGCCTTATTACCATAATTCCAAACCTGACCTCTAATAGCCTTATGCTTAGGCTTACTGCTCAGGGGTCCCTGCCCGCTGGTTCTTCAGCGTTTGCAGTTCCTCCTGCATCCGCTTCCACTCCAGGGCCCGCCGGATGGTGATGAGGATGGTCTCCTTGCGGAAGGGCTTGGTGATGAAATCGTAGGCCCCTTTCTGGACGGCTTCCTCCGCGGTCTCGATGGTGCCGTAGGCGGTAATGATGATGATGGGCAGGTTCCGGTCGATTTTCTTGATGATCTCGATGAGGTCCATGCCGTCCACCAGGGGCATTTTCAGGTCGGTGATCACCACCTGGTAGTGGTCCTCCTGGAGCAGTTTGCTCACCTCCAGGGGGTTGTTGGTGGTGGTTACCTCGTAGCCGGTCTTATCCATCAGGATGGTCTTTAATAACCTGAGCATATTGGGTTCGTCGTCCACCACTAATATCCGTTCCGGCATATCGTCCTCCTGGGGGTTGGGGCCTTAACTTCATTAATGGGTGCTACCGCCACTCTTTTCCCGTTTCTGCTTAGGCGGTCCCTCCCCGGCTTCCTGCTCCGCGGCGATGGGCAGGTAGACGGTAAAGGTGGTCCCGTGTTTTTCAGGATATTCCTCTGCCGGGAAGGTGGTAAAAATAATGTTGCCGCCGAATTTGGTGATGATGCCGTAGCTCAAGGACAGGCCCAGGCCGGTGCCTTCGCCGGTCCTCTTGGTAGTGAAGAAGGGGTCAAAGATCTTGGTCTGGGCCTCCCGGGGGATGCCGTTGCCGGTATCGCTGAATTCAATGGCCACCCGCTTGCCGTCCGGGGTCGGCTTGGTCCCCACCTGCAGCACCCCCCCGCCCTTCATGGCGTCCCGGGCGTTGTTGATCAGATTGATGAAAACCTGTTGCAGCTCCTGGGGGTCGCCCGCGGCAATGGGCAGTTCAGGGCTGAAGGAGGATTCCAGGCGAATCTTTTTGATCAACAGGGTGTTTTTCACCACCGCCAGGGTCTTTTCCAGGATCTGGTTGATGTCCGCCGCGGTCTCGATGCGCTCCGGGGCCCGGGCAAAGGTGAGGAGATTCTCCACGATCTTCTTGCAGCGCAGGCCCTCCTCCTCGATGATCTTCAGGGTTTCGTGGACATCGGGCAGCTCCTCGGTCTGTTCCAGCAGGTGCTCGGTAAACCCGAGGATGACGGTCATGGGATTATTGATTTCATGGGCCACCCCGGCGGCCAGGGTGCCGATGGAGGCCAGCTTCTCCATGTTGATCAAACGGTCTTCCATGGATTTGCGGCCGGTGATGTTTCGGGAGATGATCTCGAAGGCGAAGATCTGCCCCTGTTTATCCCTGACCGCCACGATGTTAGTGGAGAACCAGAACTCCTGCGGGCCGATGGCCACCTGGTGGCGCTTACTGGTGCTCCGGCCGGTCGCTTCCACTCCCCGCAGCCATTCCATATGGAAGTCTGCGGATTTTTGGTCAAAGACCTCGTAGAGGGTGCGGTCCAGGAAGTCTTCGGCGCGGCCCTCCGGCGTCCCGGGAGCCGGTCCTCCGGGGGCGCCGGCCAGGGCGGTGGCGAAGAGGTTGGCGGCGTAGCGGTTGATGGAAAGAATCCGGCCCTGTCCGTCCACGGTGTAGATGAGGTCGGCGGCATTCTCCACCAGGCCCTGGTAGCGGGCCTCGGACTCCTGCAATTTCTCTTTCTGGCGGCCGACCTCCTGTTCCAGGTCATCGGAAAATTGCCGCTCATAACGGAAGTTCAACAGGGCGATGGTGGCGGAGATGACCAACAGGCCGATAAGCACCTGCATGAAGAACTGGCGCAGATAGAGAGAATGGACCACGCCCTCCACTTCGCTGGCCGGGGCCGCCACCGCCACCGACCAGATGGGGGCCGGGTTGGCGGTGGGCCCCAGGGCCGGGTCTGCCAGTTTCACCGGCGCATAGGCGATGAGCTTCTGGATCTCGCCGGTGGCGCCGCGATGCCAACCGGAGGTGTAAGTGCCCCAGCCCTCCTGGCCCTGCAGCATCTTCTCCTTCTGGATGCGGTTGATCTCGTCAAAGGAGATGGCCGGCGCCCGTTGCTTGCGGACGGTGAAGGCGTTTTTGCCGACGAAGTCGGGCTCCGGATGGCTCAAAAAAGTCCCCTGGCTGTCCATGACCCAGGCATAGCCGGTCTTGCCGCTCCTGATCTGCCGGGTAAACTTGTCGGCCAGGTGCTGGGCGTCAATATAAAAGACCAGAACCCCGGCGAAGACCCCGCTGGGCTGGGGATGGTTCTCGTCCACCGATACCTCATAGGTGGGCACGGCCATTACCATGATGAGGCGCCCCACATAATCGGCGACCTGGGTGGACACCGGGCTTACGAAGACCCGGCCCCGGTTTTCCGGGTTGCCGGCCCAATCCAGGTAAGGAGCGTCCTTAAAAGAGCCGCTAATGATATGATCCAGACCCCGGCCGTCCACCAGGTAGGCCCGGCGGTCCTTGGCGTCGATGCGGATGATCTCCACCACCCCTTCCTCCCGGGTGCTGGCCAGGGTGGCCCGCATGCGGTTGGCCCAGGTGAGTGGCTCCAGGTACTGAATGGCAGGGGAGTAGTTAAGGGTGTTCAACTCCCGCTTCAAGAAGTTGATGTCCTGTTCCAGGAGGCTGGCGGTGTGCCGGGCCAGCACCAGTTGCTGCTGGTTGAAGTCCTCCTTGACGATTTCCAGCATCTGTCTGGCGCTCATGAGCCCCAGGTAGATGCTGATCCCCAGGAGGGCGACGTTCAGCGCCAGCAGCAGAGCCAGGGCGTGCCGGGTGATGAGGAAGGGGAAGCGCCGCATATGGCCGTCATCCTCAGGTGTCAGGCGGCAACTGGACCAGATGGTCCATCGCCGGGATAAATTGCAGTTTATACTAAAATTTTAGCTTAATCCGGGGCATCCGGCAAGCAAACTCCCCCGGGACTCCCGGCACGCAGGACGACTTCATCCCTAACCGTGACCCAAAATCTGCGGACCGTTAGAGGCATCTGGTTCATCCGCGATGAAGCCACGGATAAGGCGAACATCGCGGTGAGTCATGAGGTGGGGTGGGCGCCGGGTTCACCGGCGAACTGGTAATTTTCTGCCAGGAACGCCTCTACGTACCAGTCAACCTGCGCAGCATCCGCTATGACCATATCCCGTTGACGGGCGCAGCCCATTAGCCGGCCCACCAGGTCGAGTTTTTCTTCCATGAGAGGACGGGGATACTTCCAAAGCTTGGCTACCACCAGGTCTCCGGTGACTTCCACCTCAAAATCGAGCCGGGCCATAACCGCGCCCAGAAATTGGGCGCGCCGCCCTCGCCGGGTTTGGTCCGCGGCGCCGCCCTGGAACCGGAAACTTATGTAGTTATCGCTGCGCACCTCGCTGATATAGGCGTTCAGGGTGGCAAAGTGATAGCCCAGGCGGGAGTTGTAATTGAGATAGTTCAGAGAAATAATGGCTAAGGTCCGGGCCCAGAAGTCGGGCATGGGGGCGGTTAGTGAACGGGAGACTACGGAATAAAGTCCCCTCACATCGATGGGGATGGGTCCGGCCCACGAAATTCCGGGATAGCTGATCCCTCGCCACAGGGCCTTCATGGGGATGGAGGTGATGGCGTCGGGAGAAACGAACTTGGCCCGAGGGTCTGCGTCCATGCCGCCTCCCAGATCAATCAAATGGAGATTCAAGGGGATGGTGGTTTTGACTTGGACCAGGTTCATCTGGCCCCGGCCGACGCGTTCCCCCAGATCAAACATCTCGGTTATGGCCATCTGGTGGGCGAACCGGGCGATGTCGTGGAGGGTCTTACAGGATGCCGGCGTAAAGTTACTCAACGTCGGATCGGTTAAATTAAGCGGGGTTATCCATCGCAAGACCCGGCGCAAGGTGGCATAGATCGGGGTTTCAGCCAGAAGGGAAGGTTTTTCTCTCCTGGCGGCCAGCAGTGCTTCTACCCGCCCCTGGTACACCCGCAGGTGATCGGCGTCTACCGTGACTTCCTGCCCGTTTTGCAGGACCCGGGTGGCCTCTTCCGTATCCACCAGAGATGGGACCTTGAATTCCCGGGCCAGGATGGCCAGATGCGAAGTGGCACTGCCGATGTCCACGACCAAGGCGGACGCTTTATGGAGCACGACGCCGTAACGGGAGGAAGTGTGGCGGGCCACCAGCACCGCCCCTGGGGGAAACCGGGACAGATCTTCATCCTGGCGGATGATGAAAACCGGGCCTGCGCCCACGCCGAAGCAGGCCACGCTGCCGTGGTCAATCAAGACGGGGTGGCGCCCCTGAATTTCGGGCGGCAACTCGGATTCGTTTTCAGGCTGCAGCAACGTTAAGGGGCGGGATTGCAGGAGCAGTAACCGTCCCTCCAAATCCACCGCAAATTCACAATCCTGGGGCCCTCCGAAATGTTCTTCCAATTGCACCCCATAGCGTCCCAACTGCAGCAGTTCCTCCGTGGTCAGGGCCGCCTGGAAATGGTCCGCCGCCGGTACCGCTTCCGAGGTAAGCCCCCCTTTATCGAGGGCAGCGATCAGACGGACGGGTTTGTTACCGAGGCGTCGCTCTAAAATCTTAATTTCCGGTTTTTTGGCGAGGGTAAAATGGTCCGGGGTCAAGGCGCCTTCCACCACAGAAGGCCCCAAACCCCAGGCTGCGTCAAGGACCATTACTTCTTGGCGCCCCCCCAGGGGATCGACCGTGAACAGAACGCCGCTGGCCCGGGCCGGCACCATTGCCAGACACCCCACACTCATGGCCAGCTCCTGGCGGATCAACCCTTTCTCATGCAGATACACCAGTGCCGAAGGCGAGAATTGACTGGCCAGGATCTTGAGATAATTGGGAAAAAATTCGCTGACCGGTACATTTAAAACCGTCAAGAACTGCCCGGCAAAGGAAAGCTCCTGGTCTTCATATAAACCGCTGCTCCGCAAGGCCAGCTGAGGTTCGTACCCCAGTCTCTTTGCTAAATGGAGATACTGTTCATGCACTGCCTCGGAGAGTTGCGCAGGGATTTGCGCCGTGAGCACCAATTCCTGCAGCAGCCGGCTTTGGTCCAGCAACTGCGCCACATCATTGACCTCCACTTTTTTGAGATTCTGGCCCAGCCGTTCGGCCAATTGATTTTCGGCCAGAACCAAATGGTAGGCCTCCGTAGTTAGCACAAACCCATCCGGGGTCGGTAGGCGCAAGCGGTTTTTGATCTCACCCAGGTTGGCGTTTTTCCCACCCACGGCCATCAGCAGCCTCCGGTCAACCTGGCTTAAGGGGAGCACGAGCGGTATTTTCTCACCGGAGGTCGTTCCAGCCTGAATTTCATTATGTATCCTGACTTTGATATTTTCAAAAACGGGCTGCAATTCAGCATAACGATTGTCCCCCAGTGCATTTAATTGCTCAATGAGGGTCTGAGTGGCTTGGAAAATTATCTCACTTCGAGAACGGACGTACTCCATATCGAAAACAAAGTCGCCTGCCAATTTGGCTTCCATGCGCGACATGAGCCTCAGAGCTGCGTTGTTGGCTTCTAACAGCTCCTTAAAGGACTGGTGTTTGTTTTTTAAAAAATTTTCCCACCCCTCGGGTGGGGGCGGTTTTTTTCTTTTTAAAAAGTTCAATATCTTCAAAATATTACCCCAAAAACCGCGGCAGCTTGAGCGGGTCAGGCCGAGAGTTGGGCCTCCCGCCATTTCAAAGCCTTCTCAACCGTCGTCAAGATCTGCTCTTTGCGGAAGGGCTTGGTGATATAGTCAAAGGCGTTATGGCGCATAGCTTCCACTGCTGACTCCACCGTTCCGAAGGCGGTGATGATAATTAAAGCTATGTTCGGATCAATTTCTTTGACTATCTTTAATAATTCGATGCCTCCGATTGCCGGCATTCTCAAATCACTGATCAATAGATCGGCATGATATTCTCGACACCAGTCTATGGCCTGGTGGGGGTCACTGGTGGTAAGCACTTGGTAATCCGTTTTTTCCGTAAGGATAATTTTTAGCAACATCAACAAATCCGGTTCGTCATCCACGATTACGATAGTCGCCGGCATTTTGAGGCTCCTTTTAGCAGGTGCTGAACTCGTGCGAAACATGGTCCAGTCATTTTATGCAAGCTGATGCAAGACTTGCTTTTTGGGGATGTATTTGTAAGAGAAGTGAAGAATCTGCCGAGTTGAGACCTTCATTTTATTTGGGTGACAGGTCTAGTGTGATACTTCATAATTGCTCTGACATTTCAAACTACGGTTTTTTAACCCCCCTTTGAAAAAGGGGGCAGGGGGGATTTAAAATAACCTACTGAAATCCCCCTAAATCACCCTTTTCCAAAGGGGGACTTTAATACCCTTGGAACTTAGGTTTTCATTTGATTTAATGCCATACTATTTCCGAAGCACAACACTGGCCGCTCCTGAAATTCCTGCAAGGGCCTGGAGCAAAATGGCCCGTCTTGTTATGCTGCCCTGGCTGGTTAACTTAACACCTTCCAGAGCATTGTTAGGATAATGGCACAAATAATACCGGCAAACAAGAGCTGGGACCTGGGACCGGACAGTTTTTTCCGCAGCAACAACCCGCATTGAGAGCCGGGTATCGTGGCGACCAAAAGAATGGCCATCAGCAAGAGATCGACGTTCCCTTTGACGCTGTGAGTCAAGGTCCCGTATAGAGCCAGGATCAGATAATTAAAGAGATTGGTGTCTATGGAGACCACGGTGGGGATGCCCAGGATGTAAATCAAAGCCGGCATGCGAATGAAACTGCCGCTCACCCCCAATAATCCGGTTAACAGGCCGGTCACGGCGCCCACCCCCAGGATCACCCATAGAGAGACGGCCTCAACCCCGGACAGCGGCAGCGATAGCATCGGCGGCAGGGCTACCCGTTGCAACCGGGAGGCAATGGCAATCGCGGGAACGCCCGGGGTTTCACCAGAGGGGTCAGCCTGGTGGACGCTCCTGGCTTCTCGATAAACCTGACTCCCGATCCAGGCCAGCAAGCCACCGTAGACCATGGTCATGACCAGCTGCAGCAGGCTGATTTTTCGGCTCCACAGGGTGATCTCCCCGGCATAAGTGAGAAATTCCAGTAATTGGGCGCCTATTTCTAAGCCGATGACACTTCCCAGAAAAAGGAGAATTCCCAGCTTATAATCAACGTACCCCAGACCCCGTTGCCGTAAATTAGCGATGGTGGCGGTGCCCGCCATCATGGAAAGCTCGGTCCCCACGGCCACGTTGTAAGGGATGCAGCCCACGAGATTGAGCAGCGGCGCCATTAAGAAACCGCTGGCGCCCCCGAACCAGCCGCCCAGCAAACCCAGACAGAACCCCAGGATGAGCAAGGTAGCCAGGCTGACGGCAAGATCCCCATTGGTCTGGATGGCATAAAACCAGCCATGAATAGGCTCAGCCAGCCGGCCTAAATCAGGATTGAGGATTTTCTGCCAATGGCTGGCTATAGGGAGGGTGATGGCCATGAATAAGTCAGGGTGGCGGAGCTAAACGTCGCCTCCGCCAAGTTTAATGCCGAAAATATTTTCAATAGCCGTCAGGATCAAGGCCAGAATGACTCCGATGGCCACCGGCAGCACCAGGGCCAGGGCCACGTAAGGCCAGTGGGGAGCAAAAGGCTCCCCGGCTGAGTTCGCGCTTTGGGAAATCGCCGTCAACCACTGCCAAAAGGTCATAATTTCACCTGGAAAAAATCCATGAAGACGCCTTCCAATTAATAGATAAAGTCAATCCTTCTGTCAAGGAATAGGAATTTTTGACAAACTGTAAAAGGATTTTATAGAGGATACTCTAGCGTAAAAACCGGCCAGGCATCTAAACTGTTTATCATTTCAAATATATAGCTAATTACCCACCCCGGCATAGAACTTGTAGGAATAACCTCGAATGCGGTAAAGCCCTTGAGCTGCCTCCCTAACCAAAACCACTCATATGGAGGTTTAACGATTATGAAGTTTGGGAATAAATTATTCACCATGATGCAGGCGGCGGCTCAGGCCCAGGCCCGCTGGGAGATCGAGTCTGCCCTCGATATCCTCCAGAATCGAAAAAAGCTGCTGCTCTTGCTGGCTTTTTGTATGCCGATCATCGGCGTTATCGGCGCCGCCTGGGCTGCTCCCGACGTCTTAGGAGGCAAAGAGGCCTATGCCCCGGCCTTTTATTCCACTTCGGTTTTTATGGTTTCCATTCTCATCGGCCTGGCCGCGGGTTTGATAACCGGCTGCATCGGCGCCGGCGGCGGCTTTGTCATCACCCCGGCCCTGATGAGTATGGGGGTCAAAGGCATTCTGGCGGTTGGCACCGACCTGTTCCATATTTTTGCCAAATCGATTATGGGAACGGTGATCCATCGCAAGTTGGGTAACGTTTCAGGCAAACTGGCGCTGGCCTTTGTGGTCGGCTCCACGGGCGGCGTCGTGGTCGGCGGCACTATAAACCGGGCCATTTATGAGTTTAATCCGGTCGTGAGCGATCTCTTTATCAGCCTGGTTTATGTTTTTCTCCTGGGGTTTTTGGGAACCTACGCCATGGTGGATTTTATCAAACTTAGCCGGGCTGGCCGGGCCCACCGGACCCTGGCCCCCGAGGAGCAACAGGCAACCGCCCACCCTGCGGTGCCCACTACCGGTCTGGCCCAGAAGCTGCAATCCGTCCAAATTCCCCCCATGATCACCTTCGATGAGGACCTGGTTCCCGGCGGCAACCGGATTTCCGGGCTCTTCGTCGCCATCTGCGGGGCCATCGTGGGCCTGGTGGCGGCCATCATGGGGGTGGGCGGCGGCTTTTTGACCTTCCCCATGTTCGTCTACATGTTGGGCGTGTCGTCCTTCACCACGGTGGGCACCGACATCCTCCAGATTATCTATACCGGCGGGTTCGCCGCCATTTCGCAATATGCCCTCTATGGCTTCATCTTTTATACCCTGGCCATGGGCTTGCTCCTGGGCTCCCTGCTGGGAATCCAGATAGGGGCGCTTACCACCAAGGTGGTTAAGGGCATGTACATCCGGGGCTTTTATGCCATTACCATCATTGCCGGGTTTGTCGACCGGCTTTTCGCCCTGCCGAGAAAACTCAATCAGATGGAAATTATCTCAATCCCGACCGACATCACCAAGGTTTTGGATCTCATGGGAACGATCATCTTCTTTGCGATTATGGCCACTTTCGGCTTCTGGGTATTCTTCATGTTCTTTAAGAACCTTAATAAATTAAGGGGGATAGAATCCCCCAGCCAACCGGGCGTGGAGGGGGCTTAAATCATGAAACCCAAGAAACTCGTTATAGGAACAATCCTCCTGGTAATTTTTGCGGTTATCCTGTTCCTGATCTTCATGCCGATATTCGGCGATGGCCAAAATGGGCTGGCATATTCGGATAATTTCTTCAACTCCCTGGCTAAAGGCTCCAGCAATCACATCGGCGACATGCGGAAGCTGGCCCAAACCATGGTGGGCACCTCGTTTGCCGCGGAAATCAAAATGACCGACCCGGCCCAGGCCAAAGAAACCGAGGCCCTTTACGGTCAGGCCGGAGCCCAGGCTGAGGTGACCGGGCCCAACTTAAAAATCAGCGGCGATCTCGGTAAGGTTCTGCTGCAAGCGGTGGATGACTCCGACCTCCTGTTCAACGAACAGGGTGCAAAACTCGAGGCCCAATACCACTATGGCGCCAAAAAAGTATTGAAAAATTGGTGGTACTCACTTAATAAGGTGTCCGCCGCCATGACCAAGCAGAAAAAATTTAATCTGGCCAAGATGATTGCGCAGGTCCAGACCCGGGCCTTGGAGCCCGGCTACAACTTCGCCGGCATCGCTCCCTACCAGGTGAGCGATAAAGCGTTTTTACTCGGCGTCATGCTGGTATTTTATATCTTCTACACCCTGTTTTATGGATTCGGCATCTATGTGCTGTTCGAGGGCCTTGGCCTGCAAATGGAAAAAGCTGCCAAAGAAGAAGTCTGAGCGGTGGAGATGACAGGAACTTTCTGGGGAGGGGGCGGCCAGCGGTCTGCCCGCGCCGGAGCCTCTGGCCGACTGCCTCTCCACATGATATGTCTCAAAATAACCGGACCTTAGCCCTTTCGATTACCTGTCACATCCTCGCCTCTGGAGTGTGACCTTGCCTATTTGGAGCCGCTTTTTTCGGAGAAGTCCTTCCCAGCCGCCGGCCTCTAAGCCGCTGAGCCTTAGAGAACAATATCAGCGCAAAGTAGAGCGCTATATGGGAATTGTCGCGGCAGGCAACGCCGCCCTCAAAACCCTGGCCCAGTTGCAGGCAGACCTGGCGGAGGACGTCTATATTACTTCGGCGTACGTGCAGCTCCAAATCGAAATCGTTCTATACCATACCCGCCGTGCCGTCTCCGGGTTAAATGAGTTCAGCAAAGGGAAAGACCAAAATCTGGTGGAGATTTTTCTTGCCCGGGAAAAATACCTGAGGGAGGCCTTATCTCAAACCCTCGGCGTCGAAATTTCCACCCTTCCTCTCCCCTTCGAAAGCCATCTACTCCCCCAGGTGGAACTGCTAGCCAGTGGGATGGCTTATCCGGATGATGGACAGGAGGTTGCTGGTCAGTTCATTATCGAAGGGGTATGGGGGTTGGGGGCTGCGGTCGGAGAGATTGAGGCGCGGCCGTGGAAATATCAAGTGTTCCGGGGGGAGGGGCCGGAAATATCTTCTCTAGATTCCGGGGTCCAGGCTTCCTGGCTTGCCTGGGACCTTCAAGACGGGTTTAAAAGGGAACCTTTGCCGGCAAACCTCCAGGGCCTGTCATGCCTCCAGGAAGAAGAGCTGCGGACCATAACCGCATATGTTGGATTATTGTCGTCCGGATTGCCTGGTCCTCAAAGAGTTGTCTGGGGGTTGCGGCCGGATAAAAAAATTATCATCCTAAGAAGCGCCCTCATCGGCGAGCCCTCTTTACCTGGATTCCTCAGGCCTGAAAATCAGAGGGGACTGCTCATTTCAAGAGGGATGAAGATTTATCCTGGCCGGGCCTCGGGGCCGACCCTGCGGGTTGATGTTAACCGGGTACCCGATCCTCAGAATGTGCCTGCAGGGACGGTGCTCCTGGCTGACAGACCGGCACTCTCTCTGGCGCCGCTTTTGAGCAAGGCTGCGGCCCTGGTAGTGGGCGCCGGTGAAGCGCGCAACCATCTGGCTTTTTTAGCCAGAGAGGCTCGGGTGCCCACGATCTTTCACTTTGGTGGGGATGGAGCTCTTTCCCTGGTGCCGCCTGGCGCCTGGATTGTTGTAGATGCATCCAGCCTCATGGTTTTCGCCACCGACCCTGAAATTCCGTTGTCCAAAGCAGAGCCCAGTCCCAGCTCCCAGCAACCGGTGGCGAAAAAGATTCTCCAGAGACTCAGCCCCTATTTGTTTCCCTTGGAAGCGCCGGTTTTGCCGGACCAGCCTCTCACCCCTGATGCTTGCCGCAGCCTCCACGAAATCCTCTTCTGCGCCGCCGCGGGCCGCCTGCGGGAAATGTTCACTCTCAGCCTGCGAGCCCAGGTGACCCCCAAAGACGCGGTTAGCTTGGCAACCGGGCGCATGGTCCCAATTTTAGTAATTGATGCAGGAGGCGGGTTGTCTGAGCAAACCCCGAAGGTTAATTTCGAGGCAGTGAGATCTCTGCCCTTCCGAACCTTTCTCAACGGCTTGATGTCGATCCCCTGGCCCAAGGCCCGCCCGTTGGATCTCAAGGGGTTTATTTCGGTCGTTGGCGTAACCTCAACCACCCCTCGGGCCGAAGATCAACTCCGGAAAGTCAGTTTCGCCCTCATCTCTAAGGATTATATGAATTTCAGTCTGTGCCTGGGCTACCACGCCTCCACTATCGAGGCCTTTGTCGGGGAAAATCTGGACGACAATTACATCCGTTTCCATTACCAAGGTGGCGCCGCCGCTCTGGAGCGGCGGTTGCGCAGGCTGCAGCTGATTGGCGGGATTCTGTCCCGGCTCGGCTTTACGGTGACCTTGAAAAGCGATTTGCTTGACGGTTTGGCGATTGGCGATCCACTTCCGGCGCTGCTGGAAAAATTGGAAATCCTGGGGCGACTGGAAGTTTACACCAAACAGATGGACATGGTGATGTCCGGTGATGAGCTGACCTATGGATATATCGAGGATTTTTTCAAAAAGCACGTAATGGTTCGGCCTGCAATTCCTGGGGACCCCGATTTGGGTCCCGTCCCGGGAGATGTCTAAGCGCATCAGCATACCCGGCCTTGGTCCGGCCCCCGGAAGACAACGGCTGCGCCGGGCGCCTGCCCCGCATCCTGATTTAATCCCCCCTGTGTCCAACCTGGCAATAATCCGAGATTGATCTGAAATTTTTCAACGGGTAATAAAATTTATCTGTCAGGAAACATTTTTTGTCTATCTGTTTTGTAAGAAATTTAAGATAGTTAAAATAATGAGGTTGGACTGCGCGGGTGATTCCGCGAATCATCAATTACTCGCTGAATCAAAGTTTTCTTGCTCCGGGAAATTTGTTTCCATCTTGAGCAAGTCGAGGTAAATTTTGGGCAGGAAATTTTATGGTCCTGTTTAATCTCTCGCGGCAAAAAAAGAAGGCGGCAACGCCCTTGCCTCCCTCCCTGAAGGACACCTGGCGTGGCTTCCAACGGGTTCTGGCCCTCAATAACGAGGTCATGGCCCGGATGGGTGACCTGGAGGAGAATCTGTCCTCCCCTGAAGGGCTGGACCTGAACTCCTGGCGTTCTCAAATCGATCTCCTGGGTGGTAAATTTGCCAAACTGGTGGCCGCCCTGCAAAGCATGTCCGGCGGGCGCTGGCCGGAGCTGGAGGCCTCGCGGCTTCGCATCCGGGATGCCATCCAGCAACGGCTGGACGAAAAGCCTGCGGCTGCCGGCCCCATGCTGGTATGCCTGCGCAAGGCCGGCCCGGAGCTCCTGGCGGCCCTGGGCGGCAAGGCCGGCAACCTGGCCCGGGTCAAGAACCAGTTGGGACTGCCGGTGCCCGACGGGCTGGTGGCCACCCTCACGGCCTATCGGGTCTTCATGGAGCAGGGGCCGCAGGGTGAGGGCGGTTGCCTGGGGGACCGGATCAGGGCCCGGCTGGCCGCCATGGATTTCTCCGATTCGGCGGCGGTGGCGGACGCCTCCCGGGAGATCAGAGCCATGGTTGTGGCCCAACCCATTCCCGCCGCCTTACAGCAGGGCTTGCTGGAAGAATCGCAGAGGTTGGCGGCGGGTCCGGGGTCCCGGCTGGCGGTCCGCAGCAGCGGCGGCCGCGAAGACCTGGGCCTCACCTTTGCCGGGCAGTACGACAGCTTTCTGGGGGTAGCCCCGGAGGAGGCGCCCCGGCGCTGGCGCCAGGTGGTGGCCAGCCAGTTCGGGGAGCGGGCCTTGATCTATTTCAGGATCCTGGGTCTCTCGGTAGAGGACGCGGCCATGGGGGTGCTGGTGCAGCGCCTGGTTGAAGCCCGGGCTGCGGGGGTGATGTTCACCACCGATCCCGGAGGCTGCGATCCGGACCAGGTCTTGGTCAGTGCCGTTTGGGGGTTGGCCGCCGACCTGGTGGGCGGCCTGGTGAGCGCCGACGAATTCATCATCTCCAAAAAGAGCGGCCGGCTGCTGCAATCCCGTCTGGGACGCAAGGAACAGTGCCTCACCCTGATCGAGGGACTGCTCACCCGGCTGCCGGTGGCCCCGGAGCAGGAGTCGGCCCCGGCCCTGGATCAGGGCGATCTGGAGCGGCTGGCCGAACTGGCCCGCATCCTGGAAGGCGCCTTTGGCTGCCCCCAGGGGGTGGAATGGGCCCAGGACCGGGAAGGAAGGCTCTATGTCATCCAGTCCCGGCGCTTGCAGCGCCAGGAGGCCGCAGCCTCGCGCCGGCTCGATGCTCCGGCGCCGGTGGCCGGCGCCGAAATCCTCTTGGCCGGTGGCCGCAGCGGTTCGCCGGGGGTGGCGGCCGGCCCGGTATTTCACCTCCCCGAAGGAGGCGACCTCTCCCAGGCGCCCCCGGGCGCAGTGCTGTTGGCCCCCCGGACCACGCCGCTTCTGGCTCCGGCGCTGCCCCGGCTGGCCGCCCTAATTACCGAGGTGGGTTCGGTCACGGGCCACCTGGCCCTGGTGGCCCGGGAATACGGGGTGCCGGCCCTGGTGGACCTCCCGGGGGCCGGCCAGGCCTTGCCGGAAGGCCAGGTGGTGACCGTGGACGCCGTGCATGGCCTGGTTTACCGGGGGAAAGTGGAGGAACTCCTGGGCCGCCAGTGGCGGTGGGCCCCTAAACCCCCGGCGCCGCTGGTCTTGGAAAAGTTCCGGGCGGTGCTGGATTTCATCAATCCCCTGACCCTGGTGGACCATCGCAGCCCCAGCTTCCGCCCCGAGAACTGCCAAACGTACCGCGACCTCAGCTGCTTTGCCCTCGAAAAGGCGATCCAGGTGATGTTCGGCCTCATGGACCAGGTGGCCCAGGGGCGGGTGCCGGCCCTCAAGCTCCTGAAGCTCAAGACCGACCTGCCCCTCAACCTGCACCTGGTGGATTTGGGGGACGGCCTGGCCGATTATGAAACCCCGGTGCCCCCGAATCAGATTGTCTCCCGGCCCATGCGGGCCCTATGGCGGGGCATCAGCCATCCGGGCATCACCTGGGCCGGGCCGGCGCCGGTGGACCCGGGCGGCTTCCACCCGGTTCTGGGCCAGCCGGCCATCCCCCCCCCGGAGCAGTTTTGGGACAGGACCTGCGCCATCGTCGGGGCCAGCTACGTCAACTGCGCCTGTCGCCTGGGCTGCCATTTTCAGAGCGTCGACAGCTACCTGGGCGAGACGCCGGCGGACAACTATATCCACTTCACCTTTAAGGGTGACGCCGCGGACGACACCCGCCGCCTCCGGCGCGCCCGCCTCATCGCCACGGTCCTGGAGCATCTGGGTTTTGCAATGGAGATTCACGGCGACATCATCCGGGGCCGTTTTCGCAGAAGGCCGGCCGCGGAGACCGAGGAGCGCCTGGACCTGCTGGGGCGCCTGATGGCCTTCGTGCGCCAGATGGACATGGTCATGGAGGACGACTCCGTGCCCGAGGTCCTGGCTGAGCGCTTCCTGGCCGGCCATTATGAGCGCCCCGCTTACCCGGAAGGGACGGAGCCAGGAGAAAGCGGGCCGCTAAAGCTCTAAATCAGGTTTTTTAAAATTTTCCCTGCGGAACTTATGGTTAAACCAGCCCCGGGGCCTTATCTTAATTTGGGTAAAGGGGCGACGCAATCATGGTGGAAAATTCCTTAAACTGTCCCGGCCCCTGGGAGCGGTTGCTGGTCTGCACCGACGGCTCCGAGGGAGGGCAGCACGCCGTGACTCAGGCCCTGGCCCTGGGCCGGGCTTGCGCAAGCAAGGTCTACGTGCTGCAGGTGGTGAAGATCATCCCGGAATTCGAGGCGGCGGCCCCGGACCTGCGGGCCTGCCTGGAAGAGGAGATCGAGCGGCAGCAGGCGGCTGCCGCCGCCGAGGCTGCCCGGCAGGGGGTGGAGATGGAATACCGGATACTCCACAGTATCTCGCCCTTTGCCGACATCGTGGTCGAAGCCGAAAAGCTCAAGCCCCAGCTCATCATCATCGGCCGCTATGGCCGCACCGGCCTGACGCGCCTCTTTATGGGCTCGATTGCCGCCCGGGTCATCGGCTTGAGTCCGGTCAACGTCCTGGTGATCCCCCTGGGGGCCTCCCTGGCCTTCCAGCGATTGCTCATTGCTTCGGACGGCTCTCCCTACAGCGACGCGGCCCTGATGGAGGCCACCGCCATGGCGGCCCGGGCCGGCAGCGAGCTCCTGGGGGTGGCGGTGGCCCGGGAGGAAGGAGAGATCTCCGAAACCCGGGAAACCCTACAGCGGATGCGGACTGCGGCTAACCGGGAAGGGGTTTCCTTTCAAGGCATCTCGCCCCAGGGACTGGCGGCCGACGAGGGCATCATCCAGGTAGCCCTGGAAAACCGGGTTGACCTGATCATCATGGGCAGCCACGGCCGCACCGGGTTTAAGAGGCTGCTCATGGGCAGCGTCACCGAGCGGGTCATCGGGCAGACTTCCTGCCCGGTCCTGGTGGTGAAGAAGAAATGAAGGTTTCCGAATCCCGGTTTTCTGTGTTAAGAAAAAATAAGTTATCAGGGCTGATAATGCCAAACCCCTACGGAAGGTCTGTAGCCGCAGGCTTCAGCCTGCGCCCCAAAGGGAGCCAGATAGACATCTCCAATGATTTCTTAATTGTTCCCCAAGCTGAGCTGGGAAACGCCCCTTAATCCGCCCAGCAAGCTTGGCAATGAGTTGCTAACTTTTAAATCTGAGGATAGCTTTTCAACCGGAAACCGAAAACCAACCATTTGGAGTCCCCCATGGCCAGCCCCGCCCATCTGGAGAAATTGCTGGTGTGCACCGATGAGTCCCCGGACAGCCAGGGGGCGATTACCGCGGCCCTGGACCTGGCCAAAGCCGCCGGTTGCCAGGTTTTCCTCCTGCAGGTGCTCAGCTTCATCCCCTTATATGAATTGCAGGCCCCGGACCTGCTGCCGCCGCCCATGGTCAATCTGGAGTTGCAGGCGGCTCAGGAAGCCGCGGTGCGCAGCCGCCTGGAGTCCTGGCAGGAGAAGGCCGCGGGGATGGGGGTGCGCCTGGAGCCCCGCCTCCGCACCAGCGTCTCCGCCTATGAAGGCATCCTGGAGGAGGCCGAGGCGGTCCAACCCGACTGGATCATCATGGGCCGCCATGGCCTCACCGGCCTGCCCCGGCTGCTCCTTGGCAGCGTTGCCGCCCGGGTCATCGGCCACAGCGCCATCAGCGTCCTGGTGGTGCCCCGGGGTGCGGCCCTGGAATTCAAGCAGGTCCTTATCGCGGCCGACGACTCACCCTTCAGCGCCGCGGCCTGGCAGGAGGCCCTGAGCATTACCCAGAGGATGGGGAGCCACTTGACGGCCATTGCCGTGGCCGCCAGCGGCGGCGAGGTCAAGGGCGCCAACCAGTTGGTGCAACGGATGGAGGCTGAAGCCCGTCTGCGGGGGGTGCCCCTGGAGACCGCGGTGCCCTCCGGCCGGCCCTTCGAAGCCATCCTGCAGGTGGCCCAGGCCAAGAAGGTGAACCTCATCGTCCTGGGGAGCCACGGCCGCACCGGGCTGCGCAGACTGCTGCTGGGCTCCACCGCCGAACGGGTCATCGGCCAGGCCCCCTGCCCGGTCCTGGTGGTGAAGAAGAAGTAAAGGCGGTTGGCGGTTTTCGGTGGAAGAAAACCAGGGGAGGACCATTCCAATAATGTCAGATTGCTGATAATGGCAAGTAACTCGCTATAAACTGGAAACAAAAAAGGCAGGGCCATAACTGACCCTGCCTTGATTTTTACAGCTAAAAGAATGGCTTGGTTAACTCTTCCTTAATCTCCGCCAGCCCGCCAAACCCAGGAGGCCGGAGCCCAGGAGCAAAGCTGAGGGCGGCACCGGCACCGGAGCCGGATTGCCAAAGACGGTGAACGCCTCCGAGTAAATCGAGCCACCGGAAAAAGGATCGGTCGTGAAGGCCTCTGACGGGCCCTTGTTCACACCCCAGAAAATGTCATTTCCACCGGAGGCGTATCCGTTCGACAGTTCCAGCCAGTAGGTTCCCGCTCCGAGAACGACGCTCAAACTACTGACGGTGGAAGTGTAAATGTGATAGCCACCATATACTACATAAGAGCCGTTGGACCAGGTTGCATTCCCCGTCGCCACCTCCGTCCCACCTTCCCCAGTTGTTGGGCCACCAGTGAGAATTTCCCAAGTAACCGTCGCGGGCGTGTTGGGAGCAAGAGCCCAGATCCCGGCATCAAAACTGGTGACCGTAGCGCCGCCGGCCGGGACAAGAAACGTGTCGGATACTGTGTAATTGCTATAAGGGAAGGGGGGGTTGCCCCAGAAGCTCCAGGCAGGGTCAGGGCTTACGATGGTGATGGGGCCGTTGGTGTAGATGGTGGAGGCGCTGGCTGGCGCGCAGACCGCGAGAGCAAATGCCAGCACCAGGACTGAAGTGAGGCGCATTTTCATGAGTGTCCTCCTTATGCCGTAGAAACCCGACGAGATGCAAGTGAAGCAAACTGAGATTATGCGGCAGCATTGCCCACTTCAGTCAAAAAACGGTTTTTGCGGTCAACCCCCAGGAGCATAACCTTTATTGGCTAAAACCTCACCATTAAAGAGTTAAGCAGAAAAAGCCGGACTACCCTTTTCCAGGCCACCCGGCTATCTCAGCGAAACCTGTGGCTTGCCGTTCCCGCCTCGCGGCGGGTTTAGCTTTTTACTATGGACTTTATAATGTACATGCTTTTTTCTTATGTCAAGCTTTTTTTAAAAAAATTTACTTTGGAAGCTCAGATTATGCCCCAGCCTTGGCATCCGCGGTTGAAAATGGGTTTTTGAACCTTCCATCCGGGGTTTGATCCCGGAGAGCCCGTAAGGCGGGAAAGCGCAGCGCCTCCCGCCATTAACAATATTCCATCTATAGACTTCGAACGTTTAAGATAAGGCGCTTTTAATGCTCTCCGGCAGCTCCCGGGCCCGCCAGGCTGCGTCAATGGCCACCAGGTGGGCGGCGCCTTCCGCCAGCAACTCCCGCCCAGTCTCGGGATAAAATTCGAACCGGAAGATCATGGCCTTGGACCTGATCTCCTGGACCCGGGTCTCGAGGCGCAGCAGCTCGCCGTAGCGGGCCGGGCGCCGGAAGCGGCACCAGGCCTCCACAATGGGCAGGCCGAAGCCTTCCTGGAGGTTCTTGAAGGTCTCTTCGGGCTTAAGGCCGCAGGCCCGCAGATACTCCTCGATAGCCCGATGGCAGTAGCGGAAGTAGCTGACGAAATAGACGATGCCGTAGGGGTCGGTATCCCCGAAGCGTACCCGCACCGTGGTGCGGTGCACTCCATCCCTGAGATCATCTTGTTTGTAGTGCGGTTGGGCCATGTTCCCTCTCCCTGGAAGCTATTACAAAATATAAAACCGCGGTTTGCCCAAAAATGTCATTCTGCGCGCCGCGAAGAATCTCGCATTTTTTATGACCTTAGATTCTGTTCAGGATGACAGTGAAACCAGGTTTTGCAATAGCTACTGGCAAAAAAAGGAAAAAAACCAAAAAAACCAACGCAGCTCTCCAGGGGCCGGGCTTGCCGGGCCCTTCCTCTGAGGACCTGGAGCATTTATTAAGGGGAGCGGAAAAGAGATTAAATTCCTCCTCACCCGGTGTCGTCCCCCATCGGGGGAGAGGGGATAAAGCTGGAACCCCTTTCATGCTCCCGTTAATAACCAGATTCGGGTAACTGGGCCACTAACTTACAAGAATCTCCTCTTTACCGGAAGTCTGGAGACCCCGCGCCCGCGGCTCCGGGTGATAAAATCTAGTGATACCCTAAGAAGAAACCCCGATGGCGGCGCCCATTATTTACGATGCCAGGCACGATCAGCGGCCGGCACCCTTTTTAAAGGCGGATTAATTTTTTCCCGGCTCCCCAGGATTTTTTGTTTCCCACCTCCTAAAAGCCCTTAACTTTTTCTCCGCGTTGCTGCTCTAAATATCAGGTAAAGAGAACCATACCTTTTATGGGGAGGATCGGGTTGTGGATAAATTAAAGCGCTTTTTGAGATTTTTCGTAAGGGTTCGGGCCTCCCATCTCCTGGTGGGGATGGTGCTCGTGAGTTTTCTGGGGGGCTGTGCGGGCACCAACCTGGCGCAGCAGAATCCCTACCTGCTTACCGGCGCTGGTTTGGGGGCCGCCACGGGTGCGGCTCTGGGGATCTGCGCCAGTCCCGGCAATCCCTGGAGGGGCGCCGCCATCGGCGGTTTGTTAGGGACCGCGGTGGGTGGCGTGGCCGGAGAAGCCTATGGGCGCTCGGTCGCTCCCTCTCAGCCCGCTGCTCAGTCGCCGCCGCCCCAGGGTTATTATCAGGGGCCGCCTGCGGCTAACTATCCGCCTGCGCCACAGGGCTATAGCTACGCGCAGCCCCCTCAGGGCTATTGATTGCCGCCGGGAGGCGAGGAGAACTGGTTATGAAGTCACGGACCGGCCTAATTGTGACCTTGATGGCGCTTAGCCTGATCATGGGCTGCGCCTCCGGTTCTTACCTGGGCCCCGGCGCACTCCTGGGGGGCGGGCTGGGGGCCATCGCCGGAGCGGCCATCGACCATGGCAACCCCTGGCAGGGGGCCCTCATTGGCGGCCTGGCCGGCTCTGCCCTGGGGGCCGCGGGCGGCTATGCCTTGCAGCAGGGGCAAACTGGCCAGCCGCAGCCCGGCCAGCCACAGCAAGGCCAGGAACAGCAGGGGTATAACTACCCGGCCCAGCCGGGTTCCGGCGCCGCGGCCCCGCCCGGCTACGGCTACGGCGCCCCGGCGCCTGGTTATGCCCCCGGTCCGGCTTACGGTGACAACCGCGGATACCCGGCGGCCCCTCAGGGGCCCCAGGAGATCGCGCCGCCGCCGCCGGAATCTTACAACCAGGCGCCGCCTCCACAAACCCAGGGGATCCCTGCGGCCCCGCCCGGCTATGGCTACGGCTACGGCTACGGCGCCCCGGCGCCTGGCGCCGCCCCCGCCTCGGCTTACAGCAACACCTGGACCTCGATGGAGCCTCAGGGTCCCCAGGGGAACGCCGCGCCGCCGCCGGAATCTTACAGCCAGGCGCCGCTTCCACGGGACCCCGGAATCCGGGCGCCCCTGACCAATGGCCCGTATTACCCCGAGGAGTAACTATCGCCTGCCTGCAGGCGGGCCCCGCCGCTCCCCGTCCCTTCCTCGGCAATGGAAGGGGCAGGGAGCGGCTGAGTTAATCAGGGGACGGCGAGCCGTACCCTTGTTGGTCCCCTGCTATCCACCCCCGGCAACGAGGGAAAATTAGGTAGCCTCTCGCCCGGCGCCCAGCCTAAGTACCCGATTTCATAAATCCGCTAGCGTATTTATTAACAGCAGGGAGCAACTGATTAATTCTCCCTCACCCTAACTCCCCCTCGCCGGTAGGGGCGGCGTCTTAGTGGCACAGGCCTCTGGCCTGTGGGCTTGCCCGGGCGGGGACACCCCACTCCCCCCGGCGGGGGGGGAGGGCTGGGGTCCGGCAAGAAACGTTACCGGATTTAAGCAATCATGTACTCAGGTAGGCGAGGCGCCTGCCTTACTCCCCACCTGCAGCGGAAATTAGTTAACAGCTCACCCCCCGGCTGTGTTATGATCCTTTCCGGCCATCGGCCCAACAAACCTCTCATCCGCGGGAATGACTTTGGCTGCGCCGCTCCTGTTCCAGGAAATCCCCCTGGCCGCGGTGGACCTGGAGGACCATACCTTCATGGTCCCCGGCGGCTCCGATTTGACCAGGCTCTTCGCCTCCATGGGGGAGGTGGGCCTGCTGGCCCCGCCCTGGCTGCGGGCCCGCGCTGATGGCCGCTGGCAGGTGGTGGCCGGCCTGAAACGCCTGAAGGCCGCGGCCCAACTGGAGAAAAAAGACAAAAAAGGTTGGGAGAGACTGCTGGCCCGGACCCTCCCCGCCTCGACCCCGGAGTCCCACTGCTTGCTGGTCGGGCTCTACGACAACGCCTTCACCCGGGGGTTCAACCTGTGGGAGCAGGCTACCCTGGCCCGGCGACTCCTGGACCATTGGGACCGGGCTACGGTGGCGGGCAAATTTCTGCCATACCTGGGATTGCCGCCCTCCAAGGCTCATCTGGAGCGGCTCCTGCAGGTGAGCGCTCTGGAGCCGCCTTTTCAGGAATTGTGCGCCCGCGGCTGCCTGGTCCTCACGGCCGCGGCCTCGCTGTCTCAGTGGCCGGAGGCGGACCGGGCCGCGGCCTTATCCTTTTTTGTCGGGCTGCCCTTCAGCCAGAGCAAGCAGGAGCAATTCCTCGAGGACGTGGAGCTCCTGGCCCGGCGGGAAAACACCTCACCCGGGGTGATCCTGTCCCGGAAGCAACTGCGGCAACATCTGGATGACCCGGCCCTCACCCCGTTAGAACGGGGCGAGGCAGTGCGGCGGCTTATGCGGAGCTGGGTCAACCCCCGCCTGAACGCCGCGCTCACCGCCTTTCAGCAGGCCTTGGGCCGCCTGGGCCTCAAAGGCCACCCCCGGGTGCGCCTGCAGCCGCCCCCCGCGTTTGAGGGCCCCGATTTCCATCTGGAAATCAAATTTTGCGATCCCCCGGAGCTGCAAAGGCTTCTGGTAGAAATCGCCCGTCTCAGCGCCAGACAAGAGTTTAGCGACCTGACCCGTCTGTAAGAAGGCGGGATTAGTTGCCTTCAGTTTCCCTGCCCGCTGCTGCCGGGCGTTAAAGATAGCTGGAATGACGGGAAATTTATCAAAATCTGAAAAACTTTCCTTATCCAGCCCATATCTGCATTTTTCCCCGGTCCACCGCTAAGTCTCCCAACTGGCAAGCTGTAGGTCACCAAGCTTGTTTTTTCTAGATCGCCGTGCGGTTTTGCTCCGGTTATGCCCCGGAAGATTCTGAATGGCCGCCAGGGCCGCGCCGGTATTAAGGAGCTGCGTGGCCCTCGTGTGCCCGAGATGATGCGCGACACCTTGAGCCTTGCCTGGCGGGCGTAATGCTCCAGACGTTTTTGGATGCCCCTCACCGAGATGGCGTTGCCTCTGCATCTTCCTTTATCGACCAGGGAGACTTCTTTGATCCGGCTTACTGGCCTCACCCGGAGATATGCCGATCTAAGCCCTGACCCATAAGTTTATAAATATTACAAAGTTACGCTCTGAAGCCCTATCTGACCCTGCGAAAATTTCACTGAGGAATAAGAATTTTTCTTATGGGGTAAGAATAACGCCGCAAATTGGCTGAGCTTGATATCGGGTTCAAAGGATATGCAGCGGAGGTGAATTGAGACGCGGGCGCCGGCCCCAGCGGCTCAGCGCCAAGGTGGAATACAACACCCCTCACGCTTCATGAGTCCCGAAATCCAACACTACTAGAAGTTAATGCAAACCGCCGGTCTGCCCCAAAAATGTCATTCTGAGCGAAGCGAAGAATCTCGTATTCTTAGTGACCTTAGATTCTGTTCAGGATGACAGTGAAATGGATTTTTGCAATAGCTCTTATAGTGTCATGCTTCATAAATAATCAGGCAAATTAAGCTGACAATGGTCTGCCGGTATCGGTCCACTTAAAGGGGTGAGCCCAGTGGTTCCTTGCAAATATTTATTAAAAGGCAATCTTCTGGCATTATAATTGCTTATGAATTGCAATTGAAAGGGAGAAACCCCATTCTTTCATTGCCGGCAGGCCATGATTCCTCATATCCCACATATTTTCAGTAGCTTGGGATCCAGGCTCCTTCTCCTCGTCTTGCTGGCAGTTCTGCCGGCCCTGGGATTGCTTCTAGATTCCGGGATGAAACCTGCCAAACAGCTTTTGGTGGCGTTAGCGCCTGGCCCGGCAGTGCGTCAGCCGGATACCGGCACATCCTCCGCTTTATTGAAAAGACTGATGGACCGTAACCGGAACTATAGCAACCAAGATATGTCGCAGTCCGACTATCTCTAGTCTCTATCAGTTATTGGAGCCTATTATCCTAATAGTGATGCAATAACCAATGTTAAAATAGGTATCGATATGAAAATAAGCAACCGCATATTCATAACGACTGGTGCCATTTATCTAGTGGCTTCAATAATAATTGTCGCTTTGGTCAATTATAACATGCGGAAACAGGCGCTTATAGAAGCTGAAACTAAAGCTCTTATGTTACTTAACCATAATCTTGCCATCCATCATTACTTACAGGAATTGAAACCCAAGGTGTTTTCCTGGAGTGAATCCTTCCGGTCTCCGGATTATTTTGACCCCACCTGGATGTCATCTACTTACGCCATCCGCCAGATTAATCATTACTTCATAGCATTGGAAGAGTCCAAATATTCTTACAAGGAATGCGCTATTAACGCCCGCACTCCGGAAAATGAGGCCGACCCGCATGAGAGGGTCTTCCTGGAACAACTTGCCAAAGATCCCAAGTTAGTAGAACGTTCGGAAGTTCGGACCCTGAACGGCCAGCCTTTTTTGGAGACCATGCGCCGGGGATTAGAGATGAAGCAGCCCTGTCTGCAATGTCATTCCACCCCTGACCGGGCGCCGGGCGACCTGGTGAAGATCTATGGTCCCACTCGCAGCTTTGGCCGTCTGGAGGGGGAGGTGGTCCACGCCATTTCCATCCGTATCCCGCTGGCTGAAGCCTATGGACAAGCTAACCGCCTTTCCTGGCGTCTTTCCGGGATTCTTTTGGCCCTGCTCGGCTGTCTGTTTGCCAGCCAAACATGGATCGGCAAGCACTTGTTGTTTGATCCTATGGCGGCACTTCGCCAAAAAGCCCTGGAGATCGCTCAAAGTGACGCGCGGCTGGGAGAAACCATCCCGGTGCCTCCGGGTCCGGAACTGCGGGATTTAACCACGGCCTTTAACGCCATGTCCCGCAATCTGCGGCAGGGTCATGACTTCCTGGAAGAACGCGTCAGACAACGTACTGCGGACTTGAACCAACTAAATGAGCGCCTGGCACAGGATATCCTGCAGCGTCAGCAGGCGGAGGAGGCGCTGCGGGAGAGCGAAAAGAACTTAAGAGGGCTGCTGGACGCTAACCCCGAGTCGTTATTGCTGGTAGATAAGGAACTGATAGTGATAACCGCCAACCAAACTGCTGCCCAAAGATTGGGTAAACGACTTGATGAACTAATAGGTGTCAGATTATATGACCTTTTTTCCAGAGACCTAGCAAAGCGGAGAAGGGCATATTTTGATGAGGCCATCAGAACAGGCCAGCCGGTCCAATTTGAGGACATCCGTGAGGGCATTTATTTTTACATCTATGCTCATCCCGTCCTGGATGCAGCAGGAAAGGTGTCCAGGCTCGCCATCTTAGGGATTGACATCACCGAGCGCAAGAGGGCGGAAAATTCCATTAAGGAAAACTTACGTTTACGCCAGCAAATTCTGGATACCATACCCAGCCCCATCTTTTATAAAGGCATCGATGGCCGGTATCAAGGAGTAAACCAGGCCTTTCTCCAGTTCTATGGCAAGACTATGGAGCAGGTCTTGGGCAAAACGGTGCACGAGGTTTTCCCCAAGGAAATCGCTGATAAATATTTCCAAGTGAACCAGCACCATTGGCAGCACCCGGGGCCCCAGATTTACGAGTATCACACCTATGACGCCCAAGGCCAGCGGCGTGAGGTAGTGGCGCATAATGCTACTTTCATGGACAAAAATGGGAGCATTGCCGGCCTGGCGGGAGTCATGATTGACATCACCGAGCAAAAAAAAGCCGAAGAAGAGCGCCTGCGGTTCAGCAAGCTGGAATCCTTGTCTACCCTGGCCGGCGGTATCGCCCATGACTTCAACAATATCCTCACTGCCATACTTGGCAATATTGGCCTGGCTATGCTGGATGGCAAGATAGAAGACCGGGTCCAAGAAAGATTGGCTCGAGCAGAACAGGCCTGTCTCCGGGCTCAGTCTTTGTCTCAGCAGCTGCTCACCTTTGCCAAGGGCGGCGCGCCTCTGATCAAGAGTATTTCTATTGCTAAGTTATTAAAAGAGTCCCCCATTCTGGCGTTATCCGGTTCCAAGTCCAGCCATGAAGTGTCAATCCCTGACGATCTCTGGTCAATGGAGGCCGATGAAGCCCAGATTAATCAAGTTATTAGCAATTTGCTAATAAATGCTGACCAGGCCATGCCCAGGGGGGGAATTATCAAGATAAAAGCGGAAAATTGTTTGGTCGCAGCAGAATCGAATTTACTTGTACCAAAGGGTAAATATGTTAAGTTTACCATCGCCGACCAAGGGATGGGCATCCCCCCAAAACATTTAGATCAAATATTTGACCCCTATTTCAGCACCAAACAAAAGGGAAACGGATTGGGCCTGGCGACGGCTTATTCAATTATTAAAAATCATTCCGGACACATCCAAGTGGAGTCAGAGTTGGGAGTTGGCGCCACCTTTCATATCTACCTCCCAGCCACAGACAAAGAAGTTCGTGCCGATGAACTGGAAACGGCGAAACCGACTATGGGGCAAGGGAAAGTCCTGGTAATGGACGATGAAGAAATGGTCAGAGAAGTTTTAGGCGGGATGTTGAGCCGGTTGGGCTATGAGGTGGATTTTGCCAGCGATGGTTCTCAAGCCCTAGAAAAATTTGTCCAGGCGCAGGAGGCCAATCAGGCGTTTGCTGCGGTAATTCTTGATCTGACTATTCCCGGGGGCATGGGGGGCAAAGAAACAATACAGGGGCTTCTTAAGATCGACCCACAAGTGAAAGCTATAGTTTCCAGCGGCTATTCGGATGACCCGATTATGGCTGATTTTCAAAAATATGGGTTCTCCGAAGTCATTGCCAAGCCGTATCGGGTTGCGGAATTGAGCCAGATATTGCAAAAAGTTATTCTTGGGAAAAAAGCAAATTAAAGATCACTGCTAGATATCGCCTGCTGGTTCACCACCTGCATTGCCTTGGATAGGCGAACCATATATCTAAATCAAATCCCAGGCATCACGAAAGCTCTGCCTTGGGGTTCTTTCTTTTCCCCTGGTGCGTCCTTACGTAGGGCAATGCCTCAAGAAGGCATCCAGGTCCGCCGGCAACGGCTCAGGTTCCCGGTAAATCTTTATTCGGAAGTCATTATTAATAGGAGCAGAGAAGAGATTAAATTCTTCCTCACCCTAACCCTCTCCCCCATCGGGGGAGAGGGGATTAAATAAAACCTGCGTAGTTAATCAATTTTTTGTCCTGAGTAATAGAATGAAGGGATGAAATTATTCGAGATAAATCCTCACGACCCCCCCGGCCCCAACTTGCTCACCTGCGCCGCGGTAATTAACTTAATAATAAATTCTGGGCGAACCCCGGAGGCGAGCGCCACCGGCAGGCTTACCCGGACCATTTAATGGGCAAAGGAATCCCCTCATGGCAGAATCACCTCCCAACCGTTTGCTCGAGAGCGCCAGCCCCTATCTGCAGCAGCACGCCCATAACCCGGTGGATTGGTACCCCTGGGGTCCTGAGGCCCTGGAAAGGGCTCGCCGGGAGGACAGGCCCATCTTCCTGAGCATCGGCTATTCCACCTGCCATTGGTGCCATGTCATGGCCCATGAATGTTTCGAAGACCAGGCCATTGCTGCGGTCTTGAACGAACACTTTGTGTCCATCAAGGTGGACCGGGAAGAGCGCCCCGACCTGGACGAGACCTATATGAACGTGGTCACCGCCCTCACCGGCCGGGGCGGTTGGCCCTTGAGCGTCTTCCTCACCCCGGACCTGAAGCCCTTTTACGGCGGCACCTATTTTCCGCCGGCAGACCGGGGCGGCCTGCCGGGGTTTCCCCGACTGCTCCTGGCCCTGAGCCAGGCTTACCGCAAGAACCAGGAACAGATCCAGGAGCTGGCCCGCCGGGTCATCGATCACCTGGAAACCCTGGGAAAGCTTCCCGCGGCGGCGGCCGAGCCCTCCCGGGAAGTGGCGGATCAGGCGGTGCAGCGCTTGCTGCAGCAGTACGACGCGGTCCACGGCGGTCTGGGCGGCGCCCCCAAGTTTCCCCGCGCCCTGGAGTTAGGCCTTATCCTGTATTATTACCACCTTTCCCGGGACCCCCAGGCGCTGGAGAAGCTGGGGTTTACCCTGGAGAAGATGGCCCGGGGCGGCATCTACGACCAGTTGGGGGGCGGCTTTCACCGCTACGCGGTGGACGCCGCCTGGCTGGTGCCCCACTTTGAAAAGATGCTTTACGACAACGCCTTGCTGGCCCCCATTTACCTGGCGCACTTTCAGCTAACCGGCAGCCCCCTAAGCCGGCGGGTCGCCGCCGAAACCCTGGATTTCGTCCTGCGCGACATGGAGGCTGCCGACGGGGGCTTCTATGCCGCCTGGGATGCCGACAGCGAAGGGGTGGAAGGCAAGTACCACGTCTGGAGTCTCCAGGAAGTGGCCACGGTGGTGGGATCAGACCTGGGACCAGACCAGGCGTCCCTGGCGATCGCGGCTCTGGGGGTGACCGCGGCCGGGAATTTTGAGGGGACTAACGTCCTGACCCGGCCCCGCTCCCTGGAGGAGCTGGCGGCGGCCTTCTCCCTCAGTCGCCCGGAGATGGAGCAGCGCCTGACCGCGGCCCTGGAGGCCTTACGCCGGGCTCGGGCCAGGCGGGTGCCTCCGCACCGGGATGACAAGATCGTGGCCTCCTGGAACGGTCTGATGCTGGCGGCCCTGGCCCAGGGGTTTCAAGTTCTGGGGGAACGGCGTTATTACGAGGCCGCGGCCCGGGCGGGCCGCTTCTTACTGGCGGAGCTATTCCGGGAAGAGCGGCTCCATCGAAGCTGGCGGCAGGGCCGGGTGAGCGTCCCCGGTTTTTCTGAGGATTACGCCCACCTGGCTTACGGGCTGCTGGAGCTTTACGAAGCCGACTTCGACCCGTCCTGGCTGGCGGCCGCCCGGCGTCTGGTGGATCTGCTGGATGAGTTGTTCCTGGACCCGGTTTCCGGGGTCTATTTCCTGGTGGCTCGGGATCAGGAGGCGCCATTGCTGCGCGCCAGGAGCATTTATGATCAGACCCTGCCTTCCGGCAGTTCCATGGCCGCCAGGGTTTGCCTCAAGCTGCACCGCCTTACCGATGAAGACCGCTACCGGGAGCGGGCCCTGGCAATCCTCCGGGTCCTGCAGGGTCAGGCCCGGGAGACCCCCTGGGCCTTTGCCCACCTGCTCTCCGTGCAAATTCTTTCTCTCACCCCGCCGGTGGACCTGACCCTGGTGGGCGCCCCCGGGGACCCGGCCATTCAGGAGATGCTCAAGGCAGCTTATCGGATCTTTCTCCCGGAGCGGCGCCTGCTCCTGAAGAACCCGGCAGACTCCGCCGCCCTGGAGGCGGTGGTGCCCGCGGCCGGCGCTTACAGTTCTCTCGACGGCGCCCCGGTGGCCTATCTCTGCCACCACTTCACCTGTCTGCCGGGGATCCAGGAGGCCCAGGAGCTGGCGCGAGAGTTGGGTCAGATCGACGCCGGAGACGAGGGACCCGCTAGCTAATTAAGACTAAGGGCGACCTTCACGCTTTTGAAGCTCTTCCTTAGCTTTTTCCAGCGCATCACGCGCATGCTGAAGCCACCATTCTTGCACGTCTCTTGCAACCTGTGTTTGCGCCTTCACGCAAAGAGGTTCTATAAAGTCTTCATAAAAGGCAATCAGCTACTTGAGCCTTTCTATTGTCATTTCTTAGAAATATCTTAAAAAAAACATCTGGGGTTTATGTAGTCGCAGGCTTTAGCCTGCGCTCATTTTTCCTTATTATCTCGCAAGCTAAAGCTTGCGGCTACATTTTAAAATGCCTATGGATGGTGGGATTAATTGATAAAGGTACATCTGAAACACGATACTAGCAACTAAACCAAAAGACCAAAAGCGAAAAATGAAGGATTTCAAAAACGATCAGTTTGCCAAAAGAGCCATCAAAGAGGCTTGTGCTAACCTCGTTCATCAAAAAGCTGAAGGCTGACCGCGGAAAGCTGAGAGCTATAATGGAGGTCACACCGACCGCAGAAACGCCAAAGCCACCGCCGCCGCCAGGCAGATGACAATTACCAGGGCAGTCACCCGGTTAAGCATCTTAAATTCCATGGCTCACGTCCCTCACTTACAGAGAAAAATATTCAAAGTGGATGCGGGCGTCGGCCACTGCCAGATCCCGCAAGACCGGCACTAGAGTATGGATTAGCGGCGGCGGACAGCAGAGAAAGAAGAAGGCCGTCCCCAGGCGGTCGCCGCAGAGGCGGGCCAGCTTTTCCCGGTCCAAATGGCCTTTTTCGCCGGGCCAGGCCTCTTCCGGCCGGCTCAGGACGTGCACCACCCGCAGTTTGGGCCCTCTTACCACCACCTCCTCCTCCATCCTGGCCAGTTCCTCCCGAAAGACGATGTCGCTCTCGGTCTTGTTGGAGTAGAGCAGCAGGACCCGCCTCTCCGCCTGAGTATCCCGCATATGGCGCAGGTTGCTCATCAAGGGGGTGATGCCGATCCCCCCGGCGATGAAGACCAGATCCCGCGCTTGGGGATACAAGACGTAAGAGAAGCGTCCGAAGGGGGCGTGAATGGCGGCGGTATCGCCAACCCTGGTCTGGCCGATGGTACTGGTGAAATCCCCCGACTCCTTGATGGTGGCAGCATGGTAGCCGGGCTCGCTGGGGCTGGAGGAGATGGTGAAATGGTGTTCCTCCACCGGCAGCCCCCGGCCCCGGAACAGGGTGACGAATTGGAACTGGCCCGGCAAGAAATCGAACCGCTGCGCCCCCGGGGGCGGGGCGAATTTGATGGTCCAGACCCTGGGGCATTCCTCGCGGACCTCCTGGACCCGGTAAAGATGATGCCGGAGCAGCAGCGGCCTGACCAGGCGGTGATAGCCGAAAAGCAGGAAGGCCACCGCCAGAAACACCAGCCAAAGGACCTGCATGGGCCGCACCCGGAGATCTTCGCTGGCGTTCCAGCTGTGCAGAAAGACCAGGACCAGCACCAGGGGCGCCAGGAGGTCATGGAGCAGGCGCCAGGTTTCGTACTTGATCCCCAGCCGCGCCCGCCAGAGGCTTAGCCCCACGTGGATGAGCAGCAGCAGGAGCGCCACCTTGGCAATGATGATGTACCATTCGACGTCGAGGCCATAGAGTAAATGCCAGCCTCCGCCGCCCAGGGCCATTAACGGGGGATGCAGGATCAGGAGGATGGCGGCCACGGTCCCCATGCGGCGGTGGAACGGGAAGGTGAGATTGAGGCCGAAAGGCGCCTCCACCCAATGGAGGCGGGCGGCCAGGACCACCTGCATGATGAGAATCGCAAAAGCCAGTTGGGCAAAGCCGCGGCCAAGATTATAATAAAATACGTCGTCGGTCTTCAGGTGGCAGGCCGCCACCACCAGTAAAGGCAAAAGGATGACGGCCAGGTACAGGATGATCCGGGATCGGGCGGCGTTCACGGAAGGTCCGGGGAACAATCCGAGTGGTTGCATGAAGGGGAATAATCTGGGTAGTTGTACGCGGGGCGAGGGGGAGAAAAATTTCCGGAGGAAGGAGGAGACCCATAACCCCCACCCGGGGCGCAGGCCGCCACCAGCCACAGGCTGCTCAGTATGAGGCAGGCTATCGTTCTCTTTAATTTCGAGGTCCCCGTGAGCCGCTTTTCCGCTATCATAAAAACCTCCACTCTCCCATAAAGGCCAGGCTAAGGATTGTTGAACCAGTTTCAGAGGTTAGCGATATTTTCTGGACCGAAGATAAGTACCAGAGGCGCCAATGTCAATCCCCGCCAGGATTAGCCCCATTGGGAATTTGCCAGTACTTGCCGGGGCCAATGGAGATCCTGGGGGCGGACACCTGGGTCCGCCCTGCCTCCTGATGCAGATGTTTCCTTACCGGCTAAGGACGGTCTTGCCCCTTTGGGCAGTTATGCCTTATAATCGGTGCAAGCCAGGGAGGCTTCACTAATGGACCGGGATAGCTTTTTGGGTTTAGTGCGGGTCCTGACGGAGCAGGTCATCGCCGCGGCTTGTCCCGAGAAGTTGGCCGATTTCGCCGACGATTTCGGCGATTTTACCTTGCAGGCCGGGGCCTTGCAGGTCTGCGACCGGCTGGCTTATCAGCCGCCCCCGGGCTCGGGCCTGGACACCACCCTGGTGGCCGGCATGTTTTTCGAGGTCTTGCTGGACGCCACCCGATTGCCCGCCGGGCGCCGGGAGCGGGTCTCCTTTGTGCGGAAAAGGGCCAAGGATTACCTGGTCAACCGCCTGTCCGGGCAGATTACCCTGTCCCAGTTCTACCGCCTCCTGAATCTCATCGAAGAGCAGGTGGGGCATTATTTCGAACACTTGACGGATGACTGGACCGCCCCGCCCCGGGACCGGGAAGCCGCGGCGCCCTCCCCGGAGCCGGAGGCCATTGACGGCGAGTCCTTGCGCCGAGCCCTGTCTCGCCTGTCCCTGCCTCTGGAGGGCAAACGCAAGCTTACTTTCGAAACCCTGTGGGACTTTCTTCGCGAGAGCGGTGGCCGCTGGTTCCGGCTGCTGGATTTTGAGGAGCATTTCCGGATCAATAAAAAGACCGCCTGGGGCTATCTGAGCCTGCTGCAAAAGGAGGGCGTCCTGGAACACAACGGCGAGAAGGCCAACCGGGTGCGCTATACCGTGGCTCCGGCCTTTCGGGCCGAAGCGGAGAAGATTCACCCCAGCTAACACTCCTAGAGTTTCGAGTTGTGGGGGCGACAGTGGCACAGGCTCCCAGCCTGTGATTGGGTCGCCCGGGTTTGAGTTTTGTTTCTGTTTTAGGAGAAACCGCCTCCCCTAATTCTTGAAGGCCTGAGTTACGTCCTGGTAAGGCGTGCCGCCCTGGATCTTGACGGTCTTTTCTGGAGTTCCCTCCTTGAAATCGAGTTTCTTGAGATAAACAAGACCTTTAGATTGCAGCAGCAAATGCTTCGCCTCTTCAGGAGCTTGCGGCGGGGCCGAGGATTTGGCCAGGGTCGGGGCGCCAAATTATAAAAAAGTATGGCGAAAACCGCCACCAGGAGTTAAATTAATAGATTCAAGGGAGGGTTATTTACCAAGCGCCGTTGGCCAGTCGCCCGCCTCAAGCTCGTGAGCCCCTCTTGCGCCAATTTAGATAACCAAGGAAATATTCATGCCCAGAGGAAAAGAATCCCCCAAAATGGGGCTAAAATTGGAAGCCACCGTGATTCCGGCTAAATATTTGGGATGCACCCTGGCCGAGATTGTGCGGCAGTTGGGAAACGGCCCCTTGCTTTGGGCCGGCGGAGCCGGCCGGGCCCAGGGGATCAAGTTTGTCTCCTATGAGATCAAAAAGAAGCGGGGCCGCAAACCCAAGCCCAAGGAAGAGCAGCAGCTCACCTCAGCGCCCGCCTGGGAAGGCGCCGCCCTGACCTCGATTTGACCCCACAACCCTGGGGTTAAGCAACCACCGATGCCCACCAGTAAGATCGTCATCCGGGGCGCCCGGGAGCATAATCTCAAGAACATCGACGTGGAGCTGCCCAGGAACCGGTTTATCGTGATTACCGGGGTCAGCGGCTCCGGCAAGTCCACCCTGGCCTTCGACATCCTCTATGCCGAGGGCCAACGGCGCTACGTGGAGAGTTTATCGGCTTACGCCCGGCAGTTCCTGGAACTCATGGACAAGCCGGACGTGGAGTATATCGAGGGGCTGTCTCCCGCCATCGCCATCGAGCAGCGCAGCGCCTCCCGCAACCCCCGCTCCACCGTGGCCACCTCCACCGAGATTTACGATTATCTGCGGGTCCTGTTCGCCCGGGTGGGGACCCCCTATTGCTACCGCTGCGGCCGGGCCATCTCCTCCTTGAGCGTCCCCCAGATGGTGGACCAGGCCATGGGGCTGGCGGAGGGCAGCCGGATCACCGTTTTGGCCCCGGTGGTGGTGGACCGCAAGGGTGAGCATCACAAGCTCCTGGAGCGCCTGCGCCACGAGGGCTACAGCCGGGTGCGCCTCAACGGCGACATCCTGGAGCTGGAAGAAGTGCCGCCCCTGGACAAGAATCGCCGCAACACCATCGAAGCGGTGGTGGACCGGTTGGTGATCAAGCCCGACCTGGGGGCCCGCCTCACCGACTCCCTGGAGTTGGCCCTGAAGCTGGGCGACGGGCTGGTGCGGATCATTGTCCAGGGCGGCGAGGAACTGTTGTTCTCCGAACGTTTTGCCTGCGACCACTGCGGGATCTCCTTGCCGGAACTCACCCCCCGGCTCTTTTCCTTCAACAGCCCCCAGGGGGCCTGCCCGGGCTGCAGCGGCCTGGGCACCAGGCTGATCATCGACCCCGACCTGGTGGTCCCCAACCGCTCGCTGAGCCTCCGGGAGGGGGCGGTGCGCCCCTGGGCCCAGCGGCACTCCCTGCGCCACCAGCAAATGCTGGAGGCCCTGGAACAGCATTACCGCTTCTCCATTCACACCCCCTTCAAAGACCTGGCCCCGGAAGTCCAGGAAGCCGTTCTCCATGGCTCCGGGGGAGTCCCCATCAGCTTTTTCCATGAGCGAGGAGGGCGGCGCTTTTATGAGGCCAAGAGCTTTCCCGGGGTGATCCCCTTGCTCCAGGAGCGCTATCGGGAGACCGATTCCCACCTGGTGCGGGGAGAGATCGAGCAGTACATGGGGGTACGCCCCTGCCCGGACTGCGGCGGGGCCCGCCTGCGGCGCGAAGCCCTGGCGGTGCGCCTTAACGGGGCCAACATCAGCGAGGTCACCGGCTTCACCGTTTCCCGGGCTCTGCAGTGGTTCGTCAGTCTGGACCTCACCCCCCGCCAGGCGGAGATCGCCCGCCGCATCCTCAAAGAGATCACCGAGCGCCTGGGGTTCCTGGAGGAAGTGGGCCTGGACTACCTCACCCTGGACCGGACCACCGGCACCCTGGCCGGCGGCGAGGCCCAGCGCATCCGGCTGGCCACCCAGATCGGCTCCAAGTTGAGCGGGGTCCTCTACATCCTGGATGAGCCCAGCATCGGCCTCCACCCCCGGGACACCCGGAGGCTGCTGCGCACCCTAAAGACTTTGCGGGACCTGGGCAACACCGTGATAGTGGTGGAGCACGACCCCGAGACTATTCTCCAGGCGGACTACGTGGTGGATATGGGCCCGGGCGCCGGCCGGGAAGGGGGCCGGCTGGTCTTCGGCGGCACCCCGGAGCAGCTGCTGCGGGACGAACGTTCCCTCACCGGCCTGTTTCTCTCGGGCCGGCGCCGCATCCACCTGCCCCGCGGCCGCCGGCTGCCCCAAAATTTTTTGCACCTGAAAGGCGCCGCCGGCCACAACCTCAAGAATCTGGACCTGGACATCCCCCTGGGCGTCTTCATCTGCGTCACCGGGGTCTCCGGCTCCGGCAAGTCCACGCTGATCATGGACACCTTGTACCAGGCCCTGCGCCAGAAGCTCTATGGGGCCAAGATCGCCGCGGCGCCCTATGCCGGGCTCCTGGGCGCCGAACACCTGGACAAGGTGATCAACATCGACCAGAGCCCCATCGGCCGCACCCCCCGCTCCAATTCCGCCACCTACTCGGGGCTGTTCACCACCGTCCGGGAGCTCTTCGCCCAGGTGCCCGAGGCGCGCCTTAGGGGTTACCGGCCCGGGCGCTTCAGCTTCAACGTCAAGGGCGGGCGTTGCCAGGCCTGCCGGGGCGAGGGGATCAATAAGATCGAGATGCATTTCCTGGCGGACGTCTATGTACGCTGCGAGGTCTGCAAGGGGCTGCGCTATAATCAGAGCAGCCTGGAGATTCGCTACAAAGGGAAGACCATTGCCGAGGTCCTGGAGATGACGGTGGACCAGGCCCTGGAGTTCTTCGAGCCAGTGCCGGCCCTGCGAGAGAAGCTGCGCACCCTGGCGGACGTGGGCCTGGGCTATATCCAGTTGGGGCAGTCGGCCACCACCCTCTCAGGCGGCGAGGCCCAGCGCCTCAAGCTCTCCCGGGAGCTGAGCAAACGGGCCACGGGCCGCACCCTCTACATCCTGGATGAGCCCACCACCGGACTCCACCTGGCGGATATCGAAAAGCTGCTCCAGGTGCTGAACCGTCTGGTGGAGGACGGCAACACCGTCATCGTCATCGAACACAACCTGGAGGTCATCAAGACCGCGGATTGCCTCATTGACCTGGGCCCCGAGGGGGGCGACCGCGGCGGCCGGCTGGTGGCCGCCGGCTCCCCGGAGGAACTGGCCCGCCACCCCGAGTCGCACACCGGCCGGTTTCTGCGGAAGCTGTTGCCTGGAACCTCTGAGGGGTTGGTTTCCAGCAAATAGACAGGTGATTCTATAAAACGCTGCAGATGTTTTTAAGCGTCCGGAACCGATTTAAGCTAGATGATTTGCCTATCATAACCAATGTAGGTGGTGACTAAGTAGGCGATATCTAGCAGTACTGCGCATATCTGGATTCCTTGCCAGTCGGTGGGGTCCACCCTATTAGCCTTAAGAGCCTTAGGAGGGGCACCAAGGGTGAGTTAAGCATTCAAATGTACTGCTGCTCCGGTTGCCATGTGGGTTGGGTCTGGCCAATCCGTTAGCATCCTTTAGCATCCTTTAGCATCGATTCAGTAAATTTTAGTTGACATTTGTGATAAGAGGTGTTTATCATAGAACCCTAGTAAAAAAGCCAAACCCGCCGCGAGGCGGGGACGGAAAGCCACGGGTCTCGCAGAGATAGCCGGGTTGCCTGGAAAATGGTAGTCCAGCTTTTTTCTGTTTAGCTCTTTGATGGTGAGGTGCTAGCCAACCAGGGTTATGCTCCTGGGGGTTGACTGCAAAAACCGTTTTTTAACTGCGGTGGGCAAGGCTGCCGGATAATCTCAATTTTTCACTTGCATCTCGTCGGGTCTCTACGGCAAAGGAGAACACTCATGAAAATGCGCCTCACTTCAGTCCTGGTGCTGGCATTTGCTCTCGCGGTCTGCGCGCCAGCCAGCGCATCCACCATCTACTCCAACGGCCCCATCAACGGCACCTACAATGCCTGGAGCTTCTGGGGCAGTGTCGATTACGCAGTAGCCGACTCGTTTGTCTCGACCGGCTCAACTACGGTCACCGGTTTTGATGCCGGGGTCTGGGTTGATTCTGGCGCCACGCCCACGACGCTTACTTGGACAATTCTCACTGGTGGCCCAAGTTGGCTTGGTGGGACGACTGTGGCGTCGGGGAGTGCAATCTGGTCCAACACCTATTTTGGATCAGCGTTTGGCATCTATGACGTTTACGCTTCCACCGTCAGTGGATTGAACGCCCCCATCGGAGCGGGAACCTACTGGCTGGAACTGTCGAACGGAGTAGCCTCCGATGCACAAAACCTTTTCTGGGATGAGAACGACGGCCCGTCATTGGCCTACCATAACGTTGCAGGGGTGATTGGCTCGGAGGCGTTCACCGTCTATGGCGGCTCGGCAGTGCCGGTGCCGCCCTCAGCTTTGCTCCTGGGCTCCGGCCTCCTGGGCATGGTGGGCTGGCGGAGGTTCAGGAAGAGTTAATAGCCTTCCCTCTTAGCGACAAACTCAGGCAGGGCCATTTATGGCCCTGCCTTATTTTGTTTCCAGCTTATAGCGAGTTACTTGCCAAACCCGGCAATTATCCCCGGACCCGGACAAGTTGCAGGTATGATTTGGCTAGTGAAACTTCCAGCACGTAGCGACTGTCTTTCAAGTCAAGGTGCCTGGGTGACGAATTGATTCCAGGGTTGATTGTTTTTCAGCATGGCGTTGAGTATGAGCACGAGTTTACGCATGCAAGCGGTGAGGGCCAGTTTTTTGG
>JBKQKO010000085.1:0-6811 GCA_052147455.1 Desulfobaccales bacterium | reverse complement strand
TGGGGAAGCCGGGGCCGCAGCGTTGGCAGGGCTCACCCTCCTTGCCGTAGACCAGATGCTGGAACTGGAAGCGCCCCGCTTCCCCCTGGCAGTTAACGTAGTTGGACACCGAAGAGCCGCCCTGGCGGATGGCCTCCCGGAGGATGCGCCTGGTTTCCTTGAGGACGCGGCCCCAGTCGTTGACGGAGAGGCCCCCTGCCGGGGTGGCGGGATGGATGCCGGCCGCGAACAGGATTTCGCAGGCGTAGATGTTCCCGAGCCCGGCCAGTATCCTGGAGTCCAGGAGGAAGGTCTTGATGGGCCGGGAGCGGCCCCGGGCCTGGGCCCCCAGCCACTGGGGGGTCACTCCCCGGGAGAAGGGTTCCCGCCCTACCTCATTCAGGGGCGGCAGGGGCGCCCCCGGCGGGAAGACCAGCACCTGGCCGAAGCGCCGGATGTCCTGGTAGAGGAGATTAAGCCCCCCTTCCAGGTGAAAGCTGAGGTGGACGTGGGTCATGTCCTGTAGCGGCTTTTTGGGGGAGCGCAGGAGCAGACGACCGGTCATCCCCAGATGCACCAGCAAGGTGGCGCCGTCCTCCAGGTCAAAGAGCAGGTATTTGCCCCGGCGGCGGAGATCCACCAGTCTGCGGCCCACCAGCCGGCGCTCCAGTTCCCTGGCCGGCGATTGCCGTCGCAGGGACTTTTCCCCCACGGAAACCCCGAGGAAACGACGGCCCACCAGACAGGGCGCCAGGCCCCGCCGGATTACCTCTACTTCGGGAAGCTCGGGCATTTGAGTTTTGAGTTTCGAGTTTCGAGTTTTGAGTTTCCGGAATATATCCTGCAATGAGACTGCTAAATAGTTTTTGAGAGATGCTTAATGAGTCCTTTAATCATGCGGGTTATTTCATCGGTTAGTCCTAATAATTCCAAGAGCATAGGCTCTGAGATATAAGTTATCTCACTGGCAATGGTTAACAAAGTCTCAAGTTCAGCCAGCGAACCAAGGCTTATTCCGAGAAAATATCTAAATTCTTTTTTTGAATTACGAGCTTGGCCTTCAGCAATATTGGCTGACACTGAAACCGCAGAGCGTTGAATCTGGCCGCATAATCTGTAGTTTTCTTTATCGGGAAACCGAGAAGTGACTCCATAAATTATTTTAGCCAAATTTACGGCCTTCTTCCAGACCTCCAAATCCCTATATGAGGTTGATTTCATTTTTCTTCTTTCAACTAAAAACTCGAAACTCGAAACTCGAAACTAAAAAAGCATATCCAGGAAGTGTTCGTGGTACTCCTTGAGCTCCTTATGGCATTCACCGCAAAAAAACCGCACCTCTCCCTGGATCTTGGAGTCATCGCTCACCGTGGAAAAACTGCCGTCATCGTTTTGCTCGTAAAAGGTGGTGATGGTGACGCCTTCGGCCACTTCAAAAAAATCCGCATCGTTGCCGCAGAATGGGCAGGAGATCTTCATGGCGCCGCTACCTATTCCCCGCCGATCATTTGCTTGATGTCCTGGCGAAATAATGGATTGCCGGGTTCAATCTTCCGGGCTTGCTCCATTTCGATGGCAGCCCGCTTGAATTGCTGGCGGGATTTGCCTTGCTGACCCTGGCGCTCGTAGATCTCGCCCTGGTGCGTGAAGAGACGGGCCAGATAAAAATGGGTCCGGGCACTTTTGGGGTTAATTTCGTTAGAGGTCTGGAGCTCCTGGCGCGCCTCCTTGTACTTCTGCTGGTGGTAATGGAGGATGCCCAGATTACGCCAGAGGGCGGCGTGAGCTGACTTGTCCGGGGACTTAATGGCCATGAGGAGGAGCAGTTCCAGCCGGGCCATGGTCTTCTGGTCGTTGAAGGTCGAGCTGTCGGCCAGGAGACGGTCACTCATCTCCGCCACTTCCCGCGGGGTCAGCTGCCCTCCCGTCAGGGCATCCTTGAGCCTGGCCTGCTCATTTTCCCCGGTCAGCGGCGCCTGGGAGGCGGCCTCGGGCCACGCCTGGCCAACCGGCGCCGACCCGCAACCCGCTGCGCTAGCCAACTGGATGACCGCCAGGCAGATGACTAATAAAGCGTTGCTGCGCATTCCCCCCCCATCCCCTAGATTTTCCAAGATTTAGTATCCCATACCCGGAAGCAGCGTCAACCCTTTTTAAGCCGGGCGCCGCCAACCCCTATCTTTAAAAGCGAGCGGAGCCATGGAAAATTATTTAGGGCCGCGGCCCGCTCTTCCCGATAGGATTTTTTTGTGTTTTGCAAGGGCAGCGCCGCGGTGATATGTTAATATTATAATATGGTTGTAAAAAATGATTTTTAAGCACGGGTGCTCATTATGGAACTGATATTTCGTCCCCGGAGGCTGCGGCGCCAGGCGACCTTGAGGAAGATGGTGCAGGAGACCCATTTGCGCCGGGAAGACTTCATTTATCCCATGTTCGTGGCCCCGGGCCAGGGGGTCTGCCAGGCGGTGGACGCCATGCCGGGGGTCTGCCGCCTGTCGGTGGACCAGCTTCTGAAAGAGGCCCGGGAGGTCGCCGATCTGGGCCTGCCCGCGGTGTTGCTCTTCGGGTTGCCCCAAAAGAAGGACGAGACCGGCTCCGAGGCCGCCGCTCCCAAGGGCGCGGTGCAGCAGGCGGTGCGCCGCTTGAAGAAAGAGCTGCCGGCATTGCTGGTGATCACCGACGTCTGCCTGTGCGCCTACACCTCCCACGGCCACTGCGGCCTCATCCATGGTGGAGAGGTGGACAACGACGCCAGCCTGGAGGCCCTGGCCCAGGTGGCCCTGTCCCACGCCGAGGCCGGAGCCGATATGGTGGCCCCTTCGGACATGATGGACGGCCGGGTGGGCGCCATCCGGGAGGCCCTGGACGAGCGTGGTTTCGAAATGCTGCCCATCATGAGCTATGCGGTGAAATACGCCTCCAGCTTTTACGGGCCCTTTCGGGAGGCGGCGGAGTGCACTCCGGCCTTCGGCGACCGCCGCGCCTATCAAATGGACCCGGCCAACGCCCGGGAGGCCCTCAAGGAAGCGGCCCTGGACGTGGAGGAGGGGGCCGACATCCTGATGGTGAAGCCGGCTCTGCCCTATCTGGACATCGTGGCCCAACTGGCCGGGGAGTTCGATCTGCCGATTGCCGCCTACCAGGTGAGCGGCGAATACGCCATGATCAAGGCCGCGGCCCAGAAGGGCTGGCTCAACGAGGAGGCGGTGATGCTGGAGTCCCTCACCGCCATCAAGCGGGCCGGCGCTGATCTGATTGTGACCTACTTCGCCAAACAGGCCGCGGCTTTGCTGCGGAACTAAAGCCGTGTAGGGTGCGCACTGCGCACCAAGTGGATTTTCTAGGGCGGCCTGTGGCCGCGGATTATCCTGATCCAAGGTAATCAGGGATAACCATCCCAGGTGGAAACCCGGTGCCGCCAAAGGCAAAAATAAAATCCAGCCATAATGCCATCCCGCGCTTGCGGCTGCTGGCCTGGGAGACCACCCGGCGCTGCAACCTGGCCTGTCTCCACTGCCGGGCCGCCGCGGGTTCCGGGCCTTATCCCGGAGAGCTGAACACTGAGGAAGGCTTCGCCCTGCTGGACGACCTGGCCACCCTGGGCCAGCTAGTGGTGATCCTCACCGGCGGCGAACCCCTGTTGCGCGAGGACATCTTGGAGCTGGTGGCCTACGGCGCCGCGCAGGGCCACCGCATGGTGATGGCGGTGAACGGCACCCTCCTGACTCCGCTCCTCGCCGGCCGCCTCAAAGCCGCGGGAGTGCAAAGACTGAGCATCTCCCTGGATGGGGCCGCGGCCGCCAGCCACGACCGCCTCCGGGCCGTGCCCGGCGCCTATGAGGGGGCCCTGGCCGGCATCGCCGCCTGCCGGGAGGCGGGTCTGCCCTTTCAGATCAATACCACCGTCACCCGGGCCAACCGGGGCGAACTGGCCGCCATCTACCGCCTGGCCATCGAACTTAAGGCCGCGGCCCATCATGTCTTCATTTTGGTGCCCACCGGCCGGGGGGAGCAACTGCGGGAGCAATTGCTGCAGCCGGAGGAATACCAAGAGACCCTGGGCCAATTGCTGGCCTGGCAGAAGGAAGGGCGGCTGTTCATTAAGCCCACCTGCGCTCCCCAGTTTTACCGCCTGTGGCGCCAGGACGCCGCCGCCCGGGGAGAAGCGATCACCGCGGAGAGCCACGGCATGGAGGCCATGACCAAGGGCTGCCTGGGGGGACAGGGATTCGCCTTTGTCTCCTATCGCGGGGAAGTGCAGCCCTGCGGCTATCTGGAGCTGCCCGCGGGAAATATCCGGGAGAGGCCCTTTCCGGAAATCTGGGCCACCTCCGAGCTGTTCCGGCAACTGCGGCGGGTGGACGATTACCATGGCAAGTGTCAGAGCTGCCAGTACCGCAAGGTCTGCGGCGGCTGCCGGGCCCGGGCCTATGCCGAGAGCGGCGACGTCCTGGCGGCGGACCCCATCTGCCCCTACGAACCCACCGGTTAAAATGGATGGTTAAGGCGGCGGGCACAGCCCGCCCTATGGGCTATTTAGGGGGCTTTATTGGAGACTCATACAAGTTGGTGTTGTTTCGGCCCATGGATAAACGTGATCGCCATGGATAAGGCTCTTTCTTTTTCAAAATTCATTCCAGCCGCTGCTACGTTGATTGCAGCGTTTCTCGGTGCTTTTTTTGCTTTCAAACTACAAAAGCAAGAAAAAGAACAAAAAATAAAAGCTGATAATATAACAGCGGGAAATTATGCTATTTTTACTGTAATGTGTCAGTTTAATAGGTTAGGTAATATATGTAAACAGATGATTGACCCTGTAAGGACACATCCGTTGAAGATTGTTGTGATGCCACCAATGCTACCAGCTATTGAATATGAAGATTAAAAATTGATATGAGTAGTCTATCTTATTTTCTTAAACCGCAGAGTTCATCAAAATTGCAAATAAAGCTTCGGCAAACTTTAGCTGAGTTATTTTTAGAATATACAAAGTTTCAAACAGCAATTAGCGCAATTAATCTTAGAACAGAGTTTCTTTTACAGCAAGCTCAACCTCTGTTAAATGAGGCAAAAATGCGGTATTATTATCACGATACTCCAGACCAAATGCAAGTAGGAGAAGAGATATTATCATTACCGCAAGATATGGGGAAAGCATTGGGTTATATTGAAAAAGCCCTTGGTCATTTAGTATATCAAAGATTAGGGCAGAGCACAGACGACGTAATAAAAATAGTTGATGATACAAAAAGTTCCCTGCTTAGTATGCGCGATAAATTAGTTGATGCGCTAAAACAGTTATTTCCTGAAAACACGCGCGATATTCTTCGCTTCGAACCTAAGCAAAAAACATAACTGGACAAAATCTCGTTAATTGTCCATATTCAAAAAAGCCCCCCGCATCATGCCCAAAAGAGCGGGCCGGCTTCACCCCTTAAAAATGGAAAAAATCAAGAGCTATACAGCAGCAGAGCTTAAGGCCCGGAGGGCGCAAAGCCGTACCGATTTGGTCCGGGTTGACGCGCAAACAGATGCTGAACTGGAACGGCTCGTTGCCGCAGACGAGGACGAGCGCGGCATTCGGGCCGATTGGACCCAGGCAAAACTGGTTTTGCCACAAGCTAAGCAATCCGTTCACCTGCGCCTTGAGGAGGAGATCATCTCCTTTTTCAGATCAAAGGGGAAAGGACACATCTCCAGGATGCAAGCGGTTCTCAAGGCTTATGTGGAGGCCCACAGGCCGCCTGCTAAATGAAAGCCCGAAAAACCCCTCACCGGCGGCGAGACTGAAAAGCTCTTGGCTATCGGCCGCGAGCCGCAATGCGGGCGAGTGTTTCCGGCTCCGATTTATAAAAGGAAACTGAAATGGCGTGGTATTGTTTCGTGATCGAATTCGTCAGCGGACTGTTGCTGGCCAACGGTGTCCCTCATTTCGTTCAGGGCATTAGCGGCCGCCGGTTTCATTCACCTTTTGCCTCGCCGCCCGGGGTCGGCAAATCCTCGCCACTCAGCAACGTCCTTTGGGGATTTGGCAATTTTGCGGTAGGCTTTGTCCTTCTCTGGTTCTTCGGACCGCAAGGTTCTGCAGCAGGGATTGGCTGGATAGTGGTGGGCTTGGGCGTCTTGCTTCCCGCAGCCTGGCTAGCCACCTATTTTGGCAGGTTGCGCTACAAGACCCGCTAATGGACTCAGCGAAAACCCCAAAACGCCAAGGGGCTCCCCAATTCCTGGACGACCTGGACCGGGCTATCTTAAACGAGATCCAGTCAAATTTTCCCATCGTTTCCAGGCCGTATGCCGAGGTGGCCGCCAGGGTGGGGGCTGACGAGGAGCAGGTCCTGCGCCGGGTGCGGACCCTGATGGAGAGCGGCGTCATCCGCCGCCTGGGGGCCAATTTCACCTCCCGCAAGCTGGGTTATACCAGCACCCTGTGCGCCGCCCGGGTGCCGCCGGAGTTGCTGGAGCGCTTCGTAGAGGTGGTGAATCGCTACCCCGGGGTTACCCACAACTACCTGCGGCGCCACTACTTCAATGTCTGGTTCACCCTCATCGCCGAATCACCGGCGCGGCTGGAGCAGATCCTCGCCGAGATCTCCGGGGCCTCCGGGGTGGAGGTCCTGAGCCTGCCGGCCCAGGAAATCTTCAAGATCAAAGTCGATTTTCCCCTTTAAAAGCAATACGGTATCACTTAAGCAGTTATTTTCTAAGGAAATGGTGGGCAGTGCCCACCCTTGTATCTTAGGTTAAGATACGCTTTATTGAAGTTCTGGTCATGGTCGCGTTGGCAAATGGACATTGTGGTTTGGACCACCCCTGGGGCAGGCCCCGG
>JBKQKO010000084.1:0-37155 GCA_052147455.1 Desulfobaccales bacterium | reverse complement strand
CCAAAAAAGAGGCGATTGTGACCCGGTTGTCGGCCATCGAGGAACTCGCTGGCGTGGACATATTGTGCTCGGACAAGACGGGCACCCTGACCCAGAACAAGTTGACGCTGGGCGATCCGTTCGGCGTCAACGACATCCCTACCGATCAAGTCATCCTGAACGCCGCGCTGGCGTCGCGCACGGACGATAAGGACACCATTGATCTGGCCGTGTTGGGCGGCCTGAAGAGTGACCAGGCCTTGAAGGGCTACCAGGTGGTTCATTTCCAGCCCTTCGACCCGGTGCATAAGCGCACCGAAGCCACCGTCAAAGACGCGGACGGAAAGGAGTTCAAGGTCGCCAAGGGCGCGCCGCAGGTGATCTTGGAGCTATCGGTCAATGCCGCGCAGGTGCAGCCCGCCGTCGAGAAGGCCGTCAATGACTTCGCGGCGCGCGGCTTTCGCTCATTGGGGGTGGCGCGGGCCGAGGGAGACGGGAAATGGCAGTTTCTCGGTGTGTTGCCTCTGTTCGATCCGCCAAGAGACGATGCCAAGGCAACCATCGCGACGGCGCGGCAGATGGGCGTAAGCGTCAAGATGGTTACGGGCGACGCACTGGCCATTGCCCGGGAAACCGCCAAGAAACTAGGGATGGGTACGAATATCCTTGATGCCAGCGGCTTCGGCGACACGAAGCGTCACGAGACGGCGACGCTGGCCGAGTCGATCGAGAAGGCGGATGGCTTCGCCCAAGTATTCCCCGAACACAAATTCCACATTGTGGATGTCCTGCAGCAAGGTGGCCATATCGTCGGAATGACGGGCGACGGGGTGAATGACGCCCCCGCGCTAAAGAAAGCCGACTGCGGTATCGCCGTTTCGGGCGCGACGGATGCGGCGCGCGCAGCGGCAGCCATCGTGCTGATGACGCCCGGCCTGTCGGTCATTATTGACGCGATCAAGGAGAGCCGGAGAATTTTCCAGCGGATGAACAGCTACGCGATCTACCGCATCGCCGAGACGCTGCGCGTGCTGTTGTTCATGACGGCGGCGATCCTGATCTTCAACTTTTATCCCTTGACCGCGGTGATGATCGTGATGCTGGCGCTACTCAACGACGGGGCCATCCTGTCCATTGCCTATGACAACGTTCATTACCAGGACCAGCCCGAGGCCTGGAACATGCGCCTGGTCCTGGGGGTCGCCACGCTGCTGGGCGTCATCGGGGTCGTTGCCGCCTTCGGTTTGTTTTATCTCGGTGAGCGCGTCTTTCACCTCGACCGTGCGCACATCCAGACGCTGATGTATTTGAAGCTGTCCGTGGCCGGACATCTGACGATTTTCCTGACGCGCACGCGCGGCCCGTTCTGGTCCATCCGCCCGGCGCGGATTTTATGGGTGGCCGTGCTCGGCACGCAAATCGTGGCGACATTGATAGCGGTTTATGGGCTGTTTATGACACCCCTCGGCTGGGGTTGGGCATTGTTCGTTTGGGGCTATGCCCTGGTTTGGTTCCTCGTGAATGACCGCGTGAAACTGCTCGCGTATCGGGTGTTCGATCCAACTGCCGCGCCCCTATTGGCCAGGGAACCTGTCGATGTGGCGCCGCAGATCGCCAAGCGGGCCTATGAACTATATGAGCGGCAAGGCCGCCGCGAAGGCCACGCGGTTCAGGACTGGCTCCAGGCGGAACGAAAGATCCGGAAAGATGAGTCCCCCAAATGAACCGACGTGAACTGAGCCACGTTCCTTTGATTCCTGGCGCAGGGCCTCGACTTTGGCCTGGTTCTGGTCATAACCGGCTACCGCACAGCCATGGTCGGCCAGGTTCAAAACGAGATTGCGCCCCATGACGCCCAGGCCGACCATGCCGATTGCATACTGCAGAGAGGCAGAATTCAAGCTCTGAAGGCAAAAATCAACCTGGACAAAGGCAATCAGGAAGCTTCCCAAGGTTATAACATCATCAAAGCATTTCTTTCTTCGGGGGTGAGTTCGCTTGCCAAAGAGTCCAGGTGCATTCTATCGAAATCGAATCCTGCGCTCTTGATGATCTCTTGCCTCTTGGCAGCAGACTCGGCGGCAAGGATTTGCTTCTTGAATGCCAAATCGCGCCTCATCTTTTCCACAAAAGCTCTGGCTGATTCAACGGACATGATGACCTCCTTTGGGCTGAATTTTGTGATGAAAGGGACTTTTGTCCTTCACAGGTCAGCTGGTAATCAAATATTATTAATATTCTAAAAAATTAATCATCTTTTCACTCCAGTCAAGGATCAATAATAATGAATTCTTGTAATGAAAACTTACTATTAAGCTTCTCTTCTGCCTGATTGACATCGCCACCAGGGTATTTATCTTAGTGACACGGGCAGTTTAATCCCACATAGCTCGCATTCCCGCAAGAACTGGCCATCGCAAGTCAGAAAACCTAAGAGGAGGAGTCCCGTGAGTCCAGCTCCCCCAGCCGGCCTGGATCATTTCGAGGCAGTGCTCTTTGATTTAGACGGTGTGCTCACCGCCACTGCCAAAGTCCATGCGGCTTGCTGGAAGCAGGCGTTTGACGAATTTTTGCAACGGCGCGCCGCCAAGAACAAGGAAACCTTCCGGCCTTTCGATATCAAAACTGATTATGAAGATTATGTCGATGGCAAACCCCGCGAAGATGGCGTCCGCAGTTTTCTGCAATCCCGCGGTATTGAACTGCCCCAAGGCAATCCCGGCGACCCACCCGACCGGGAGACCATTGGCGGTTTGGGGAATCGCAAGAATGAGCTGTTCAATCAGGCCCTGGAATCCAAAGGCGTCGAAGTATTTGCAGGTTCGGTTGCCTGGCTCCGTCAGTTGCGGCAGGCAGGAATTAAGACCGCGGTAGTATCCTCAAGCAAGCATTGTCAGGCGATCATTAAGGTCGCGGGAATTGCCGATCTCTTTGATGCCAGGGTTGACGGCAACCTCGCTGAAGAACTCAACCTGAAAGGCAAACCGGCCCCGGATACCTACCTTAAGGCCGCAGAGATGGTGGGCGTGCCGCCCCGAGGAGCCGTGGTGGTTGAGGATGCCCTGGCCGGGGTTGAGGCTGGTCGCAACGGCGGCTTCGGACTGGTGATTGGCGTGGACCGCCAAGGGGATGCCGAGGCGCTGCGGCAACATGGCGCCGACCTGGTCGTGACTGATCTCAAGGAATTGCTATCGTGAACCAGTAACTTTAACCTGAGCAATACCGGGAGATGAATCATGCTCAAACGCCGCCCCCTCAACCCTCCTCAGCATATCTACCCCGTGGACCCCTGGCGGATGATAGAAAAGGAATTCTATCCCCGCTTCCTGGCCCAGGCCGAAACCATCTTTTCCCTGGGAAACGGCTATCTGGGGATGCGCGGCTGCTTCGAGGAAGGAACTCCAGTCTTCGAAAATGGCACGTTTATCAACGGCTTCTACGAGGTCTGGCCGATATGTTACGGCGAGGAAGCTTACGGCTTTGCCAAAGAAGGCCAGACCATTGTCAATGTGACCGATACCAAGATTATCAAACTTTACGTGGATGATGAGCCTTTTGTCCTGGCCGAGGCCAATCTAATCAGCTTTCAGCGAATTTTAGACCTGCGGGCCGGGACCCTGGACCGGGAAATATTATGGGAACTGCCTTCCGGCAAGCGCGTCAGCATTAAATCCCGGCGACTGGTGTCTTATGAACATCGCCACCTGGCGGCCATTTCTTATGAAGTGACGGTCTTAACTGATGATGCCCAGGTAGTTATTGCTTCTGAGATGCGCAATGTTCACGAAGATCGCCTGCGGAAAGGAGACCCGCGGCTGTACCAGAGTCTCAAGGGCAAGGTGCTGCTGCCCCTGCTAAACTCTAGCCAGGACCAGAGAGTAATCCTCGGCCACAAAACTGAACACAGTAACCTCAAGATGGTTTGCGGCATCGACCACTTCATAGAAACGGCAGGGCATTATTCCGTCAGCAGCGAGAGTTCTGAGGATGAGGGCAAGGTCGTCTTTTCTTGCCAGGGGCAATCCGGCAGGGCCTTAAAGGTTACTAAATTTATAGCTTACCACACTTCCCAGGCTCTTTCGATTGAGGAGTTGGGCGATGCGGTCGGAAAGACTCTGGATCTGGCTAAAGCCTGCGGTTTCGAGGATCTCTTGAAGAAGCAGCGGGTCCTTCTGGAAGACTTCTGGCAACGGAGCGACGTGCAAATAGAGGGCGACCCTGATCACCCCCAACATCGAGCCGGGGAACTGCAACAGGCCATGCGCTTTAACCTTTTTCAAATCTTTCAGGCATCGATCCGGTTAGAAGGAGTGGGGATTCCGGCCAAGGGGCTTACCGGGCAGGCTTACGACGGCAATTATTTTTGGGATATCGAGGTCTATGTCTTGCCTTTCTTGATTTACACCTATCCCCAGGTAGCCAGGAATCTCCTGGAGTTCAGGTATAGGATGTTGGACAAGGCCAGGCAACGGGCCCGGGAAGTAAATGAACAGGGGGCTCTTTTCCCTTGGAGGACCATTGATGGGGAGGAGGCTTCGTCGTACTATCCGGCCGGAACCGCCCAATACCATATTAATGGCGACATCATGTATGCCCTGCAACATTATGTGGAGGTTACCGGCGACCAGGAATTCCTTTTTGCCAACGGTGCGGAGATGTTGGTGGAAACTGCCCGCATGTGGCATGGACTCGGGTTTTTCTCCGACCGCCGGGAGGGGAAATTTTGCCTTCATGGGGTTACCGGGCCGAATGAGTACTCCACTGTGGTGGATAACAATCTTTACACCAACATCATCGCCCAGAATAATCTGAGCTATGCCGTCGCCACCTTAAAAACGCTTCAGGAAAAAGACCCCGGGACTTTTGCCACCGTAGTGCACCACACCGGCCTCGATATCTCCGAAATCGACAACTGGCGCCGGGCTGCGGAACTGATGTATCTTCCTTATGATGCAGAGCTGCAAATCCACCCTGAAGATGACAGCTTTCTGGAAAAAGAGGTCTGGGATTTCGAACATACCCCTATTGACAACTATCCCCTGCTTCTCCACTACCATCCCTTAAAAATTTATCGCAAGCAGGTGATCAAACAGGCGGATGTGACGTTAGCCATGTTTCTATTGGGCGACAAATTCTCCCTGGAACAGAAGCGCCGAAACTTCGACTATTATGACCCTTTGACTACTGGAGATTCTTCCCTGTCGGTCTGTATTGAGAGTATCATGGCCTTGGAGGTCGGCTACCTGGGTAAGGCCTTGAAGTATGCCCATTATGCGGTGCTCAGGGATCTGGAAGATTTTGGCGGAAATGTCAAGGATGGCTGCCATATGGGCTCCATGGGCGGCAGCTGGATGCTCTGTGTCTACGGGCTCGCCGGTCTGCGGGATTTTGGCGGCTGTCTTAAGTTCCACCCTAAGTTGCCTAAGGGACTGAAGCGCCTTCACTTCCCCCTGAGCATTCGAGGACAGGTATTAGAAATTAACGTTGAGTCGGAGGTTTCTACTTACCTGCTGCGTGAAGGCTCTCAGTTTACCATATGGCACCAAGACCAGAAAGTCACGCTTTCTCGAGGGGTGCCGCGCTTATTTCGAAACAATCCCTAAAAACATATTTGAACGGAAGGATAACGCTATGGTCAGAAAATCATGGCTCAAAAAACTTGCCGGGATCAACCTGGAATTTCTCGGTATTTACTTAGACCCGGATTTGAATCAGGAAAATGCTCCGATAGAACCGGAGGGATTTAATGACTAAGCCTATCTACTGAGAGAGGTTTGGGCATGAACGTGCTGGTAATTGATATTGGCGGGACCCACGTCAAGATTCTGGCCACCGGGCAGGATACCCATCGGGAGTTTCCCTCCGGGTCGACGCTCACAGCCGCAGAGATGGTCGCCGGGGTCAAGCAGGCGGCGGGGGACTGGAACTACCAGGTGGTATCGATTGGCTACCCCGGGCCGGTTCTCCGTGGGCGTCCGGTGGCGGAACCGCCTAACCTCGGACCTGGGTGGGTAGGGTTCGACTTTGCCGCCGCCTGCGGATGCCTCGTCAAGCTTATGAACGATGCGGCCATGCAAGCCTTGGGGAGCTACCGGGGTGGGAAGATGCTCTTTTTGGGACTGGGGACCGGCCTCGGCGTCTGCATGATTGTCGAAGGTATCGTGGAGGCCATGGAGATTGGCCACCTTCCCTACAAGAAGGGGACCTACGAAGATTACGTGGGAATCCGTGGTTTAAAGCGGCTGGGCCATAAGAGATGGCAACGTTACGTCGCGGATGTGGTGGCCCGCTTGAGCGCCGCCCTGGAAGCCGACGAGGTGGTTCTTGGAGGAGGCAACGTCAATAACCTGGAAGAGCTGCCTCCGGGTTGCCGGAGAGGCGACAACGCCGATGCCTTCCGTGGCGGGTTTCGCCTGTGGGAGGACGCCGGGGTGAGGCAGTGATTTGCTCAAGAGCTGGTTATTGATGACCACGATCTGCATCCATCCTTTTGGCTCGGTGGAGAAAGATTCCTCCAGCGCCTCCCCTTCAGGGAGCCGTTGAAAAAGGAGAGTTATGGGGAAAGACAGCCACATTCTGACTATTAATAGCGGTTCCTCCAGCCTTAAATTCTCCCTTTATGGCTTAGGGGAAACCGAAACGCTTATCTTGAAAGGGGAATTGGCCGGGATAGGGGTGGAACGCGGCGATTTTCAGGCAGAAGATCAAGGAGGCCATCAACTTACCGCCCGAAAAATCGAGCTGCCGGATCATGATGCCGCCTGGAAAACTCTATTTGACTGGCTGCAAGGCCATGAAAAAGGCAAGGACCTGCATGCCGTTGGACACCGTTTCGTGCAGGGCGGGATGGCCCATGTCCAGCCGCAAATAGTCTCCCCCGCCTTGATCGGAGACTTAAAACTCCTGGTGCCGCTGGCCCCTGATCACCTGCCCCATGAAATTAAGGGGCTGGAGGCGGTGCACCGGCATTATCCGCGCCTGCCACAGGTGGCCTGTTTCGACACCGCGTTCCACCGGCGGATGCCGGAAGTGGCCCAAAGATATGCCTTGCCCGAACCTCTCTTTCGGGCAGGTTTGCAGCGTTATGGCTTCCATGGACTCTCATACGAATATGTTACCCGGGAGTTGGAGCGGGAGGCGGGGCCGCATGAGGCGTCCGGGAAGCTCATTATTGCCCATCTGGGAAACGGCGCCAGCATGGCGGCCATTGAGAATGGCCGGAGCCTGGATACCACCATGGGACTGACACCGGCCGGGGGCCTGGTGATGAGCACTCGTTCGGGGGACTTGGACCCCGGGGTGATTATTTATCTGCTCCAGGAGAAAGGCATGACCCCGGCAGCGGTAAATCACCTGGTCAATCATCAAGCGGGTCTCTTGGGGATATCGGGAATCAGCTCGGATATGCAAGACCTCCTGGCCCAAGAGGATACCCAAGCAGGCGCGGCCCTGGCCGTGAGGCTCTTCTGTTACCAGGCCAGGAAATTTATCGGAGCCCTGGCTACGGTCCTGGGTGGGCTGGATACCTTCATCTTCACCGGCGGCATCGGCGAGAACTCGGCCACCATTCGAGCCCGGATCTGCGCCAACCTGCAATTTCTCGGTATTCATCTGGACCTGGACTTAAATAACCAAAATGCTCCCATCATTTCCAAGAAAGGCAGTCCGGTCACCGTCCGGGTCATGAAGACCAACGAAGAACTGATGATTGCCAGGCACACCCGGGATCTTATCATTGGATCATAAGAGTCTGGGGAACTGCCTGAAGAAGATAATTTTGGCCGTAAGGCCCCCCGAGCCCCGGTGGCGGATTTCGGCCTGGAGGGGTGGTCTTGTACCTGATGGTTTCAATAAACGGATTATAGCCCTGTAACTGGAGAGTAAAATGGCCGATCCCAGCTTTGCTTATGAACCACGCAGTTTTGCCGGCATGGAAGAACTAGTCGAGCTGGCGCTGGACTTGCGGTGGTCATGGAATCATGGCGCTGACGACATCTGGCGGCCTCTGGCCCCGGAATTGTGGGACCTCACCCGCAATCCCTGGGTCATTCTCCAAACCGTGGCGCCGGATAAGCTGAAAAATTTGGCCGCCGATGCCAAATTCCGGACCCGGGTGGAAACCTTGGCGCAGGAGATGAGCACTTCCCGCGGCGAGGCCGCCTGGTTTCAAAGGACGCAGGCTCAGGCGCCGTTGACCACGGTGGCTTACTTCAGCATGGAGTTCATGCTGGGCGAGGCCCTGCCCATTTACTCGGGCGGACTGGGTAACGTGGCCGGCGATCAGCTCAAGGCCGCCAGCGATCTCGGGGTGCCGGTCGTAGGCGTCGGCTTGTTGTATCAGGAGGGATACTTTCGCCAGGCCCTGGCGGCCGACGGCTCCCAGTTAGCCCTTTATCCCATTAACGATCCAGGGCAGCTGCAAATCACGCCGGCACGCGATGCCAGCGGCGAATGGGTGCGTCTCCAGGTGCACCTCCTGGGCTATAATATCTGGATACGTGCCTGGCAGGCGCAGGTAGGCCGGGTGAAATTGTATCTCCTGGACCTGAACGACCCGGCAAATCCGCCCATTGTACGAGGTATAACCAATGAATTATATGGCGGTGACCTGGGTCTGCGCATTCTCCAAGAACTCGCGCTGGGCATTGGCGGCTGGCGGCTCTTGCGCACGCTGGGATTGAATCCGGAAGTGTGCCATCTGAACGAAGGCCACGCGGCCTTCGCCATACTGGAGCGAGCCTTGGATTTCATGGGGGAAACGGGGCAACCTTTTGAGGTGGCGCTCCAGGTGACCCGGGCTGGGAATCTCTTCACCACGCATACCCCAGTGGCCGCGGGTTTCGATCGCTTCCCGCCGGATCTGGTGCGGCAGCATCTCGGCAACTACGCCGAAAGTCACCTGGGCATCTCGTTCCGGGACCTGATGGCCCTGGGGCGGCAAAATCCCGGCGACGACCAGGAACCCTTCAATATGGCGTATCTGGCGATACGCGGCAGTGGCGCGGTCAACGGTGTGAGCCAGTTACACGGAGAAGTGAGCCGGAGCATCTTCCAACCGCTGTTTCCCCGCTGGCCCCAGGACGAGGTGCCGATTGGCCACGTCACGAACGGCATCCACGTCCCAACGTGGGATTCTCAGGCTTCGGACGAGTTGTGGACCAGACACTGCGGCGAAGGGCGGTGGCTGGGCGAGACGAACCAGATGGAAGAAACGATATGCCGGGTGCCTGACCAGGAATTATGGCTCATGCGCCAGGCCTCCCGGCGCATGTTGATTGAATATGCCCGCCAGCGTTACTCCCAACAACTGGCCGTTTCCGGCGCCTCCCCGGAGGATTTCGCCAAGGCCGGGCAGATTCTGGACCCCGAGGCTTTGACCCTGGTTTTCGCCCGGCGGTTTGCCACTTACAAACGTCCTACTTTGCTGTTGCACGATCCGGAGCGCTTGATTCGCCTCTTGACTGACCCCCAGCGCCCGGTCCAGCTTCTGATCGCCGGCAAGGCCCATCCCGCTGACGGGGCGGGGCAGAAAATGATCCGTCAATGGGTAGAATTCACCCGGCGTCCTGAAGTACTAGGCCGAGTGGTCTTTTTGAGCGATTATGACATGTGTTTGACCGAGCAGCTCGTGGGCGGCGCCGATGTCTGGATCAACAACCCGCGCCGCCCGTGGGAGGCCTGCGGCACCAGTGGCATGAAGGTGCTGGTCAACGGCGGTCTCAATCTTTCGGAACTGGACGGCTGGTGGGCGGAGGCCTACCAGCCCCAGGTGGGTTGGGCCCTGGGCGACGGCCAAGAGCATGGCGACGACCCCAATTGGGATGCGGCTGAGGCCGCGGCATTATACGGCATCCTGGAAAAGGAAGTAATCCCACTGTTTTACGCCCGTAATGCCGATGGCCTTCCCACCGATTGGCTGGCCAAAGTTAGGGCGAGCATGACGACGCTCACGGCCCGTTTTTCCGCCAATCGCGCCGTTTGTCAATATACCACGGAGTTTTATCTACCGGCGGCGGCAGCCTATGAGGCCCGCCGGTCGAAGCAAAGCGCTCTCGGGATTCGCCTGGCGAACTGGCGGCAGCAGATTGAGCAGGAATGGCACTCCATTTCTTTCGGCGACCTGCAAATAGAAACGCACGATGGACAGCATCATTTCCGGGTGGAGGTGATTTTCGGGGGGATTGATCCCCAGGCGGTGCAGGTGGAATTATTCGCTGCTGAACCCGAAGACCGGCCCTGGCGGCAGCCGATGGCCCGGGGGGACAAGCTGCCGGACCGGGAGGGAGCTTACCTATTTACCACGCAAGTGCCGGCGACGCGGCCCGCGAGCGATTTCACCCCGCGACTCATCCCTTACTTTCCCGGCGTCGCCGTGCCGCTGGAAATACCCTTAATTTTATGGCGCCGCTGATTGCCACTGGAGGAAGCTGATGAGCATTTCCCCTTATGCCGGTAAACCCGCCGAGCCCTGGATGTTGACCAACATTCCCCGGCTCGTCACCGCCTACTATGTCTATTCCCCTGATCCCGCCGTGCCGGCGCAGCGGGTGGCCTTCGGAACCTCCGGGCATCGCGGCTCGTCGCTGGACCACGCCTTCAACGAAGCGCATATTCTGGCGATTACCCAGGCCATCTGTCTCTACCGCAAGCAGCAGGGCATCGACGGACCGCTGTTCATGGGCATCGATACGCACGCCCTGTCGGAGCCGGCCTTTGCCAGTGCGTTGGAGGTCCTGGCGGCCAATGGCGTCGAGGTTATGGTGGATGCGGCCGGGGGGTACACGCCGACTCCGGTGATCTCGCATGCAATTCTCACTTACAACCGGGGCCGGAGCCGGGGCCTGGCCGACGGCATCGTCATCACGCCTTCGCACAACCCGCCGAAATATGGCGGCTTTAAATACAATCCGCCCCAGGGGGGGCCTGCGGATACCCAGGTAACTCAATGGATCGAACGGCAGGCCAACGCCTTTCTCACCGACGGACTGCAGGGGGTGGCGAGAGTCCCGCTTGAGCGCGCCCGCTCGGCCTCCACCACCCATCAGCATCGCTTCCTGGACGCCTATGTGGGCGATCTTCCCTCAGTGGTGGACCTGCAGGCGATTCAAGACAGCCAGGTGCACCTGGGGGTGGATCCGCTGGGCGGGGCCAGCGTGGCTTATTATGACGCCATTGCCGAGCGCTACCACCTCAACCTGGAGGTCGTGAATCATAGCGTCGATCCCACGTTCCGCTTCATGACCGTTGACTGGGACGGCCAAATCCGTATGGACCCGTCCTCGGTTTACGCCATGGCGAGCCTGATCGACCTCAAGGACCGCTTTGTGGTTGCCTTTGCCAGCGACACCGATGCCGATCGCCACGGGATCGTGAGCCACAGCCGGGGATTGCTTCCCCCCAACCATTATCTCTCCGTGGCTATCGCCTATCTATTCGCCAACCGCCCGCAGTGGCCGGCAACCGCGGCCGTGGGCAAGACTCTGGTCAGCAGCGGCATGATAGATCGGGTGGCCGCCCGGCTGAATCGACGCCTGGTGGAAGTTCCGGTGGGCTTCAAGTGGTTCGTGGCAGGACTCAGCGACGGCTCGCTGGGCTTCGGCGGCGAGGAGAGCGCGGGCGCGACCTTTTTGCGGCGTGACGGCGCCGTCTGGACCACGGATAAAGACGGGCTGATCCCCAACCTGCTGGCCGCGGAGATCACCGCCCGCACCGGCAAAGACCCCGGCGAGCATTACCGGGAGCTGACCGCGGAGTTCGGCATACCTTACTACACGCGGATCGACGCGCCCGCGACCCCGGAGCAGAAGGCCAGGCTGGCCAAGTTGTCCCCCGAAGCCGTCAAGGAGTCGGAGTTGGCCGGCGAGCCCATCACGGCCAAGCTGACCAAGGCCCCGGGCAACAACGCCCCCATCGGCGGCCTCAAGGTCATGGCCGCGAGCGGCTGGTTTGCGGCCCGGCCTTCCGGCACGGAGGACATCTACAAAATCTATGCCGAAAGCTTTAAAGACCAGGCCCATTTGGACGCCATTGTGTCTGAAGCCCAGCAGATCGTGAATAACGCCCTGGCCGATTCCTAGGCGCCCGCCGTAGAAGGCAAAAGGAGCATGAACATGACAGATAGTAACTTGCCCCTCACCGAACGCCCGGCCTGGAAGGCCCTGGGGGCCCACTATCAGCAGATTCGGGAGCTGCATCTCCGGAAACTCTTTGGGGACGATCCCGGCCGCGGCGAGCGGATGACCGCCGAGGCCGTGGGCCTTTACCTGGATTACTCCAAGCATCGCATCACCGACGCAACCCTCAAGCTGCTTCTGCAACTGGCCGAGGAATCCGGCCTGCGAGCCCGGATTGACGCCATGTTCCGGGGAGAAAAGATCAACCTTACGGAGCAGCGAGCCGTCCTGCACGTCGCCCTGCGCGCCCCCAAGGGAGCAGTCATGGTCGTGGACGGCGAGAACGTGGTGCCCCAGGTCCACGCCGTGCTGGACCAGATGGCTGACTTTTCCGGCCGCGTCCGGAGCGGCGCCTGGGTGGGCCACACCGGCAAGCGTATCCGGAACGTCATCAACATCGGCATCGGGGGCTCCGACCTGGGGCCGGTGATGGCCTACGAGGCGCTCAAGCACTACAGCGAGCGCGGCCTGACCTTCCGTTTCGTTTCCAATGTCGATGGCACCGATTTCGCGGAGGCGGTCCAGGATCTTGATCCCGCGGAAACCCTCTTCATCATTTCTTCCAAAACCTTTACCACGCTGGAGACGATGACCAACGCCCACACGGCCCGCAACTGGGCGCTGGCGGGTCTCGGGGGCGACGCCAAAGCGGTGGCCCGGCATTTTGCGGCGGTCTCGACGAACGCCGAGGAAGTGGCGAAGTTCGGCATCGATACCGCCAACAGGTTCACGTTCTGGGACTGGGTCGGCGGACGCTACTCCATGGACTCGGCCATCGGGCTTTCCACCATGCTGGCCATCGGCCCGGACCACTTCCGGGCCATGTTGGCCGGCTTCCAGCAGATGGACGAGCACTTCCGCACCACCCCGTTCGCACACAACCTGCCGGTGCTCATGGGCCTCCTGGCCGTCTGGTACAACAACTTCTTCGGCGCCCAGACCGTGGCGGTCTTGCCCTACGAGCAGTATCTGAAGCGCTTCCCGGCCTATCTGCAGCAGCTCACCATGGAGAGCAACGGCAAGCACGTCACCCTGGAGGGGACCGAGGTCGGTTACCAAACCGGTCCCATCTATTGGGGCGAGCCGGGGACCAACGGCCAGCACTCTTTCTACCAGTTGATTCATCAGGGAACCAGGCTGATCCCCTGTGACTTCATCGCCTTCGGCCAGCCGCTCAACCCCCTGGGCCGGCACCATGACATCCTCCTGGCCAATGTCTTTGCCCAGAGTGAAGCGCTGGCTTTCGGCAAGACGGCCGAGCAAGTGAAAGCCGAGGGCACGCCGGATTGGCTCGTGCCCCACCGGGTCTTCCAGGGTAACCGCCCCTCCAACACGATCTTCGCCGAGCGCCTTACCCCGGAAACGCTGGGCAAGCTCGTGGCCCTGTACGAGCACAGCGTCTTCACCCAGGGGACCATCTGGAGCATCAACTCCTTCGACCAGTGGGGCGTCGAGCTCGGCAAGGTTCTGGCCCAGCGTATTATCCCGGAACTGGAGAGCCGGCAGGAGCTCCGGCTCGGCCATGATAGCTCAACGAACACCCTGATCCGGCGCTACCGGAAGCTCAAGGAGACCTCCTGATGACTTTTGGCTTGTCCAAGCGGGTGGGAATCGCCACCGGGCGGCTTTGGTCTGAATCCGGAAACCTCGGTCAGGACTCCCTCTCCATGGGTCAATACGATCGCCCCGGAATTTTTCAATTTTTCAAGAAAATTGCTAAATCCCAATTACATTTGCAAAGACTTTTCAATATATCAATCATCTGGAAAGATTAGCGGAAGGGCGTATAGTGGCAAGTTCTGGAAACTTTCGTGTCCCAGATTTTCGCTTTACCTTTGTCAAACCATCTCTGGCTTGACTTGAACCCTATCCTAAACTTAAAACCTGGTATAACTGCCGGTGGCAGGCCACAGAAAAATCTCCCAGAAATGAGAACTCATGGACAGACATCAGATCACCTACCGGGAAAAGCTGGCGGAACACCTGATCAAGCAACTCACCAGGCGGCGGCTGGAGGCTAGCTACGCCCCTACCGCGGCCCAGGCTCGGGACGAAATCCTGGCCATGATTCCCGCCGGGGTCACCGTCAGCCGAGGCGGTTCCATGTCGGTAGTGGAGATGGGCCTTTGGGAGGCCCTGGCCCACAAACCTGGGGTAGAGGTGATTGACCCTTTCCTCCCGGGTTTGGCCCCGGAGGTAGCGCAAGAGCGGCGCCGCCAGTCGCTCTTGGCCGACTTTTTTCTCACTAGTACCAACGCACTGACCCTGGATGGCAAACTTGTAAACCTAGACGGGTTGGGGAACCGGGTGGCGGCCATGTGTTTCGGACCCAAAAAGGTCATCCTGGCGGTGGGTCTCAACAAGGTGGCCCCGGACCTGGAAACCGCCATGGCCCGGGTGAAACACCACGCCGCCCCCATCAACGCCATTCGCCTTAGCCGAGCCACCCCCTGTGTCGAAACGGGCCTATGCTCGGACTGCAAGAGCCCCGAGCGGATTTGCTATATGTGGTCCATCATCGAAGGGCACATGCTGGAAAACCGTATCCATGTAAAGCTGGTGGGCGAAGATCTGGGCTACTGAGACCCATACCACGGCCTTGCGCTGACAGATGAGCTAGGCGACTTGGAGCAGGAGATTGTGCTTGCCAGTGAGCAGTCTTCGCCGCGCCCGGCAAGCAGAGAGCCAACGCAAGGTAATCTCAGCTCGACAAAATAGCCTGAAAACCAAAATCAGCCGCGGGCTGACGAAGAACAAATTATGTCCCTAATTGCCGCCGACCAAAACCAGCCAAGCAGGCAAAGTCTATACGCGCTGGATTGGCTTAATTTCTTTCTTGCTGATGTTCGTGGAGGCGTCGGACCATTTCTGGTGACTTATCTACTAGCCGTTCTCCACTGGAACCCTGCTAAAATTGGGGTAGCCATGTCCGTGATGGGAATTGCCAATCTCCTTGCAGACACCCCATGTGGGGCATTGGTCGATGCCGTCAAAAAGAAGCGCCTCTTGATCGTTGCCGGCGCCTTGTTAATGGGCGTTAGCTGCACTTTTATAACGCTTTCCCCAAACTTTTACTGTATCAATGCGGCGCAGATCGTCAACGGGGTCGTATCGGCTCTTTTCGCTCCGGCTGTAGCCGCTATCACGTTGGGCCTCGTGGGTCAACAAATGTTCGCAATTCGAATTGGGCGTAACGAAGTCTTCAATCATGCAGGAAATGTTGCTACTGCTCTATTGGCCGGTATAGTCGGATATCTCTTGGGACAACAGTGGATTTTCTACTTGGTGGCGATTATTGGGGGTGCCAGTGCTGTGTCCGTACTTTTCATTAGAAATGATGACATTGATTACCTCCGATCGCGAGGGGGGGCCCTAAAAACACCCGACGGGGTGGTTGCTTTGAGTATAAGAGCTTTGTTCGCTGACCGGAAGATCTTGATCTTTGCAGCCGCCGTGACTTTGTTTCATTTCGCTAATGCGGCAATGCTCCCTTTGGCAGGACAATTGCTTACGCGGCATCACGAGAGCTTTGCTTCGCTCAATATGTCGGCATGCATCGTCGCCGCCCAACTGATTATGATTCCCGTGGCTTTCTTATCCGGCAAATATGGGGAAAGCTGGGGCAGAAAGCCGGTTTTTTTAATCGGCTTTGCCATCCTGCCTATCCGAGGCTTTCTCTATATCCTGAGCCATGACCCTTTCTACATCGTGGCGGTGCAGTTGCTTGATGGGATCGGGGCAGGGATTTTCGGAGTGTTGTCAGTCGTTGTGGTAGCCGATCTCACCCGGGGGACAGGGCGATACAATCTGGTGTTGGGAGCTATGGCCACTGCTCTTGGCATCGGGGCCTCACTCAGCAACGTGGTGTCAGGCTATATTGTGAATGCTTGGGGCTTCAATACAGGCTTTCTGTTTCTCGCCTCTGTTGCGGCCTTGGCTTTGACAATCTTCGGCTTGATGATGCCTGAGACCAAAGGACTTGAACAGAGGGACTTAATCGCATCCACCAGGAAAATCTCAAAATGAATCTGGCTACGTTAATTTTTTTATTGACCTATATTCTGGTTTCCCTGGGGGAGAACAGTCCGCGCAAGCTGGATCGCCCTACCTCTACGTTAATTGGGGCGGTCTTAATGATAATAACCGGCTCGCTTCCCCGGAGTGAGGCCATTTCCGCCATTGACTTTAGCACCTTGGCAGTCCTTTTTGGACTCATGGTGTTGCTGACGGTGCTCATGCAAAGCGGGCTGCCCGCCTCGTTAGCCTTTAAGGCCTTGCGCCGCTGTCGCAGTCCCCGGAAATTGTTGGCCCTGGTGGTTTTTAGTTCGGGGGTCGGTTCCGCGCTGATGCTGAACGATACCGTATGCCTACTGGGCACTCCATTACTGCTCCAGATGACGGCCCAGGCCGGACTGCGGCCCCTCCCTTTTTTGCTGGCTTTGGCCACCAGCGCCAACATCGGCAGCGCCATGACCCTCACCGGCAACCCGCAAAATATTATCATAGGTCTTGCCTCCGATTGGACCTGGCCTGCCTTCGCCCTGCGTATGGTTCCCATCGGCTTACTTGCCCTCGTGGCTAACTGGCTTATATTAATGCTGTTTTATCGTCGCTCCCTGACGCCTACCAGCATGCAATGGCCCTCCTCGGAGTCAACAATCTTGGTGCAGCGCGGCCTCGCTGTCAAAAGCGTCTGCGTGTTCACCGGGCTTATAATCGCCTTTTTGCTGGGGGCCCCCTTGGACGTTTCCTGCGTCAGCGCGGCAACGTTGCTGCTGGTTTGGGCGAACCGCCATCCCAGAGACACCTTGGAAAAAATTGACTGGTCTCTGCTGCTCTTCTTTGCCGGTCTGTTTGTGGTGGTGCAAGGTTTTGTCAAGGCAGAATCTCATCTCCTGGAAAGTTGGATTCATTATCTGGGCACTCAGGTGGAGTTAAGGACCATCTCTCTGTTCAGCGTCGCCTCACTGCTGGGCAGCAACCTTTTCTCCAATGTGCCCTTTGTTATTATAGTCAGCCATTGGGTCAGGCGGATGAGCGATCCCCACTTTGTCTGGCTGCTTTTGGCCCTCACCAGCACCTTTGCGGGAAATCTCACTTTATTCGGAAGCGTGGCCAACATCATTGTGGCCCAGGGAGCCCAGCAAAACGGCGTCAACTTGAGATTTCGCGATTTTTTGCTGGTAGGGATACCAGTAACCCTGGTGACCACCATATTAGGGGTTCTGTTGCTGTGGGGCTTTTGGCGGTGGGGCTGGGTTTGAGGTGTGATTGCCGTAGGGTAAAAGAGCTGATCACTGCTATGACTGGAAACTTATCGTCTGGCTAAAAATTGAAGCTCTCCGGATCATATCGTCATTTCTCTCCCGGAAGATTTTCCGTTGTTTCCCGGCAGGGGGGGTGATTAACAAACTCAGTTGCCGGATTTGGTCCGGGAGAGATCTTTTCTTGATATTCATTCTCCAATGATTACCTTCCGAAGCATTAATTGACTTGACGCACCGCATCCCGGAAATCTTGGATTTATGGGAAACTCTTTTGCCCCACAGCCGCTTTTTCCAGAGTTCAAGCCTCGCGGCCTGGAGGGTAGGGAAATTTTTCAACGGCTTCTGTGGGACTACCAACCGGAAACTTCAGAGTTAACTTTTACCAACCTGTTTATCTGGAAGGATTTCTATAATTTTGCCTGGTCACTGGATGGCGACTGGCTGTTAATTATTGGTGATTCTCCCGACGGCGGCAGTTGGACGTTTCTACCCATCGGGCCTTCTCCGAGAGGGGCAACCTGCAAAAAACTACTCAAATGGCTCAAGGAAATAAAAGGGATAAAGATCCCCGGTATTGAACGGGCGGATAGCCGGCTGGTGGCGGAGTTGGCTGATGACTCTCGATTTCTTATGGAACCTGCAAGGGATCATTGCGATTATGTCTATCGATCTGCAGACCTTATGCAGCTTACAGGAAACAGGTATCAAGCGCAGCGCAACCATATTCAGCATTTGCAGCGTTCATATGCCTTTTCATATGAGCCTCTCCAAGAAGGGCATATCTCTGCTTGTCTGGATTTGGCAGAAAAATGGTGCGCTCAAAAAAAATGTGCTGAAGATTTGAGTCTTCAAGGGGAATGGGAAGCTGTAAAAGCGTGTTTGCAAAATTTTCAGGATCTCAACTTGCAAGGCGGGGTGATCCTGATTAAGGGCAATGTTGAAGCCTTCACCTTGGGGGAACTTCTCAATAAAGAAACCGCGGTGGTCCATATCGAGAAGGCCAATCCCATGATTTCGGGATTATATGCCGCGATCAACCAGGAGTTTTGCCGGCATTCCTGGTTCCAGGTGCCATTCATTAACCGGGAGCAGGATCTGGGGGTACCGGGACTCCGCAGGGCAAAAATGTCATATCACCCCCATCATTTGGTGGAGAAGTTTCGAATTCGACTAAGCTGAATCATCCGGTTCATATTTTTAAAATCTCTCTCCTGATAGTCTTCACACATTTAGGGTTGCCATGGACGCAGTTCGTTACTATGTGGCGCTCATCATGGTGGTCATGCTGGCGCCAGCCCTCATCTGCTGGCTGCTCATCCACCCCTTCGTCCGCTTCTGGCGCCGGCTGGGGCCCGGGTGGACTTACGGTGTCGTTTTGTCCTTGTTGGCATTGGGCATGGCGGGCCTTTTCCGGATGCGCCACGCCCTCCTGGCCGTGGAGTTCGGGACCAGCTACTATCTCACGGCCCCGGGTCTTTTGCTCCTGGCTGTTTCGGGCTGGCTGGGCGTGGTCTGGTTTCGGCGCATGCGCCTTCTGACCATCCTGGGATTGCCGGAGCTGGCGCCGGAGCGGCACCCGCAGGAGCTCATCACGACCGGAGTCTATGCCTTTATCCGCCATCCCCGCTATGTCCAGATCTTCCTGGGCCTTTGGGGCAGCGCCCTCATTGCCAACTACCTGGTCCTTTACCTGGCAGCGGCTCTCTGGCTGCCCGGCATCTATGTCATAGTGCGGCTGGAAGAAAAAGAACTGCGGGACCGCTTCGGCCCGGCTTATGACGAATACAGCCGCCGGGTGCCCCGCTTTCTGCCCCGTATCTCAGGCCGTTCCGGCCCTTAGGGGGTCGGAGTGGACAGGCCGCCCCGGGAAGAGTAAGATGAGACTATGGTAAAAAGGTTATTTCCCAGGCCATCTTGAAAGGAAGCCAGCTTCTTGCCCACACTTCCCCACTGGGGCGGTCACACCATGATAATACCCGGGGTGAAGTTTGCCAGCCTGCGCCTGATTATCCTGACCGCGGCGGTGCTCTCCCAAATATATCTCTTTCTCCGACTTCGGCGGGCGGTCAGAGGCTCGGGCCGGAGCGAGTCCTGGAAATCCTGGGTCATTGGCGCCGCGGGCGCAGCCATGGTAGTTCTCTTTGCCATCAACGGCTATATCCTGTTCAGGCCCATCCCCTGGGTGGACCCGCCGGCGGCGATAGAGGTTGGCCTCTTCTATCCCGCGGCGGTGTGGAGCCTGGGGGCGATCTTTGCGGCTCTGCTTCTAGTTCTGGTCCAGTTGCTGGCGGGGTTGGGGCGGGCGGCGGTTCGATTAGGTCGCGGCCCGGTCACCCGGGGGTCTGCCCTTGCCGTGAACCCCGCTCGCCGCCGCTTTCTGCAAGCCGGAGTGGCCGGGCTCTTTGCCGGGCCCCTGGTACTTTCGGGATACGGCGCAGCCTATGCCGCTAAGGACTACGAGGTCTGTGAACTCAGCGTGCCCTTCGGCCGTTCCTTGCGGGTTGTCCAACTCAGCGACATCCATGCCGGCATTTTCATGACCCCGGGAGAGATCCGGCGCATCGTCGATCAGGTCGTGGCGCTGCGGCCCGATTTGTTCCTCCTCACCGGGGACTACATCTCCAACTCCATGAAGTTTCTTCCAGGCTGCGTGGAAGAAATGGCCCGGGTCCAGGCGCGCTACGGCACCTTCGCCATCATGGGAAATCATGAACACTGGTATGGGGAGCTGAGTGAGATCCTGGCGAGCTTCCGGCAGCACCGGATCACCTTCCTGGTCAACGAGCATCAGGTGATTCAGGGCGACCAGGGCTTTTTTGCAGTGGCCGGCATCGATGACCTCTCCTCCGGGCATCCCTCCCTGGCGGCCGCCTTGAATGGGCTGGATGGCGCCATGCCGACGATCCTGCTATCGCATCACCCGGAGATCTTCCCCCAGGCCGCCGGCCAGGGCATCCCGCTAACCCTGGCGGGCCATTATCATGGGGGTCAAATCAAGTTAAGCCTGCCAGGAGTGGACCTCAGCCTGGCCCACTTGACGACCCCCTATCCTGAGGGCCTCTACCGCCTGAAGGGCTGCCATCTCTACGTCAATCGCGGCATCGGGACCACGTTTACCCCGGTGCGGTTGAACGCCCGGCCGGAGGTAACCGTGCTTCACCTGATCTAAGGCAGTTTTCTGTTTATTGGAAACTGCCTTTGCTAAGGGGCCTTTGACTTTGATTTTTGCCTTTCACAGAAAATAGAAAAAGCGCTTATTTGCCTTAGCTCCGAAAGAGCACGGCCCCTTGAGCGCTGAGGACCTGGCCCATAAGCTCGGGGTGACTGAGCGGGGAGCCAATTTCCTCATGTCCAAATTGTCGAGGGAAGGCAAAATCTCTTAACCGTAACGAGGCAGGCAATGCAGCGAAAGGGAACCATACTTTTGGCCCTGGCGGCCGCGGCCTTGACCTTGGGGGTGCTTTGGTATCTCCAGTCGCCGATAATCACCCAAGAGGCCATCTGCGAGGATGCCAATACCGAAGCCCAAAGGGGCGGCTATCGGCTGATCACTACCGCGGAATTGGCCAAACTTTATCAGCAGCCCCGCGCCAACCTTCTCTTGGTGGACACCCGGCAGGATTGGGAATACCGCACCGGCCACATCCGGGGAGCGGTGAACTTTCCCACAGAGCCCACCGCCTGGTGGCGGTGGCGCTCCCAGGGGCCCCTCGCCAAATTCCTGGGGCCTGACCGGGACCGGCTCATCGTCTTTTACTGAGCGGGCCTGGCCTGAGCCCGCAGCGACTCGGCGGCCCGGGTGGCCGTAAAGCTCGGTTACCAAAACGTTTATCGCGATCCCCTGGGGTTTCCGGAATGGCAGGAGAATGGCCTGCCCGTGGCCAGTGCGCCCCTGGGCCTTTCCGAAACGGCGGAGGCCAAGACTCCCGGTCCCCTCGCCGGTTGGGCCATGGTCTGGACCTTATTGGGCATCTTTGTGGGCGGCATGGCCCTCAACCTGACGCCTTGCGTTTATCCCTTGCTCCCCATCACCGTCTCTTATTTTGGCGGCCGCAGCGGCCAGGGACAGGGGCGCCTGATGGCGCACGGACTCCTTTACCTGGCCGGGCTGGTCCTGACCAACTCCATCCTGGGAGTGGCGGCGGCCTTGACCGGCGGCCTCATGGGAGCAGTGCTGCAAAATCCTTTGGTGTTGATCGTGGTGGCGGCCATCCTGGTGTTCTTTGCCACCAGCCTCTTCGGTTTCTGGGAACTGCGCCTGCCGGGCAGCCTGACCCAGGCGGCTTCCAAATCCTATGCGGGCTATTTCGGCAGCCTGTTCATGGGATTGACCCTGGGGCTGGTGGCGGCGCCCTGTATCGGCCCCTTCGTGCTGGGGTTGCTCACCTGGGTGGCCAGCCTGGGGTCGCCGTGGCTGGGCTTTCTGGTCTTTTTTACCCTCAGCCTGGGCTTGGGCTTGCCGCTGTTTATCCTGGCCATCTTTTCCGGCAGCCTGGAGAAATTGCCCCGTTCCGGGGAGTGGATGCTCTGGGTGCGCAAGCTCATGGGCTGGGTCCTGGTGGGCATGGCGGCCTATTTCATCAGGCCGCTGCTGCCGGAATCCGCGGGCGTGCTCCTGCTGGCCGCCGTGGCCCTGGCCGCGGCCATTCACTTGGGGTGGATAGACCGCACTACCGCGGGGTTCCGGAGTTTTCAATGGCTCAAGACCGTCGCCGCCTTGGCGGGGATGATCCTTGCCACCTTCCTGGCCGGGTCCTGGGTGCTGCGAGGCCCCGGAGTAGCCTGGCAGCCGTATTCGGACCAACTCCTGGCCCAAGCTGTGAAAGAGCAGAAGCCGGTGATCATCGATTTCTACGCTACCTGGTGCACCCCTTGCCGGGAATTGGAGGAGATCACCTTCCATCATGCCGATGTCGTCAAACTGGCGGACCAGAGTTTCATCATGATCAAGGTGGACCTCACCCAGAAAGGAAACCCCGTGCATGAGCGTCTGCTTGGCCAGTACGGGATCAAGGGAGTACCCACGGTGGTCTTTCTGGATGGGCGGGGGAACGAGCGCCGGAACCTGCGCCTGGTGGATTACCTGCCGCCGGAGCAGATGCTGCCCCGCATGGCCGCCGCCAAAAAATAATGCTATCTGAACAGGAGAATGGCCATGTTAAAAGTCAGATGCTTTTACAACGAGCCCAACGGCAAGCCCTGAAAACACTTCCAGAAAATGGTGCCCAGGTTGGGCCGAAGGTATGCATTCGAGGCGGAGGTTATCTCCAAGCCCATTGCCGATTACCAGACCGATGAATATTTCGAACTGGATCTCCCCGCGGCCCCGGCCATCATGGTGGGAGAGGAAATCGTGGTGGAAGGCGCGGACGTCGCTGAAGATATACTGGAGGCCGTCATCTGCCGGCACCTGGGGTTGCCGGCGCCGGAGCCGCACAAGCAAGGCGTCTGGGGCCGCATATTCGGCAAATAGATAACTTTCCTGGCTCACCTGGCAAGTCCAGGGAGGGCTGACCCATGGTCCGCCCGGGAAGCCTGGGCGGCAAGCTGAAGCAGAGATGCAGACATGCAGACCGGCAAATTTCGCAGGGTAGCCGTAATTAAGGCCGTCCTCCTGCTAATCTTTATCGTGGCCGCGGTGGTAACTGTCCGTTTTACCGGCGTCAGGGAATTTCTCACCGTGGAAAAGTTGGGTACCCTGCTGGCGGCCGCGGGAATATGGGGGCCCCTGGCCTTTATTCTGATCTATGCCGTGGGGGTCTGCCTGTTCATTCCGGGGACCCTGCTTACCGCCCTGGGGGCCGCCATCTTCGGCCCCTATTGGGGATTCGTCTACGTCTGGGTGGCGGCGATGCTGGGCGCGGCGGGCGCCTTCCTCATCGGCCGCTACCTGGGGCGGGAATTCGCCGCCTCCCTCATCGGCGACCGGCTCCAGAAATACGATGAAGCCGTTGAACGAAACGGCTTTGCCACGGTGCTCTACCTGCGCCTGGTCTATTTCCCCTTCACTGCCATGAACTTCGGGATGGGCCTGACCAGGGTGCGCTATCGGGATTACCTCTGGGGCACAGGACTGGGGATTTTGGCGGGAACCTTCATCTTCACCTTCTTCGTGGGCACCGTCAAGGAGGTCTGGGCCACCGGCCAGTGGGCCAACCTCCTCACCTGGAAGGTTTACCTTTCTCTGGGGCTCTTTATTTTCTCCCTGTTCATCCCAAAAATTATCGCAAAATTGAAGGTGTGGCAAACCTTGGGGGGAAATTAAGGGAGGGCGAGGTTCGAGCTGCGACGCCCGGCAAAGCCCTCGCCATAAGCCCGGGCGGCGGTTTGTCTGGGAAAATCCGCCGGCCGCTATCAACCGAAACGGCCGGTGATGTAGTCCTCGGTCTGCTTATTGGTGGGGGCGGTGAAGATTTTTTGGGTGGGGCCGAACTCCACGATATGTCCCTGGTAGAAGAAGGCGGTGTAGTCGGAAACCCGGGCGGCCTGCTGCATGTTGTGGGTGACGATGACGATGGTGTAAGTGGCCTTCAGGGTATTGATCAACTCCTCGATCCTGGCGGTGGCAATGGGATCGATGGCGGAGGTGGGTTCATCCATCAGCAGGATCTCCGGCGCCACCGCCAGGGCCCGGGCGATGCAGAGCCGCTGCTGTTGCCCCCCGGAGATGGCGGTGCCCGGCTGGCGCAGGTAATCCTTCACTTCGTCCCAGAGGGCCGCCCGGCTCAAGGCCTCTTCCACCCGGTCGGCCAGCTCTCCCCGGCTGAGGCGGTAGTGCATCTTGAGGCCGTAGGCCACGTTGTCGAAGATGCTCATGGGAAAGGGGGTGGGCTTCTGGAAAATCATTCCCACCTTGCGGCGCAGTTCCATGAGATCGTAACCCGGGCTGAGGATATTATTGCCGTCCAGCAGCACCTCGCCGCTGGCCCGCTGGTCCCCATAGAGCTCGTAAATGCGGTTATAGACGCGGATATGGGTGGACTTGCCGCAGCCGGAAGGGCCGATGATGGCGGTCACCCGGTTGCGGGCGATCTCCAGGTTGTTGTCGAACAGGGCCTGTTGTTCCCCATAAAAGAATTGCAACTGGCGGGTGGTAATTTTCAGGTCACCCTGGCTGGCGGTCGAGATTTCTGTGGCGGCCGCCTGGCCGCGGTCGGCGGCCATGATGGGTAGAGTCAAGGTAGCTGTCAGGTCCTTCATGTCTTCCGTTCTCTCAGGGTATAGCGGGTGAGCAAGGTCAGGGCCAGGACCCCGCCGGTAATCAGCAGTGATGCGCCCCAGGCCTTTTGTTGCCAGTCGGGATAAGGGGACACGGCATAGTTGAAGATGGTTACGGTGAGATTGGGGGTCGGCTGGCCCAAAGAGGTCATCATATAGGGGTTGTTGAGGGCGGTGAACAGCAGGGGCGCAGTTTCGCCGCTCACCCTCGCCACGGCCAGCAAAATTCCGGTGATTAGCCCTGCCTTGGCCGCTCTAAAGACGACAGATAAGGTTATCCGCCAGCGGGGCGCCCCCAAGGCCAGGGCCGCCTCCCGCAGGGTATTGGGTACCAGGCGCAGCATGTCCTCGGTGGTGCGGGCGGCAATGGGCAGCATGATGATGGCCAGGGCTAAGATGCCGGCGTAGCCGGAGAACCTCCCCATAGGGACCACCACCAGGACGTAGGCGAAGATCCCGATAATGATGGAGGGCATCCCTATCAAGACATTGGCGGAAAACCGCGTGTTGTCGGCCAGTCGCGAGCCCTCAGCGAATTCCGCCAGGTACACTCCCGCCATCAGGCCCAGGGGCACCGCCACCAGGGTGGCCAGCAGGGTCATGACCAGGGTGCCGACGATGGCGTTGACCAAGCCGCCGCCCTCCATGCCCGGCGGGGTGGGCAATTGCGTGAAGAAGGCCAGATTAAAAGCGCCCAGGCCCCGGCCCACTACCACCCAGAGGATCCAGGCCAGGATCAACATCCCCAGCAAGGCGGAACCCGTCGACAGGACGCTGACGACGCCATTGGTAAGCCGGCGGCCGGTGGCGGGCCGGGGTTTCATAAGCCCACGCTCCAGGAGCGATACATCCGCTTCAACAGCATCTGGGAGAACATCTGCACCGCGTAGGTGATGATAAACAGGATCAAGCCCAGTTCAATCAGGGAGCTGACATACATGGCCTTGGTGGCCTCGGTGAATTCGTTGGCCAGGGTGGAAGCGATGCTGTTGCCGGCGCCGAACAGCGAGGTGGATATGTGGTGAGAGTTGCCGATCACAAAAGTGACGGCCATGGTCTCCCCCAAAGCCCGGCCCAACCCCAGGAAGACCGCGCCGATGATGCCCACCAGGCCGTAGGGGATGGTCACCTTATAAGTCACTTCCCAGGTGGTGGCCCCCATCCCGAAGGCGGCCTCCTTCACCACGTTGGGCACCAGGGAAAAGATGTCCCGGGTGATGGCGCAGATAAAGGGCAGGACCATGAAGGCCAGGATGATCCCGGCGGTGAGCATGCCGATGCCCATGGGGGGGCCTTGAAACAGGGGCAGCCAGCCCAGGGTCTTTCCCAGGGCCGGCTCGATATGGTTGGCCATGAAGGGGGCAAAGATAAACATGCCCCACATGCCGTAGATGATGCTGGGAATGGCGGCCAGCAGCTCGATAATGGTGCCCACCACCCGGCTCACCCGGGCCGGGGCCAGCTCCACCAGAAACAAGGCCAGGGCGATGCTCATCGGCACCGCCAGCACCATGGCGATGAGGGTGGAAACCAAAGTGCCGTAAATACTGCTGAGCGCCCCGAAATTTTCGGTAACCGGGTTCCACTGCTGGGAAGTCAGGAAGCCGAAGCCGAAGCGCTTGAGGGCCGGGAGGGATTGGTGGAGCAGGGCAAGGAAGATGCCGCCCACCAGCAAGGGGATCAGCAGGGCGCTGGCGACCGCCAGCCAGCGGAAGGTCCGGTCGCCCCTGGCGGCGGCTTGCTTCGCCGGCCGATCTGAGATGGTTAAGCTATCCGTTGCCATAATGAATTATGAGGCTGGCGCCCGAATGGCCCCAGCCTCTCCGTGGAGATAATCAAGTTGGCCAAGAAGGTCGCGGCTGCGACCTCGCCTGCCTTTATTTAACCGGCCACACCGGTTTGCCGCCGGAGGTGATTTCCGTAGCCCAGGTGGCTTCCACCATGTCCACCACGCTTATGGGCATGGGTACATAGTCGAGCTTTTCGGCCATCTCGCCGCCGTGCCGGTAGCACCAATCGAAGTACTTCAACATGGCCTGGGCCTTGGCGGCGTCGGACTGATCCTTGTGGACCATGATGAAGGTGGCTCCGGCGATGGGCCAGCTCTGGTCACCGGGCTGGTCATCCAACATCAGGTAAAAGCCATAAGGGGCGCTTTTCCAGTCGGCATTGGCCGCGGCCGCCGCAAAGGCCTCGAGGCTGGGATTCAAGAATTTGCCGGCCTTATTCTGCATCTGTGTATAAGGCATATTATTTTGTTTGACATAAGCATATTCTACGTAGCCGATGGAGCCGGGGACAACTTTCACCTGGCCGGCCACGCCTTCGTTGCCCTTGCCGCCGACGCCGTTTTTCGCCGGCCACTGCACCGAGGTGTCGGCGCCGACCTTCTCCTTCCATTCCGAAGAGATCATGGAGAGGTAGGTGGTAAAGATAAAGGTGGTTCCGGAGCCGTCGGAGCGGTGCACCTCGGTGATGGCCTGGGAGGGCAGCTTCAGGCCGGGGTTGAGCCCCTGGATAGCCGGGTCGTCCCATTTGGTGATTTTGCCGAGATAGATGTCGGCCAGCACCGCACCGGTGAGTTTCATGGCCCCGGGGCCGACGCCCGGAACGTTCACCACCGGCACCACGCCGCCCATGACCATGGGAAACTGGACCAGGCCGTTCTCCTTAAGCATGTCGGTCTTTTGGGGCGCATCGGAGGCCCCGTAATCCACGGTCTTCGCCTTGATCTGGGCAATGCCGCCGCCGGAGCCGATGGACTGGTAATTGATCTTCATACCGGTGATCTGATTATATTTGAAGGCCCACTGAGAATAAATGGGGTAGGGGAAGGTAGCCCCGGCCGCATTGAGGGCCACGGTCTGGGCCTGGGCCAGACTGACCAGGAAGAAGGTGAGGATAATGGCTGAGAGAAACCACCATGACTTCCGCATGTTTATGCTCCTTCGAGTTTTAAGGTTTATTGGCAAACTGATTCAAAACCACCTAATTTGTCCTGAGGTCAAGAAACCCTTTGGCGCGCAGCCGGATTTTAAAACACCTCGTTAACAGGATAGCAACCCATTGTTACGAAATGGTTAGGAGAGGGTAAAATTTTGGTGAATTTGGGGTTTTTGTTAAAGGTCCGGGATTACTCCGCCGGCAGGTGCAAGGAGAAGAGGCTCCCGCTTCCGGGGTGCTTGCCACCATCACCCGGCCATGGTGCGCCTGGGCAATGCGCCATTTGCAGAAATTCCTGCCACCTCAGTCCGTTGGGTCCATTTTACACCTTGTAAAAATTTCTGACAGACCCCCTGCCGCTGCCAGAACCGGCCTGATGGCATCCGGCGATATTTTCCTTTATTTTCAGCCAGATAAACCGCTGGCGGTCCGGGCATAATCGTTGCATTTTTGACGGCAGGGGCCCCGGCCTGGCCGGGGTTGATTCTCTAAAGTTCTCCGGTCAGGCCGGAGACGGGTTGCTCTGATGCCGGCGTACTTTCTGCTCCTGATCGCCATCATTATCCAGCTTATTGCCGCATTCCTGGCTTTTCGGCTGGTGCGGATTACCAAAATAACCGCTGCCTGGCTGTTTATCTCCGTAGGCTTCTTGCTGATGGCCATCCGGCGCTGCTTCACCTTATTCGAGTGGTTTGCCCGGGGAATGTCCCTCATGCCGGTGGACATCGGTTCGGAATTGGTGGGGCTGGCCACCGTCATCCTGATGCTCCTGGGGGTGGCCTTCATTGCGCCGCTATTCCTGGACATGATGCGCACCCAGGAAGGGCTCAGGGAACAGATCGAGCAGAGGACCGCAGCATTAACCCAATCCTACCAGGCATTACAACTGGAGTTGCAGGAACGGAAAAAGGTGGAGGAATCCTTGCATCTTTCGGAGGAAAAGTTCCGCACCATTGCGGACTTTACTTACGATTGGGAGAGCTGGCTGGCCCCCGACAACACCTACAACTATATTTCGCCCTCGTGTGAACGGATTACCGGGTACGCCGCCCGGGAATTTCAGCAAGATCCCGGACTCGTGGAGAGGATCGCCCATCCCGACGATCGCGCCAGGGTGGTCAAGCATTTGCGCGATCATCTCGGCAACCCTGACCCCCATTCCCTGATTTTCCGCATCATTACCCGGAGCGGCGAAGAGCGTTGGATCGCCCACGTGTGCCAGCCGGTTTTCACCCCCGAGGGGCGCAACCTCGGGTGCCGCTCCAGCAACCGCGACATTACCAGATACCAAAAGGCCCAGGCCGAGAAGGTGGAGCTGGAGGCCCAACTTCGCCAGGCGCAAAAGATGGAAGCCATCGGCACCCTGGCCGGAGGCATTGCCCATGATTTTAACAACATCCTGTCACCCATCATCATGTACACCGAGATTACCTTGGGGAAGATGGGGAAGGACCAGGAACTGCGCCCTTATCTGGAACAGGTGCTCAAGTCTGGCAAACGGGCTGCGGATCTGGTCAAACAGATTCTCACCATCAGCCGCCGCAGCGAACAGCAACGGATAATGCTGCGCTTGAGTCCCCTGGTCAGAGAATCCCTGAAATTGCTGCGGGCCTCCTTGCCGGTGACCATTGACATCCAAACGCAGATCGCCGCCGAGTGGGATTGGGTGCTGGCGGACCCCAGTGAAATCTACCAGGTGGTCATGAATCTGTGCACCAATGCCGCCCATGCCCTGGAAGAAAGGGGGGGCCGCCTCAGCGTGGGCCTGGATAAAGTGGAATTGGCCCGAGAGCAGACGTCCTGCGGCATCGGCGCCCCACCGGGAAATTATCTGAGATTGACCGTCGAGGATACCGGTCAGGGCATGACCCCGGGGGTGCTGGAACGGATCTTCGAGCCTTACTTCACCACCAAGGAGCTGGGCAAGGGGACCGGCCTGGGTTTGTCGATGGTCCATGGAATTGTCAAAAATTATGGCGGGGGCATCCAGGTCTTCAGCGAACCGGGAAAAGGAACCACTTTTGAGATCCTCTTCCCCCTGATGGCCTCTGAAGAAGCGCTGGAACCCGAGCCGGTGGCTGCCATGCCGGAAGGGAAAGAGCGCATCTTGCTGGTGGATGATGAGCCGGATATCGTGGCTGCCGCCCAAATTATCCTAAGGCAGTTGGGATATCAGGTGACGGCCTTGACTGACGGCAATGAGGCCCTGGCCGCCTTCCGGGCCGGGCCGGAGAAATTCGATCTGATCATCACCGATCTGACCATGCCCCACTTGACCGGGCTCGACCTGGCCCGGGAAGCCCTGGCTCTCCGGCCGGAGATCCCCATCCTGGCCTGCACCGGCCACGCCGAATCCAGCAGCTTGGACAAGACCAGGGGGCTGGGGATCAGGGAAATTATTATGAAACCCCTGATTCCGGCAGAGTTGGCTGAGGCCATTCGCCGGGTGCTGGATTCTCCAAGGGAGCCGGACCGGTTAAACCCACCGGCATAAGGACCTCGACCTTGGAAAATCCGCCGATCCCTTCTTCTAGGATGCCATCAGCAGGTGGCGGCTCTGCCGGTTCTGTCTCCACCTGCATAACCTGGTGGGCAAACTAACCTGCAACGCCTTCCCGGAAGGGATCCCCCCGGAGATCGCCTCGGGGAGGTTTATCCATAATAAACCCTTCCCCGGACAAGAGAACGACCTGACCTTCGACCCTTGTTGAGCCGGGCCGAAGGAATTTCGGAAGTCAGGCGTTGGTGCAGCAAAGAGTTTACCAGATAGCTGCCGATTATGACTTTCCGCCCAAATTTGCGCTATCATGCCCTCGACGAGAAAATTTGGTTTCGAGAAGATGGCCGTTTGGGAGATTTTACTCGGCCAAAGAGGCTCCAAAACCTCTTTAGGACAGAAATAGCTATGGATGCGGCATAATCCCGGCTAACATATCTTGTTAACGTCATCTACAGTTGCAGCAGAAGCTACTAAGTCCCATTTCAGAAGGAGCGAATCGAAATGTCCAATGTAACCCGAGGTGGAATGATAGCTGTTGGCATATGGCAGTGGATACTTTCAGTCGTGTTCCTTATCCCGCTGGTCCTGCTCTTTAGCTCGGGTGGTTGGCCATCTCAGGATTTTCCTACAGGGGAAAGTCTTATGAAAGATGTGGTGACCTATGCAAACATGGGCGATCACCGCACGGCCACGGATGCAGACATTAAAACCACGGAATGGCTTTCTGAGCGATTGCAGAAAGCCGGTTTCACGATAGAAAAGATGCCCTTCACAGTGCCTCAGTTCTTTCCTGACGCTACCGATCTTGTGGTGGACGGAAGGGAATTTGAAGCTTTTCCCATGTGGCCTGTCCGTGCTACCCATGCACCCGTTTCCGGCGCCCTGGCTCTCTACGACGAATCAAATCCTGCAGCCGTAAAGGGCAACATAGCTGTGTGCCTGGTGCCATTTGAAATGGGTTGGGCGCTCAATCGCGCTGGGAAAGAAGGCTATCCCGCTCCTATTGACTACTTGCATAAGCTCACAACCTCCGGGGCGATTGGAGTCATCTATGTGGTGGAGTCCAATACGGGGGAAATTGTGGCCATGAATGTCCCGGTGAATACAGCTCCCTGGAGTATCCCAATAGTGCTCGCCAGATACGGAGATTTCCCTGCTCTTAAAGAGGCATGTTCCCAGGGCAAGAGGGGAACCTTAAGCATAAAGGGCAAATTCCAGGAGAAGGCCGGGACCTGTAACCTGTTGGCTCGTTATGGTACAGGCGGTAAACTCATGATAGTAACCACCCCGTTGACTGGGTGGTTCCAATGCGCAGGCGAGCGAGGCCCCGGCGTAGCTATGTTTTTGGCTCTAGCGGAATCCATTGGCAAGCGCCAGCCAAAGGGAGTCTCCTATCTCTTCGTGGGCACATCAGGGCACGAGTTGGGCTACTATGGCCAGGACGTCTTCATGAAGGCCATGCATCCAAAGCCTCAAGACATGAAAATGTGGCTGGCTCTCGGAGCTTCAATCGGCACATGGTCCGGTATGCCTAATCCTCCCGAAAAGTATGTGTTTCCTGGCGTCAAGAAGTCTGAACTGAAGAACCTGATCACAGCACCTCTATTTTTAGAGATCCTCGAGAGGAACTTTAAAGGGGTCTTCGACTACAAGCCAAATGCGGGTCGCCTGGAAGGGGAACTTAAGCACCTCATCGAGGGAGGATATCCTGCCTTTGGGTTATGGGGGTTCCTCAACGCATTCCACACCCGAAGCGATACCCCCGCTACCACAGCACCTGAACTGTTGGAACCCATCGGCCATGCTGTCATTCAATCCGTAATCGATATTGAAAAGATGCCATAAACTCTTTTGTCTTAAAAATACCTACCAGTTCAGCAGCGACGGCCCAGGGACGATCAGTCTGACCCCTTGCCCGGCACCGTGGCGAGCCAGTTGCCTGGTTTGCCCTTAGGTGCTTTGGGGCCGAGGTAGTTGGAAGCCCGGCAACATCGAGAAGGTGAAGTGACAGCGGGCTGGCTGTAAAGTCGGGGCCAGCTAACAAGGGATACTTAAGCTAATGCAGGATTTCAAAAAAACAAAAGTTTGGCAAAAGAACCGTCAAGCGGCTTTGGATATCTATAAAGTAACAGTAAGCTTTCCCAAAAAGCTAAGAGCCGGCAGGACGCTTATAATTTCTTATAGCCCGGTGGCAGATCAAAGAGGCGCTCGGGCTGGGGCCCTTCTATGATGTTGCGGTATTCCATGGAAAAATCCTTCTCTCTGGAGACCAATTTTACCGCGACCCCCAACTTGACGGCCATCCAGATGGTCTGCCTCTCCGGGCTGAGGCCCCCCGGCGCCGTGACTTCATATTTTTCGGCTTCGTAGCCGTTCACCGTCTCTTTGCCCACCAGGCGTTTTGCCAGGGCATCCGGGGGAATCTGGATGAATTGCCCGGGGAGCTTAGTCTTCAGGGGCAGCTCCATGTAGCCGTGCTCACGGGGAAGGATGACCCAGACTTTTTTCAGGTCCGGCCGCACGATGGTGATGGCCTGGCCTGCTTCGTCATTGAACTCCTGGCGCATCTTGCCGTCCTGCACGAAGATCTTCCCGAGCGCCAGCTTTTCGCCGTCCCGGATCGCCATCTGGGCGGAGAACTGGGCGGCCGCGGCATTGCCGGCAAGGAGCCAGACCACCGCCAGGACCAACAACCAGCCTGGTTTCGCCAAAGCCTTGTCGGTCATCTCTCACCTTCCCAAGCATCATTTCCCGCTGAGGAGCTCCATCACCTTGATGATGGCGGAGATGTCCTCGTCGCCCCAGCCCTGGGCCATCCCCACCCGGGAGAGGTGCAGCAGCATCTGCCCCCCGAGGACCGGCGCCCCCAGCTCGTAAGCCGTATCCAGGATAAATTTGGCGTCCTTGGTCAAATGCTTCAGGGGGAAGGCCGGCGAAAAGTTCCGGTCTTTGAAGTTGGCGGCCTTTACCTGGAACATGGGGGCGTTCATGGCCCCGGAGAAGACCGTTTCCAGCATGGCCTCCAGTTCCAGGCCCCCCAGCCGCCCGAAGTTGAGGGCCTCGGTGAAGCCCGCCATCATCAAACCCAGGAGCAGGTTGACGAACATCTTCATCATGGAGCCCTGGCCGGCCCGGCCGCAGAAAATGACCTTTTTCCCCATGGTCAGAAACAGGGGCTCCAGTTCTTTGACCTTTTCCTCCTTGCCCGCCGCCAGGATCACCAGGGTCCCCTCTTCCGCGGGTTTCTTGGTGCCGAAAACCGGGGCGTCGATGAAGCTGATTCCGGTGGGGACCAGTTGTTTGCCCAACTCCCGGGTAAAGCTGGGGGATACCGAACTCATATTGATGAACACCTGGCCGGGAGTGAAGGCCGCGGCGGCGCCCTCTTCTCCCCAAAGCAGCTCATAAAGGGCCTCGGGCCCGGTGACCATGGCGATGATGATCTCCGCCTTCTTGGCCAGGGCCCGGGGGCTGGAGGCGATCTCGGCCCCCAATTGCGCCAGGGGTTCGGCTTTGGCGGCAGTGCGGTTATAGACCAGCAGGGGGTAATCGGCCTTGAGGATACGGGCAGCCATGGAGGCGCCCATGATGCCCAACCCCATAAACCCAATCTTGGATTCCATCTTTAAATCTCCTCCCTCGTGAAACCAGGGCGGATACCGGGGTCCGCCGCTACCCAAAAATTATCACTTTTTCCGGCACAAGAAAGCGACCTCCCGGGTAAGCAAATCTTCCCGGGTATAGCCCTTCGCCACCAGGATTTCCTCCAATCCGGGGGACAATTCCCCGGCCATTTCCATTACCGGGCTGTCCTCCAGCACTTCCAAATAAGTATTGAATATTTTTCGGTAATCCGTCAAGCGTAGTCTGTTCAAATGGGTATGGGCAGGATATCGGTTATCCAGCAAGTGATCCCAGGGAGGCACCCGAGGATGGGCAGGCCTGCGGGCATCTGTCCACTCCGGGTTATGCCCGCCGGAAAGACTCGGGAAGAGGTGGATATTAATCCAGGCTCGCCCCTGGGGTTTAAGGACCCGGTTAACCTCCCGGACGGCCGCGGGCAAATCGTCAATATGCTCAAATACCAGGGAAGAGAAAATGAAATTGAAATAATCATCCGGAAACTTCATATGGGTCGCGCTCATCAGGCGCACATCCGCCCGGTCCAGGGGAAGGGGTTTGTCGTATTGGCAAGAGAGTCTGCGAAAAAATTGGCCGTCGAAGAGCCAGTGCCGGAAAATAGACTTGAGCCCCCGCTCCCAGCCGTTTGCCCTTAGCATCTGGAGAAGACTTCCGAGGGTCATCCTGAAGGTAGGGACTTCCACGTCAATGCCCGTGGTCTCCAGGCCGTCAGCGGAGAACAGGATGGTTTGGCTGGCCCGCTGCCCGCACCCTATTTCCAGCAACCTCAAGCGGCTCAGGTCAGGTCCCAGGGTAGTCTTGATAATGGCAGATAATTTTTGGTGAAAAATTATTTGCCCGTCGGCATTCTCCAGATTGCTCGCCCGGTAAGCCCGCAGGATACCCAACGCCCACCTCAGACGTTGGATCCAAGGGACTCGCCGCTCTGCCGAGGCGGCCACCTGGTTAGCGGGGTCCCCTCTTTCTGTCATATCCATTTGGAAGGCCTTCCCGGTCCTGCCCATCTTCATTCCCTCAAGATTTTAACCACCCGGAAAGGGAAAGGGAAGATCAATCGAGCAGCGAACCAAGAGTGGGAAAAGGCTTATAGGAAAGCTCCAACCAGCCAGCCGCGAATGCGGCTGATCTCCCCCCAGATGGCGCCGGGGAAGGCGAAACCAGGGGTTCTCCGACTGCCCCGGCATGATGCTGCGCCGCTGGTGGATAATCTGCATCAAGGGGACCGGGCGACAAGATACTTTCGGAGTGCCAGGGAGTCAAGTTCTGGGCGTTTCCTTCGGCGCGGTATTACTGGTATTGGATGTAAAGGGGCTTGGGGTTCAGCCTTAGCAGCTCCTGGGGCGTCATCAGTGCGTCGCCTTTCTTGATGTCGTTGTGATAGAAGAGCTTGAAGCCAACATACTGCACCGGCTCGGCAACGATGTAATCCTTAAACGAATCCCTTTTTAGCGAGGGGGGGCCCCAGCCGTCCATGTTCATGACGATCTGCACCTCGGGCCGGAGCACGATCCTCTCGGCATTGGTGACCATGTTGCGGGTGAAGCGGTGCACGATGAGCACCTTGGGCGGCAGATTATACTTTCTCACCAGTTCCTCCAGGTAGCCGGAGGCATAGTTGATGTCCGCCGCGTCATAGGTGCCGATCTTGGTCCCCGGCTTCCTGCCGCTCTTGATCAGGTTAAACTCCGGATCCATCCCCAGGTGCACGTCCGGATTCTTCAGCATCCACTCGAAGCGCGGCAGGATGGTGCGGATGTTGTCATGGCCGGTCTGAATGTCGAGGAAGAGAAGGGCGTTCGCCTCTTTGGCCCAGCCGTAAACTTCGTTGACGACCTTGTCCGGCATCACCATCCGGTACTTGCCGGCCTTGCCCGGTTCTCCCTGGGCCACCACCGCGATGAGGTGCAGCGCGGGCTGCACCGGCAACGACGGATCCGCCTTTTCCCATTTGGCTACTTCACCCTGCAACCGCCGCAGCATTTCGTCCTTCTGCCATTCACCCAGCGCCCCCATCCGCTTGGAAAGCGGGTTACCGTAGTAGGCGACAATGCGCTTCTGCGGCAAGATGGAACCCGGCAGCGGCGGCGGGAAGGCCACCGGCCAGCCGCACCGTTTCGCATACTCGGGGTTCTCGCCGGCGAGGTAAGTGGCCTTGGGAGCCGCAACTTCGGGGGCCGGCGCCTTTTTCACGGCAACCGGCGCTGCCTTAGTCTTGGCGGGGTTGGCGGGAGCGATGGCCTTGGCCGCGGGGGGAGCCGGCGGCGGGGTTGAAGCCGGCGGAGTTGCCGGGGTAACCGGGATAGCCGGAGCCGCCGGGGCGGCGGGGTTGTTTGGCGCGGTTGGGGCTGCCACCACTTCGCTGAACTTGTCGTTCGTAAAGCCTGGCCGGGCGACCAACACTGCGAGGACGGTTGCCAGCAGGAGGGCAGATATTCGCATATAACCTCGACAACACGGGTACGTCACCAAGTACTCCTTATGAATTAAATATGCGGCGCTGCCAAGAGCTCGCCGGTAGCTAAAGCAGCCCACGCTTCTAGATCGCTTAATTTAGAATATCGGAAGGCGGCTAACTGGCGGTGATGCCCCAAGGCGTCCAGACCCAACCGGGATCGTCATTGTCCCACAAGAGCCGGGTTACCTGGGCAGGAAAGACCCTTAACCCCAGACGAAGGCAAAGGGGATACCGGCTTAGCCCAAATTGATATTATTGTAAAACCTGCCACAAATTTTGTCAATTAAAACTGACCTGCCACTCTGGCGCTTCAGGCCCCCAAAAGTTCCAATCAGGACTGGGGATGCTGTTTTTTACTTTGCGGTAACAACTGTTGCGGTCTATTTGCAAGGTAGTTGCTACCTGCCTTAATGGAGAACTGATCTCAGATCCGCAAGGCTCTCTTATCCAGACCATATCTGCCATTTTCCCAACTCCACCGATAAGTCCAAATTAGTGGCAAGTTAGTTGGCACCGAGCCAAGCTTCCTTATGTTGGTTTAGGGTGCCTTTCAGAATAGGGAATCATGTCGAGTTCTGGAAGAGCGTGGGGGGGGAGATTCCATCGATTCGGTCTTTTTGCTTTTTGGCCTCTCCCCAAGCAGAGGTCACATGATCTCAGCCTAATGACCTAGCTCACCTGCCCGGCCCGCATGAGTGTGCTTCGAAGTCCCAGAAACCGACATCCCCGGCCGGGTCAGGTGTAGCGCCTGGTTCGGCATTTGTTTGTATCAGATCACGAGCTACGACCATTCCGCTGAATCCGCCTGCAAAGAGGATCAGCCAAGTGCGGAAACCTTCCTCAGTAAAGTGAGGCCCGTAGCGACTGTCTTTCAAGTCAAGGTGCCTGGGTGACGAATTGATTCCAGGGTTGATTGTTTTTCAGCATGGCGTTGAGTATGAGCACGAGTTTACGCATGCAAGCGGTGAGGGCCAGTTT
>JBKQKO010000083.1:0-23116 GCA_052147455.1 Desulfobaccales bacterium | reverse complement strand
GCGGCCAGGATGACGGAACCCACCGTGGGCGCTTCGGTGTGGGCGTCGGGCAACCAGGTGTGGAAGGGGAACATGGGCACCTTGATGGCGAAGGCCAGGCCAAAGGCCAGGAACATCCAATACTGCATGCGAAAGGGGATGGCCAGACCGTAGATCTTCAGCAGATCAAAGGTATAGACGCCGGTGGTCTTGCCGTAATAGAAGTAAAGAACCAAAATGGCCACCAGCATCAGCAGCGAGCCGAACATGGTGAACAGGAAGAATTTGATGGCCGCATAGACCCGCCGGGCCGGGTTGCCCCAGACGCCGATGAGCAGGTACATGGGGATCAGCATCACTTCCCAGAAGACGTAGAAGAGGAAAAGGTCCAGGGAGGCGAACACCCCGATCATGCCGCTCATCAGGGCCAGCAGGCAGATCATGAACTCCTTGACATGGGTCTGGATGTCGGTCCAGGTGGCCAGCACGCAGAGCGGGGTTATAAAGGTGGTGAGCAGGATGAGCAGCAGAGAGAAGCCATCCACCCCGAGGTAATAGCTGACGCCGTAACTGGGGACCCAATTGTGGCGCTCCACGAACTGCATGGCGGCGGTGCCGTTGTCGAAGCCGAACCACAGGGGCAGGGAGAAGACCAACTCCAACAGGGATATCCCCAAGGTGGCGCCTTTGAGGACCTGGTGGTTCTTCCGGTCCAGCAACAGCAGCAACACCACCCCCAGGATGGGGAGGAAGATCAGGATGGAGAGAATTGGTAGATGCATTGAGCCACCCTCAGGTTAACGTCCGATGAGATAGCCCGCGATAACCACCACCCCCAGGAGGATGGCCAGGGCATAGGTTTGTACGAAGCCGGTTTCCAACTTGCGGATATGGGCGCTGATCCAGAGGACGGTGCTGGCGCTGCCGTTCACCGCGCCGTCCACCACCTTTTCATCCACCTCATGCCACAGGAAGTCGGAGCCCTCCTTGACCGGCTCAACCACCGCGGCGTCATAAAACTCATCCACAAAATATTTGTGATAGATGTATTCGTAGAGCACCGGAAATTTCGCCACCACCCGGGTCGGCAGGTCCGGATTTTTGATGTAGCACCTGTAGGCGATGAAGATGCCCACGCCGGCGACGCTCATGCTGAAGGCCATCATGAAGATTTCGAAGGACATGGGGTGGTGCGCCTCCGGGTGCAGGGCGGCGATGGACGGAGCCAGGAACTCTTTGAACTTATGGGCCCCTTCGATGATGGGGAAGCCCACAAAACCGCCTACCGCCGACAGGACCGCCAGGATTATCAGCGGCGCCGCCATGGTCCAGGGCGCTTCATGGGGGTGGACCTTATGGTGGTCAAACTTTTCCTTGCCATGGAAGGTCATGAACACCGCCCGGAACATATAGAAGGCGGTGATTAAGGCGGCCACGGTAGCGATGCCCCAATAGAGGAAGTGGCCGTCCACCAGGGAGTTAAAGAGGATTTCATCCTTGCTGAAGAAGCCGGCGAAGGGGAAGATGCCGGAAATGGCCAGGGTGGCAACCATGAAGGTCCAATAGGTGATGGGCATGTATTTCTTGAGGCCGCCCATGTGGCGCATATCCTGTTGGCCGTGCATGCCATGGATTACCGAGCCGGACCCCAGGAAGAGGAGGGCCTTGAAAAAGGCGTGGGTCATCAGATGGAAGATACCGGAGACAAAGGCCCCCACGCCGCAGGCCATGACCATATATCCCAATTGGCTCACGGTGGAGTAAGCCAGGACGCGCTTGATGTCGAATTGCGCCATGCCCATGGTGGCGGCGAAAAAGGCGGTCAGCATGCCCACCACCGCCACCGCCGTCATGGAGACCGGGGCCAGCACGTACAGGGCGCTGCAACGGGCCAACATATAGACCCCGGCGGTGACCATGGTAGCCGCGTGGATCAGGGCGGACACCGGAGTGGGGCCTTCCATGGCGTCGGGCAGCCAGACGTAGAGAGGAATCTGGGCCGACTTGCCGGTGGCTCCCAAAAACAGGCAGAGGGTAGCGGCGGTGATCACCGTGGAGCCCACCGGATACTGCGAGGCGGCCGCGAAGACCTCCCGGAAATTGAGGCTGCCGAAGGTCCAGAAGATGATGAAGATGCCCAGCAGGAAGCCGAAATCGCCGATGCGATTGACCACGAAGGCCTTTTTGCCCGCGTCGCTGGCTGAGCGGCGCTCATACCAAAAGCCGATCAAGAGGTAGGAGCAGAGCCCCACTCCTTCCCAACCCACGAACATCAACAGGAAATTATTGGCGCTCACCAGGATGAGCATATTAAAGACGAAGAGGTTGAGATAGGCGAAGTAGCGGTAAAACCCCGGGTCGTCGTGCATGTAACCCACGGAGTAGATGTGGATCAGGGTGCTCACCCCGGAAACCACCAGGAGCATCACCAGGGACAGGGGGTCGATGAGGAAGGCCGCCTGGGCCTGGAAACTGCCGGCGGAGATCCAGGTGAACATCGTCTTTTCCACCACCCGGTCCCCGTGCGGCAGCTGCAAGAATTCCAGGAAGATGCCCACGGTGAGCAGGAAGCTCAGGCCCACGGCCAGCGAGCCGATAGTTCCCACCACGTTCTTGGGCAATCTCTTCCCCAGCAGGCCGTTGATCAAAAAGCCGATGAGGGGGAACAGGGGTATCAGCCAGACATAATCCATCATGAGGATCGCCTCACCACCTGAGGATATTCAGGTCGTCGACATAAATGGAGCCCCGGTTGCGGAAGATGGCGACAATCAGGGCCAGGCCCACCGCCACTTCCGCGGCGGCCACGGTCAAAACGAAAAACACGAACGTCTGTCCGTCCACCGCCTTGAAATAGTCGGAAAACCCGATAAAGGCCAGGTTGACGGCATTGAGCATCATCTCGATGCTCATTAAGATGACGATGGCGTTGCGCCGAATGATCACCCCGATCACTCCCAGGGCGAACAGGGCCACGCTCAGGGCCAGGTAATGAGACAAGGGCACTACCATGGGCATTCTCCCCTAATTCTCACTTCAACTTACTTTTAGCCAGGACCACCGCGCCGACGATGGCCACCAGGAGCAGGACCGAGGTGACCTCAAAGGGCAGCAGATAATCGGTAAACAGGCTGCGGGCAATGGATTCGGTGTTGCCCAGGCCCGGTATCGCTTCCCTGCCCGCCGGCAGGCTGGCCTGGCGGAAAGCGTAAACCATGATCAGGCCGGTGAAGCCGGCCAGGACCGCGCCCAGAAGCTTCTGCCCGATAAAGGGAATTACCGGGGCCGCCTCGGGCTGCCGCAGATTCAGAAGCATGATGACGAACAGGAACAGGACCATGATGGCCCCGGCGTAAACGATCACCTGGATGGCGGCGATGAACTCGGCATGGGCCAGCAGGTAGATGCCGGCTACCGCAAACAGGTTGACGATGAGCCAGAGGGCGCTTCTCAAGGGGTGGCGTTGAAAGACCACCAGGCAGCCGGAGATCAGGGCCACCGCGGCCAGGATGAAAAACAGAATCTGCATCCCCCAGGCCTCCATTATAGCCAATCCTTCAGCCGCAAGTTGGACTCTGGCTGAGTTGCCGTGTCAATGTTGAGCATCAGGGCGTTCTTATCGTATTGGGCCAGCTCATAGGCGTTGTTCAGCTTGATGGCCCCCTTGGGGCAGGCCTCCTGGCACAACCCGCAAAAGATGCAGCGCTGCAGGTCAATGGTGAACTGCACCGGGTACTTCTCGTGCTCCGGGCCTTCGGCGGCGACAATGCCCCGGATGGCATTGGAGGGGCAGACCACCATGCACAGGGTGCAGGCTACGCAGCGGCGCCGGCCATCGGGATCGACGGTCAGTTGCGGGTACCCCCGCCAGCGGGGGGACATCGGCCGCTTCTCTTCGGGATACTGTTGGGTGATGGGCCTGGTAAACACCATCCGCAGGGTGGTGGCCAATCCCTTGAGCAATGGCATAATCATGGGCTAACCCTTGAGAAATAAGATTAACGCGCCAGTGATTGCGATGTTCGCCAAACACAGGGGCACGAGCACCTTCCAGCCTAAGCGCATGAGCTGGTCGAAACGGAAGCGGGGGAAGGTCCCCCGCACCCAGATAAAGAAGAAGATTACCACAAAGGTCTTCAACATAAACCAGATCACCGGAGGCAACACCGGGCCTTGCCAGCCGCCCAGGAACAGGGTCACGATTAGGGCCGAGGCTACGATAATGTGGGTGTATTCCCCCATCATAAAGAGGGCCCACTTCATGGAGCTGTATTCCGTCTGAAACCCGGCCACCAGCTCGTTTTCGCACTCAATCAGGTCAAAGGGGGTGCGGGCGCATTCGGCGAAGGCGGCAGTCAGGAAGATCAGAAATCCCAGGGGCTGGTAGACGATGAAGGGCACGCACTTCTGGGCTTCGACGATCTTCACCATGCTCAGGCTGCCGGTCAGCATCAGCACCCCGATGACCGAGAGCCCCAGGGCCAGTTCGTAGCTGACCATCTGGGCGCAGAGGCGTAGCGCTCCCAGCAGGGAATATTTGTTGTTCGAGGCCCAGCCGCCCAACACCGCGCCGTACACCGCCAGGGAAGAGACGGCAAAGATGTAGAGCAGCCCCACGTTGACGTCGGCGATCACCCCCTGGTTCAGGGCCGCCGCGGTGAGGTTCACCTTGTGCCCGAACAGCGAGATCTCCGGGGGTAAAATGGTATTGGCGAAGGGGATGGCGGCAAAGGGCAGGAAGGCGGTGCCTGCGGTGAGGATGGGGGCCATGATGAACAGAACCCGGTTGGCCCCGGGAGGGGTGAAATCCTCCTTGAACAGCAGCTTGAGCAGGTCCGCCACCGGCTGCAGCAGTCCCCAGGGGCCCACCCGGTTGGGGCCGTAGCGCAGTTGGATGAAGCCTAAAACCTTGCGCTCCATCAGGACTGCATAGGCCACGCAGGTGAGCAGGACTCCCATCACCACGCCGATTTTGACGATTGTAAGTAATATCAACAGGGGCAGATTCATCTTCTCAACCTTTTTGGATGGTCACACGCACCAGGTTGGAGTTAAGGGTCAAATCTTGGGCCGCGGGGACGGCAAAATGTTCCGGCAGCAAAACCAGGCCAGCTGGCAGGTCCCGGGCCAGGGTGACGGGCGCACTCACCTCACCCTGGGAGGAGATGACCCTGGCGGCCTTGCCTTCCGCCAGACCCAGGGCGGCGGCGTCTTCCGGGTTGATCTTCAGACGGGCCCCGGGAGTAACCGCCAGGGTGCCGCAGGGGTGATGCGTGGTATAGGAGCCGGAGTGCTGCAGGGATTTTCCCACCACCAGGGTGAAGGGCCGGCGCCCCGGCAGGCTGAGGTCCGTCTCGAAGGGCACGAACTTGCCCTTCAGGTCCTTCTTAAAATCCGGGCTGGGGGTGCTGAGCCTGGGGGTCAAGCCGGCCCATAGGGGCATCTTCTGGGCCAGTTCCCGGAAGATCTCCTTGGGGCTGCCGTGTTTCATGGCAAAGCCCATCTTAACCCCAAGCTGGCTGATGATTTGCCAGTCGGGCCGCACCCCGTTGGCGGGCAGGACCTGGGACAGCAGCCCCAGTTGCCCGGTGCTGCTGATGAAAGTGCCTTCCTGCTCGGCATGGATGGCCACGGGCAATACCACCTGGGCCAGTTGGGCGGTATCGGTGAGGAAGGCATCCTGCACCACGATAAAGGGAATCTTTTTTAAGAGTTTGGCGACTCGACTCCGATGCGGCAGGGTCCGCAGCAGATCGCCTCCCAGAAGATAGAGGGCCTGAGGCGCCACTCCCCCCTCTCCCTTCTCCAGGAGGTCAAGGAGTTCTTCCAGGGTGGGGCCGGGTTCGCGGCACGGCGGATTCTTGCCCCAGAAAATTTCGGCGGTATCGGCATCCAGGGGGAGATAGCCGGGCAGACGGTCCGGCAGGACCCCGACCTCGCACACTCCCCGGCTGTTATTTTTCTCTGCCACCGGATAGAGGGCGCTGCCGGGAATGCCGGGTTTGCCAATTAAGAGAAATAGATCGGCCAGGGCCACGGCGTTTTGCAGGCCCTTATCCTGTCCGCTGAGTTCGGCGCCGAAGATGATGGCTGGGGCCTGGGCCCCGGCCAGCAGGGCCGCCGCTTCCTTAACGAGACTCTCATCCACGCCCGTCTTGGCGGCCACGTCTTTCAGAGTGAGCTTTTTAAGGCTCTCCCTGATCTCGTCGAGGCCGGTGGCCTCCAGCGCCGGGGTCAAGTCGGGGTTGGCGGTGAGCAAGGCCTTGATCAGCCCAGCGATGAGAAGCCGTTCGCTCCCCGGCTTATAGCGCAGCGACAGGGTGGCGTAACGATCGAACTTGGTCCGGCGGTTGTTGGCCACCACCAGTTGGAAGCCATCCTTCTCCTTGGCTTCGTGGAGCTTCCAGCCCAGGGGCGGCAGCTCCGGGGTGAGATCGGCGCCCAGCACCAGTACCAGGTCGGCCTTGGGCAGATCCGCCAACTTGCCCAGCACCGCAGGAAAGCCGCTTACCTGGGCCTCGGGGGTGAGGCTGAAGGGCGACCGATATGGCCCTGGCTTGTCCGGGGCAATTTCCACCCCGGCAACCTTGGGCAGGCCAAAGACCGCGGCAATGCCCTTCAGGGCCCGCACGTAGGTGAGCCGGGCCGGTGAGTCCAGGTGGTTGGTGCCCAGGCCGGCCCGAAAGAATTTCTGAAAGAGGTAGTTGGCCTCATTGGTGGCCCGGGGCGACCCCACCCCGTAGATGGCCTCAGGCCCGCCGGCCTCCACCGCCTCCTTGAATTTGGCGGCCACCAGGTTAAGCGCCTCCTCCCAGGAGGCTGGCCTAAAGCTGCCATTTTCCCTGATTAACGGGGTCTTCAGCCGGTCCGGCGATTCCACCACCGGCCAGCCGAAGCGCCCCCGGCCGCAAAGGAGCACGCTGTCTTCGTTGCGCACCCTCAGGATGCGCTGGTCTTTGGTGTGCACCTGGTAATAGCAGCCGCCGCCGCAGAAGGGGCAGGCCACCTCGGTCTTGTCCACCTCCCAGGCCCGGGCCCGGTATTTCCACTGCTTGTTGATCAAGGCCCCCACCGGACAGATGTCGATGCAGGAGCCGCAGAATTCGCAGTCCAGGGGCAGCTCCCCGCTGGAGAGTTGGGTAAAGTAGCCCCGCTGCGCGAAGTTCCAGGACCAGGCGCCCACCCGCTCCTTGCAGATGCGCACGCAGCGGCCGCAGGTGACGCAGCGGTCCTGGTGGCGTTCCACGAAATTGGACTCGTAGTCGAAGCGGAGAGGGAGTTTCACCGCCTCCAGGTCCACTTTCTCGATGGCCAGGGCGTGGGTCAGATTCTGGAGCTCGCACTCGCCGCCCTTGTCGCAGATGGGGCACTCCAGCGCGTGGTTGATCAGGACCAGTTGCAGCAGCTCATTCCTGATGGCCTCCAGCTTGGGGGAGGTGGTGGTGACTTCCATGCCTTCGTTGACATAGGTGGCGCAGGCCGGCAGGGGCCGGGGCGGTCCGGGTTTCACTTCCACCACGCAGACGCGGCAGGAGCCGATGGGGTGCAGGGCCTGATGGTAACAAAGGGTGGGAATGAAGATCCCGTGCTCCTGGGCCGCTTCCAGAATGGTGGAGCCTTTTTTGGCCTGAAGCGCCCGGCCGTCGATGGTCAGATTCACCATAAGTCGATCCTGTATAATCCTGCGTGTGAGCCGCGGGCTGCCAGCCGGCAGCCTTCAGCCTGAGCGGGTCTGGCGGGCGAGGCCGCCAATTCTTTAATTATCGGGCCATCTTGCCTATGATTTGCCCCGGTACTCCGTCAGTTCCTGATCCTCTGCGTCGGATGCCACCGCCAACTTTACTTTCCAGCCCTTAACAAGAAGCAGGGCTAGGCTAAATACCCTCTTGCCCATCAATTCTCCAGCCGCTCCACGGCGAGCACCCGGTAGGTGGGGGATGCGGACCCCCCGGTATATTGAGCCTCGCAAGCCAACTTTACCTTCCAGCCCAGCCCCTTGCTCATCCTGGGAGTTAGCACCACAGTGTTCCCCGTCGCCTCGATCACCCCGGACCTAACCGCTTCCTCAGGGGTAAGGCGGAACAGAATCCCGGGGTGTTCCGCCAGTCGCAAGGTGTAAAAAATATCCCTCTTATCGATATCCAGCTCGGATCCCTTGGCGATCTCCGAGATGTTGCCGGTAAAGGTCTTGGTGGCCTGGCCGAAAACCGGCCCACTCCCCGCCAGCAGCAAAGCCAGCGCCATACCCAGAATGATCTTACCGCGGCGAAAGGCCATATTTTCGGGTTGCAGCCGAATCCTGCCTCCACCCATGGGCGGGCTCAAGCCCACCCGCTTTAGCGGTCCACGTCGGCCAGGACGATGTCCATGGTGCCGATCAAAGCGATCAGGTCCGCCAGCAGTCTTCCTTTAGCCAGCTTGTCGCAGGGCGACAGGTTGATGAAGCTGGGCCCCCGGACCTTGACCCGGAAGGGCTTGGGGCCGCCGTCGCTGACGATGTAAAAGCCCATCTCCCCCTTGGGGGCCTCGATGCACTGGTAGACTTCCCCCACCGGGGGACGGATGCCGTCCTGGATAATGAGGAAGTGGTGGATCAGGGCCTCGATCTCGTTATAGACCCGTTCTTTGGGCGGCAGGCTCACCCTGGGGTCGGCGCACTTGATGTCCCCGGGCTCGGTCTGCTGGATCTTTTCCACCGCTTGCCGGACGATGCGGGCGCTCTGGAGCATCTCCCGCATCCGCACCAGATAACGGTCGTAGGTGTCACCGTTTTTCCCCAGTGGCACTTCGAATTCGAATTCCTGGTAACTGGAGTAAGGGTTATCCCGGCGCAGGTCCCAATCGACCCCGGAGCCCCGGGCCATGGGGCCGGACCAGCCCCAATCCAGGACCTCCTCTCTGGACATGACCCCTACCCCGATGGTGCGTTCTTTCCAGATCTGGTTTTGGGTGAGGAGGTTGTCGTAATCCTGCCAGCGTTTCGGGAAGGCCTGGCCGAAGTTGGCGACCAGGGGGAGGAACCCTTCGGGCAGGTCCGCGGCCAGGCCGCCGATACGGCAATACAGCGGGAACATCCGGGCCCCGGAGACCATCTCGCACAGGTCCATGATCTGTTCCCGCTCCCGGAAGGCGTAGAATAGTGGGGTCATGGCCCCCAGGTCGTGGCAGTGGGTCCCCAGCCAAAAGAGGTGGGAGGCGATGCGGGTCAACTCCGCCAGCATCACCCGGATATACTGGGCCCGCTTGGGGACTTCCACCCCCAGGAGCTTTTCCACCGCCAGGCAAAAACCGAAGTTGTTGACCTCCCCGGCCAGATAGTCCAGTCGATTCATCAGGGGCATGCACTTGTGATAGGTGCGGTACTCGCACATCTTCTCTATGCCCCGATGCAGGTAGCCGATATCCGGGTCGGCCTTGACGATGAGCTCGCCGTCCAGCTCTACCAGGACCCGCAGCACTCCATGGGTGCTGGGGTGCGAGGGCCCCACGTTGAGCTGCATGGTTTCGGTGCGCGGCATGGTTTGAGCTTGATTCATATTGAGTTCCCGCTTTAAGCCCCCCTTTTTCAAAGGGGGGTTCGAGGAGCCGTTTTCTGGTGCAAAAAATCATCTATCATTGGGCCACAGCATGCCGTGCCCAGGACGCCGCCGGGGGCGGCGGCGCTACAGCCCTCTTAAGGGGTAATCCTTGCGTTGAGGATGTCCCACCCAGTCGGAGGGCATGAGGATGCGCCGCAGATCCGGATGGCCTTGGAAGCGAATCCCCATCATGTCGTAGATTTCCCGCTCGTGCCAGTTGGCCGTAGACCACACCGGAGTCACCGAGTCGGCCAGCGGGGCGGCGTCATCGGTCAGCAGGGTCTTTAAAGTGATGCGGTTGTGATTCTCGTGGGAATAAAGGTTATAGACCAGCCCGAAGCGGGGGCTTTGGGGCAGGTAGTCCATGCCGGCGATCATGGAGAGATACCGGAAGGAGGTCTCCGGGTCATCCCGCAGGGCCAGGCAGATGTCCACCAGGCGTCCCGGCTTGACCACGCTGGTGGTCTCTCCCCGGAACTCCACCACCTCCAGCAGCTCATCGGGGAACTTCGCCTGGAGCAGATTAACCGCGGCGCTCATGCGGCCTCCTCCCGCCGGGCTTGCAGGCGTTCCTGGTACTGTGCGGTCAGGAATGGATCTTTGATGATCCTTTCATGGAGTTTCAGAATGCCGTACAGGAGACCTTCGGGGCGTGGCGGGCAACCGGGGACATAAACGTCCACCGGCAGGTATTGGTCGATGCCCTGGACCACCGCGTAGGAGTCGAAGATACCGCCGGAGGTGGCGCAGGCCCCCATGGCGATCACCCACTTGGGCTCGCTCATCTGGTCATAGACCCGCTGGATGGCCGGCATCATCTTCTTGCACACCGTGCCGGCGATGATGATCAGGTCGGCCTGGCGGGGACTGGCCCTGAAGGCCTCCATGCCGAAGCGGGCGATGTCGTAGCGGTTGGCCGCGGTGCAGATCATCTCGATGGCGCAGCAGGCCAGCCCGAAGGTGGCGGGCCACAGGCTGTTCTTGCGGCCCCAGTCCACTAGCTTCTCCAGGGTGGTGGTCAAAACGTTATACCCGAGGTGCTCTTCGATACCCATTCCAGGCTCCAAAAGACCGTTTTTGGTTTTTGGTTTCGGGTTGGCCGGCCATCGAACCTATCGCAGCCGCAAATCCATTACCAATAACTCGAAACTCGAAACTCGAAACTCAGAACTTCTCATTCCCATTCCAGGGCGCCCTTGCCCCATACGTAAACCAGGCCCACCACCAAGAAAGCGATAAAGACCAGCATCTCCCAGAAGCCGAACCACCCCAGGGACTTGAAGATCACTGCCCAGGGGTAGAGAAAGATGGCCTCGATGTCGAAGACGATGAAGAACATGGCGATGACGTAGAAGCGCACCGTGTAGCGGCTGCGGGCGTCGCCGATGGGGTCCATGCCGCATTCATAGGGCAGGTCTTTGGTTGGGAAGTGCTTCTTTTTGCCCAGCAGTTCGGACAAGAGCACGATCACCCCGATCAGCCCGATGCAGATGAGCATGTAAATCAATACCGGCAGGTAGTTGAGCAACATACGTCTCGCCTTTGCTTAAGTGGTGGTCTGGCCAGAACCTAATGTGCGTGCTCTTTCGCCTTGCAGACCCCCAGGGGGCTCGTGCCGTCCAGGTGGGCTACAGTTCCAAAGAGATGTATTCAGCAAAACTCTTCATCTGGGGTACTGAGATCTTATCTTCCTTCATCCCTTCCAGATGGAGCTTGATGGCTTCCTTCATCCGCTCCAATACTTCTTTCCTGGTTTTCCCGGTGGCGACACATCCGGGAAGGTCTGGGCAATAAGCCGAATAATTGCCATTGGCTTTTTCAACTATTATTAAGAAGCGTTCCATGGGAATAGTTACTCCCTTATTTTCAATCCGGCTTGCTTTAAAATGCTGTTAAGCGTTCCTGGACTTAAATCATCCTTAAGATGACCGGCAATGGTGACACGTCCCGATTTTGTGGGATGTTTATATTGCCTATGGCTTCCCGGTATCCGGGCTTTAATCAAATACCAACCATCTGCTTCGATTATCCTAATCGCCTCTCGAACTTTCAAGATGTCTTCCGGATGGTAATCTGCGGTAGAGGCGGGTTGCGCAGCGCCGACATTAGTTATTAATGATGGGCCTCTCCCTTGCAGACCCCCAGGGGGCATTTGCCGTCCAGGTGGGCCTGGTATTCGTCGGCGAAGCGCTCGATGGTGGTCTTGATGAAGAAGTACGGGCTCATACCCAGGGCGCAGTTGGAGGAATCCACCATAATCTGGCTAAGGCTGATCATCCGGTCCAGGTCGGCCCGGGCGCCCCGGCCAGCGGCCACCTTGGAGATCAATTCGTAAAGCACCCGGGTGCCGCGGCGGCAAGGCAGGCAGAAGCCGCAAGACTCGTGCTGGAAGAAGTAGAGGATCGACCTCACCACGTCCACGACGCAGGTGGTGTCGTCCATGACCAACATGGTGCCGGAGCCCAGGGCCCCTTCGGCCACGGCCATGGCCTTGTATTCCATGGGGGTGTCCAGTTGTTCGTCCAGGAAGAAGCCGAAAGAGGAGCCGCCGGTCTGGCAAGCCTTGTATTTGCGACCCTCACGCACCCCGCCGCCGTACTTGTCGATCAACTGCCGCACCGTCATCCCCAGGTTGGCCTCCACGATGCCGGGTTTTTGGACGTGGCCTACCACCTGAAAGATCTTGGTGCCCCTGGCGTCTTCGGTGCCTTTGGACTTATACCATTCGGAGCCGTGCATCACGATGGACGGCACGCTGGCCAGGGACTCGACGTTGTTGACGATGGTGGGCTTGTCCCACACGCCGACGACGCCTGGGAAGGGCGGTTTGACCCGGGGATTGCCCCTTTCGCCTTCGATGGATTCGATGAGTGCGGTTTCTTCGCCGCACACGTAAGAGCCGCCGCCGGTCTGCACCTGGATGTGGAAGGAGAAGGGGCTGCCCAGAATGTGGTCGCCCAGGAGATTCCTGGCCGTGGCGTCTTCGATGGCCTTATTGAGGCGGTACATGCTGAGATAATATTCGCCGCGCACGTAGATATAACCGCCGCTGGCCCCCACCGCATAGCCGGCGATGGCCATGCCCTCCAGGACCCGGTGGGGGTCGCCTTCCATGAGATAGCGGTCCTTGATGGTCCCCGGCTCCCCTTCATCGGCGTTGCAGACGATGTACTTGGGAGAATTGGGATTGGGCCGGGTGAAGGACCACTTGAGGCCGGTGGGGAAGCCGGCGCCGCCCCGGCCCCGCAGCCCCGAGTCTTTGACGGTGTTGACCACCTCCTCCTGGCTCATGGCCAGGGCCTTTTTCAGAGCTTCATAGCCGCCCTGTTCCAGGTAGGCGTCCAGGCTGAGGGGGTCAATCCGGTCTACGTTGGCCAGGAGCACCAGCTCATCGCCGCTGACCGGATAATCGCTCAGGGGGTTGGTGGTGCGGGGCAAGGTCTTATAGTCCACCGTCTTGCCGGCCCGGTAGTCGGCAATAATGTTTTTCAGGCGCTCCGGAGTGAGGCGGCCGAAGACCACCTCATTGATCTGCATGGCCGGCGAGACCTCGCAGACTCCCAGGCAGGCGGTGGCTTCCAGGGTGAAAAGACCGTCCCCGGTGGTTTCCCCCACCTTAATCCCCAATTCGGCCTGGAGCCCCTCCAGGAGGTCGTCCGCCCCCCAGATATGGCAGGGTGGGGATTCGCACATGCGAATCAGATATTTACCCCTGGGGGTGGGCGAGAACATGGTGTAGAAGCTGATAACCCCGTAGAGGTAAGGATATGGAATATCCATACCCTGGGAGACCAGTTGCAGGGCCTCCATGGGCAGCCAGTTGCCGCACAATCCTTGCACCTCGTGCAGCGCCGGCAACAATCCGCCTTTGACGGCCTTATGCCGGGCCAGGGTTTCCTGGATGGCGGATACCTGCTCGGGGCTTAAAGGGGAGCTGACAGGACGTTTGATCTCCAGCATGATCGATTCCGTGGGGTTTTAACTTGTGAAGGTTTTCTTTTGCTCCCGACTTTTTTAATCCCAATCAGTATCTCTGTCAAGCATTTTTTAGCGCCGGTTTCGGACTGGGGGTTTCCAGGTGGGGTGAGGGAGATTTGCCAGGGTGAACCGCGGTTCGAGCCAACGGGCAGAGCGGCAGAGGCTCTATAGGCAGTAACTGTTGCCTTGAGGCAGGTCATCAGGAGCGAAGGGAAGAATCTCGTATTTGTAGTGACCGGAGATCCTTCAGTTCGTCCAGGATGACAGTGAAATCAGGTTCTAAAATCGGTTCTAAAACCCCAGCTTGTGGAGCAGCAGGACCGCGGCAGAGGCCAAAAGACAGTAAATCCCGAAGAAGTACCAACGGCCCTGTTCCAGCCAGCGGGACAGCCACTTAAGGGCCAGCAGCCCGGAGAGACAACTGAGGACCATGCCCAGGAGACTGGGAAGAAAGAGGGCCAGGACGGCGGCGTGGGTCAAGGGAGAGGTCTGGGCCTTCAACAATCTCCAGACCTCCCGGGCAATGACCGGCGGGGTCAGAACCACGGCCAGGGCGAAGCTGAACTCCTCGGCCCTTTCCTTGGTAATCCCCAGCAGCAGCCCCAGGGAAATGGTGGCGCCGGAACGGGAAAAGCCCCGAAAGGGAAGGCAGACGCCCTGAATGACGCCGATCAGGGATGATCCTTGCAAACCCGGTTTTTGGGGGCGGTCCCGGCGCTCGGCCCTAATCCCGGCATAGATGATCAAAAAACCCACTGCCGCCAGGGAGATGCCAATCAGGTAGAGGTTCCCAAAAATGAGTTCGATCTCGGCATGGGGAGTGCCCTTGAGGGCGAATTTCTCGATCAGAAACTTCAGGGACAGGCCGACGATGCCGGTCAATACGGTGGCCACGGCCACCCGCCCGGCAAAATTCCGGAATACCCGACCTGAAGAGAAATAGTTTTCCTTCCAGGCCCTCCAGAAATAGAGAATCACCGCCACCATCGTGCCGGTGTGCAACATGACCAGGAGCAGGGTCATTTCCGGGCTGGTGGGATCGAGCCGCATCAGTTTCTCGGCCACGATGACGTGGGCTGAACTGGAAACCGGCAGCAGTTCGGCGGCTCCCTGGACCAAGGCCAGCACCATAATTTTTAATAGTGACAAGAAGCATCTCCCTTCTCAGGGGCCCCAGTCGTCGCCAGGACCGCCCGGGTCTATTTTAACCGAAAACCGCCAACGGAAAACCGAAAACTTCTGAGGGTCTTGGAAAGGCCGGTTAAACCGGTTAAATCGACTTTTCCCCCTCCCCGCGGGGAAAGGGGGGCGTAAAACGTTGGTGACTGTTGGATAATGCCTAACTACTTTCACCACCCCCTCCCCAACCCTCCCCCCTCAAGGGGGAGGGAACAAGTCAATAACGTTGATTTCGCTAGCGAATATGACTTTTGCAAGAGGCTTTTCTTTTAAGCAAAATCCGTAGGGGCGACCCAATCACCGGCTGGAAGCCTGTGCCACTTTAAGGAAATGGTGGGCAGTGCCCACCCTACAGTAACTGCCGCCCCTACTGAGCAGGGGCCGCGGTGATTACGGTTGGCGGCGCCGATTTTTCCGCAGGGCGCGGGCCCCCGCCTTCCAGGTGGGCTCCCTTTTTTTGCCTTTTTTGTCTTTTTTGTCAGAGCGCCGGGCCGGTTGGCCGGGGGCCGGGGGAAATTCAACCAGAAAGCTTCCCGGCGTGACGGGTAAAGGTGGCGCGGCTGGGGGGAGCGGCGGCTTTTTCTCCGGGGCCGGGGGCGGGGGCAGTTGCAGAAATTCCCGGGGCAGGGCTGCGGCCAGAAAGAGCTCCTCCCCGTATCCGCTAAAGGCTATCCCGGCCTGGGCCGCGGCCTGGGCCTGGATGGTGACCAGAACCGGCTTGGGGGCGCGGGGCTTTCCCAGCTTCAAGGCGGTATCCGGGGTGCGGGCCAGCAGGAGCTCCCGGCCGGCGGCCGCCTTGAGGCCCTCCTGCCAGACGTGCTCGTGCACCTTGGGAGTAATGGCCAGGTAAAGCAGAGGTGGGGGCGGCAGCCCCGGGCGGCGCCGGGGCAGCGGCCCGGGCTGAAGACCGCGGATACGCTCCCCCTCCACCGCAAAGGCGGGGGGCTGCATCAGGGAGATCACCTGGTCCAGGTGATGGCGCCGGACGAACCCCCAGCCCGGCTCGCGGTTCAGGGCCTGGTGGAGTTCCTTGAGGGGGATAAAGCCGTCCTCCGTGAGCACCAGGCCGAACTCGTCGGGGTGGTGGCCCAGCATGTAGGCCAGCATCCGCGCCAGTGACTGCAGTTGCCGGGGGAGCTTCATAATTCCGTTTCGCGTTTTCCGTCTTAAGTTTTAGGTCAGGCCGCCAAACAAAAACCTGAAACCGGGAAAAAGAAGGGCACCTTGTAGTTGACAATGATAGTTTAATATGCTATATTAACACGTTAAGGAAGTTAGTGCATGGGCCAGGGCCATTTCCATCCGCAGCATAAAGAGCTCCTGAAAGAGGCGGCGGTAATCGCTGAAGAGGTGACCTCCAACTTTTTCAAGCTTAGTCCGGCCCACTGGCGGCGGGCCCGCTACGACATTCTCACCCTGGAGGGCTTGAGCCGGGAGGAGATTTCCCCCCATGCCCACGCCCTGGTGGCCAAATACCAGGGCTGCCCCCAAAATTCCTCGCTGCAGTCGGCAGGGTTCGATTTCTACCGGGTCTGTCTGCAGGATCACAATATCCTCAAGACCCTGAAAGCCAGCCCGCACCTCTCCCTGTTCCCTCTGTTGCTCTATATCATTACTCATGAACTGGTGCACGTCATCCGTTTCAGCCAGTTTCTGGCGCTCTTCGAGACTTGCGGAGCGGAACAGGCCCAGGAAGAGGCCCGGGTGCACCACCTGACCCAAAAAATCCTGGCGCCCTTGAATTTTCTCGAACTAACTCCGGTAATGGGTTATTATATCTAGATTAGGTAAGGAGGTTGGCAGTATGCCAATTTACGAGTATAAATGCGCCGCCTGCGGGCAGGAGCTGGAAAAATGGCAGAAGTTTTCCGATGCGCCCCTTAAATCCTGCCCGGCCTGCGGCGGGGCGCTCAGTAAACTCATCAGTTCCTGCGCCTTCCATCTGAAGGGCAGCGGTTGGTACGTGACTGATTACGCGGGCAACCGCAGCAACGCCGCGGCTCCCGGCGATTCTTCCCAGGGAGCCAAAGACGCGGCCGCTTCCGGAGAGCCGACCAAGCCCAAGGAAGCGCCCCAGGAAGCGTCTAAGGAAGGGTCCAAGAAAGCCGAAGCGGCCCCGAAGCCCGAAACCGCGTCTTCCACAAAAAATTCAAGTAAACGCACCTGCTAAGATTCTGCGGCGGTGAGAGAAAGCGAGCCAGCGGTGGCGGAAATTAAGAGCGCCTTGGAATTGGCCCTGGAAAAGGCCGAGCGCTACGGTAAGGCCTCTCCGGAGGAGATGGCCGCGGCGCAATATCAGGAACAGGGCCGCCAACTGGCGGTAAAGTTTCTCAAGGGGGAAGACGATTTGGCCGCGGAGCTCAAGGACCTGCCCCCCCAGGCCCAGGAATCGGCCAGAGTCGCCATTAAGGAAGTCTTTTTGCGCAATATCGGCCTGCCCCGGAATGGGGAAGGGGACCAACGCCTGAACCGGGCCCTGGCCGGGCTGATGCTGGTGGCGGCGCAAAAAGCGGAGATGGCCCGCCTTAAGGGGGAACTGGAGCAGCTATTGCAGCAGTTCCTGCAGATCCGCAATAATGCGGTGCAGCAGCTCAAGGCCAGGGTCTCCCAGGGCGCCAACCAGATGCAGCGGGCCATGGAGGCCAAGACTGGCCAGAAGACGCGCATGGAGTCGGAGCATCTCCCCCAATTCCAGGAGGAATGGCGGCGGTTCTACGGCAGTCTTCAGGACCAGTTCGAGCCCATGCTGGACGGATTGAAGGACCGGATGCTGCGGGCCTGAGACTATTGCCGGCGGCCACCGGCCGCCCTATCTTTAATCGAAGGCCGAGATTTTTTTTAAAGGGCGGGTTACCCCGCCTTTTTTGTTAATCCTCACTCCAGGCCGCAGTCATTTTCAGGGATAATCAATTACACAACCAGCCGCGCTTTTCAACAGGTGAGGTGCAGGGCCGCAGCCAGGGGGCCTTTGCCGTCCAGTTCATTGATGCGCTGGCAGGCCTCCCCGGTGGGCCTGGCCACCAGCTCGATCCCCCGCTCCCGCAAGTAAGACACCAACTCCGGGGCCAACTCCATCCGGCTTTGAGCGCCGATACCCACCACCAGCACTTGGGGCGCGGTAGCCAGGGCCTCGGCCACGTCGGGCAATTGCAGCAGGTGGGCCTCCTGGCGCCACCAATCGTGCTTGATGCGGCCCGGCCAGATGAGCAGATCGGTCCGGTAGCTCTGGCCATCGATGACCACGACGCCGAATTCGTAACTGTCGATGTGCATAGGTTCTCCAGGTTGGTCGTCCAGCCCCTATTATTTGGGAAAAATATGCAGCGGAGCTTCCCAAAGTTTAGCGATCGCTGCCCCTCCAGGGGTCAAAGTAAGGCGGGGTAAACCATTTCTCCATACCGGGATCATTATCATACCACGACGGGGGCACGGGATGATTCCATTTTTCCCAGGTGGGCCCCGCCCAGTAATGGATCTGCCTGGCCTGCAACAGCAAGCGGCCGTTTTCCCGGCCCGCCACCACCCCGGCTACCGTCACCTTGCTCCTGGCCTGGTAGGTGGAGGGGCTCAGCCACTCTGCGCTCTCCACCAGGAAGGTGCCTCCGGAGGCGGCGCCGCTGGGGTAGAAGTGGCTGTCCAGGTCCCGCTGATCCATGGTGAGAAGGCTGCCCTGGCCCAGGGGCTGGACCGCAACCACTTCACCGCCCAAAATCTTCACCTGGCCCTGGTACTGGTCCGGATGGGCCGCAAGCTCGGCAAAGTCTGCCTGGGGCCCTGCTTCCCGCTGAATAGCGGGGGAAATGGCCGGACCGCACCCGCCCTGAACCAACAAGACCCCTAAAATGAACCAGTAAATCCTGGACATAGCCGCCTCCAGATCGCCGCTAGCTTGCTGCGACCTGCGTTACTGTTATTCATGAGAGTGGAAAAGAGATTAAATTCCCCCTCACCCTAACCCTCTCCCCCATCGGGGGAGAGGGAATAAAGCTGAAAGCCCTTTCTTGCTCCCATTAATAATTATCACACCACCAAATCCCCTGGCAAGAGGCGGCTGGCCTGGCCGCTCCCTGAGTCTCTCTTGGCATCCGGACCGGATATGTTAAATTAGGGCCATGAAGGCACAGAAACAACCGGACCCGGAAGCGCGGGTGCGGCTCCCGGGGGTGGCGGTGGTGCTTTTCCGGCCGCGGCTGCCGGAAAACATTGGCGCCGTGGCCCGGGCCGCCTGCAACATGGGCCTCAAGCGCCTCATCGCGGTGCAGCCCCAGGACCTGAACTTCGAGCGCATGGCGATGATGGCCACGGGCCCGGCGGTGGAGCTGCTGACCCGCCTGGAAGTTTACGACGACCTGGCCGGGGCCCTGGCGCCTTTTCAATATGTGGTGGGCGCCACGGCCCGCCTGGGCGGGGTGCGCCGCGCCTTTTTCACCCCCCGGGAGCTGGCCGCCAAGCTCATAGCCTTGTCGGCCCATAACGACATCGCCCTGCTCTTCGGGCCGGAGAATTTCGGGCTCACCAATGAGGAACTCCCCCTGTGCCACGCCCTGGTTACCATCCCCACCGGGGACTGCTCCTCCCTGAACCTGGCCCAGGCGGTGATGGTCCTGGCCTACGAACTGTTCACCGCGGCGAGGAACCCGGGGCCCCGCGGCGAGCCTCGCCTGGCCAACACCCGGGAGTTGGAGTCCATGTACGCCATGCTCCAGGAGACCCTGCTGAAGATCAATTTCATTTCCCAACAGAATCCGGAGCACTGGATGTTCAACGTGCGCCAGCTCTTCCAGCGCCACGGCCTGCGGGCCCGGGAGGCCCAGGTGATCAAGGGCATTTGCCGTCAGATCGACTGGTATGTGGGGAAGAGGCTGGCGGAAAAAAAGGATAATCAGGGCTTATAATACAGCAATTGCCTGGCAAAGGGGGCCACCGCCTCCTCCAGGCGGCGCATCTCTTCCGGGGTCATGGGGACGAAGTCCCGGGCCGCGGCGGCCAGAGAGCGCACCTGCTCCGGGGACTCGGCGCCGATGACCACCAGGCTGACGGACTGGCTCAAGGCATAGGCCAGCAGTTCCCGGGTCAGGGCCTCCGGGTCCTCCGCCATCCGGGGCAGTTGCCCCCGGCACAGGACCTTCATGCCGATGACCCCGAGGCCGCGGTCCCGGGCCGCGGCGGCCAGGGGCAGGAAGCTTAAGTGGTGCGGCTCCGCCGGGTTGACCGGCAACAGCACCGTGTCAAACTGGTAAAGATCCAGGGCTCGCTTCAGCACCTCCGGGTCGTGGTGGCCGGTAACCCCGATGAACCTGGCCCAACCCTTCTCTTTGGCCTGGCGGAAGGCTTCGAGGGCCCCTCCGGGCCTTCCCAGGGCCTCCACTTCGTCCAGGGTGCGCACATCGTGCACCTGCCACAGGTCCAGATAATCGGTGTCCAGGTTCTTCAGGGTGACGGACAGGTGGGCCAGGGCCTCCCTGGCGGTGCGGCCGTGGGACTTGCTGGTGAGGAAAACTCGATGCCGCTGGCCCTTCAGGCCCCGGCCCAGATAGGCTTCGCTCCCCGAGTAGGCCCGGGCGGATTCGAAGTAGCGGATCCCGGCTTCCAGGGCCGCGGCGATGACCGCCTGGGCCTCCTTCTCAAAGTCGTAGGTGCGCAGCACTCCTTCTCCGCCCAATCCGAGGATGGTGGCCTGGTGGCCGGTGTGGCCCAGGGGCCGCAATGGCAGGGTCATCAGGTTCTCTCTTTGTCGCCTTATGGTTCAGGGTTTTCCACGGCTTGACAGGCGTAAGCCGCCTGCTATTCTAAAGATAAGATGCCCGCCTCCAAAGTAAAGTCCAACGCTCCCTATCCGGCCCTGGCCGCGGCCCTGGGGAAAATACCCGGGGCCAGCGGCGTCTACCTCTTCAAAGACAGCGGCGGCAAGGTGCTCTACGTGGGCAAGGCGGTAAACCTGAGGCACCGCCTGGGATCTTATCTCAAGGCCCCGGAGCGCCATGATGGCAAGACCGCCCTGATGCTGAAAAAAATGGCCCGGGTGGATTTCATTATCACCGCCACCGGCCGGGAGGCCCTGATCCTGGAGCGCAACCTCATCAAGGAGCATCGCCCCCGCTACAACGTGATGCTGCGGGATGACAAGAACTATCTCTGTCTGCGCCTTGACCTGAAGGAGGAGTTTCCGGCCCTTAGATTCGTGCGGCGCTTCCAGGCGGACGGGGCCCTCTATTTCGGCCCCTTCGCCTCCGCCGGCCTGGCCCGGGAAACCCTCAAGGTGATGCAGCAGGCCTTCCGGGTGCGCACCTGCAAGGAGCGCCGCCTGGCGCCGCGCTCCCGGCCATGCCTGGAGTTTCAGTTGGAGCATTGCCTGGGCCCTTGCGCCGGCCGGGTGAGCTCCGCGGAATACGGCAAGGCGGTGCAGGAGGCGGTCCTGCTCCTCAAGGGCCGGAGCCGCAGTCTCTTGAAAAAGCTCAAGGAGGAAATGGACCAGGCTGCCGGCGGGCTAGATTTCGAGCGGGCCGCGGTGCTGCGGGACCGCAGGCGCGCCATCACCCAGACCCTGGAGCGCCAGGACATGGCCCGGCCCAGCTTCAAGGACCAGGACGTCCTGGGGCTGGCCCGGGAGAACGGCCAGGCCCTTATCCTGGTGCTGGTGATCCGGGCCGGGCTGGTGACCGGCAGCCGGGAGTACTTTTTTCCGGAACTGCCCGCGGACGGTGATTTGCTGGGGGCCTTCGTCAAGCAGTATTATGCCGCGGGGCGACCCCTGCCGGATGAGATGCTGCTGCCCCGGGAGATTGACGACCGGCGGCTGCTGGAGGCGCTGCTCAGCGAAGAGAAGGGGGGGCCCCTGCGCCTGCTGGCGCCCCGGGGCGGCGAACGGAGCCGGCTCCTGAACCTGGCGGCGGAAAATGCCCGGGCCGCCCTGAAACGGCGGCGTATCCCCCCCTCCCCCGAGGCGGCCCTGGCGGACCTGGAGACGCGGCTGCATCTGGCCCGGAGGCCTGGCCGCCTGGAATGCCTGGACATCTCCACCCTCCAGGGAGAGCAAGCGGTGGGGGCCCTGGTGGCCTTTGCCGACGGCCTCCCGGATAAGTCGGGTTATCGGCGCTTTCGCATCCGGGGGGTGGCCGGCCAGGACGATTACGCCATGCTGCGGGAGGTGGTGCAGCGCCATTACGGCAAGGAGGGCCAGGTGCTGCCGGACCTGCTGGTGGTGGACGGCGGCCAGGGGCAGCTCAACGTGGTCCTGAAGGCCCTGCAGGAACTGGGTCTGGGAAATCTGGCGGTGGTGGGCCTGGCCAAGGCCGGGTTCAAGCAGGGGAGGGGGGAGGTTAGGGACCGCCTCTTCCTGGCAGGCAGGAAGAACCCGCGGTTTCTGCCGGCCAACTCTCCGGGCTGGCTGCTGCTCCTCAGGCTGCGGGACGAGGCCCACCGCTTCGCCATCACCTATCACCGGCGGCGGGCCCGCCAGGAGATGGTGGAGTCGGTCTTGCAGCAGATTCCCGGCATCGGCCCGGTGCGGCGCCGGCGGTTGTTGCAGCATTTCCCCAATCTGGAGGCGTTAAAGGCCGCGGCGGGGGAGGAACTGGCGGCGGTTCCGGGGTTAAGTCGCCAGGTGGCGGAAAAGGTGCAGGATTGGTTGCGGGAGCACGGTTAACCGGGGGAGGGGCGGGGCGACCCCGCCCCTACGGTAAGGCCTCCACATTATTGGTTGTGTAGGGTGGGCACTGCCCACCAATTCTTTTTTCTCGTTCCCAATCTCCTGCTTGGGAACGGAATTTTTAGACCAAGCTCTGCTTGGGCTCGCGTCTGGCAATACGGCGATAATTTCCTATCTCGTAATCCCTGCCAGGCGGAGCCTGGCTAAAAAAAATGGGTTCCCAAGCTGGAGCTTGGGAACCAGGAAAAATCATGCAAGAAATCATGCCAGAAAGCCAAGGGAAGATACTGGGAGTCAGAGTCAGTGGAGGATTCAATTCTGACGAATATCAAAGTCTGCTGGTTCCCCGACTGAAAAACATAATTGAAGAGTACGGCGGAGTCAGGTTTTTGCTTTGCCTGGAGGATAGCTTCCAGGGCTTCGGGCTCTCGGACTTGCTGAACGATGCCTTCGTTCAGAAGTATGCAGATAATTTTGAGAAGATCGCCATATTGAGCGGTTCCATGTGGAGCAGGTTGGAACTCCGGGCCGCAAGTCTTCTAATCAGCAGGGTAAATATTTTCTCCCTGGATGAACTGCCGGAAGCCTGGGAATGGCTCCGAACCTGAGATTTTCTCGCTACCTATCTGGAGCTTGGGAACCAGGAAAGGGGCGACCCGACCACAGACTGGAAGCCTGTCCCACTTTAAGGAAATGGTGGGCAGTGCCCACCCTGCACTAACTGCAATTTTAATGCAAAAAGGGGCGACCCAGC
>JBKQKO010000082.1:0-11735 GCA_052147455.1 Desulfobaccales bacterium | reverse complement strand
AGAGGGTAAGGGCCCTCGGCCCTTAGCCCTCTCCCCCAAGATTTTCTTTTTCCCCCCTTTCGCCCTGGCCCCCGCCGCGTCGCCGGCGGTGGCGCCGGGTGCGCCGGCGCCCCGGCCTGGCGGCCCGGGACTGGGGCGGCCGGGGCGGGAGCTGGTCCGGGGCGCAGCGCTCCAGCAATTCGGCTTCCGGGGCTTCCTTGATCTGGAACAGCATCCAGGCCTCGGGGTAGAGGGCCAGACGGGCCAGGCGGGCCGGCACGGGCCGCTGGTCCCGCAGCAGCGGGGCTATCCTGGCTTCCAGGGCCAGAATCTGGGAGACGTCGTCATGGCGTTGCCGGGGGAATTCGATGCCTCCCAGGGCTTTCTTGATCCCCTCATGGATGAACTCCCGCAGCTCCTTAAAATCTTCCGGAAAGTCAGGGCCCTGTTCCAAAAACGGGGCTAAAAAGACGGCCCACAGGAGACTTTCGGAGGCGTGGCGCTCTCCCAGCATCAGCAGGTCCAGGCGGCGGCAGAGGGCCAGGAGGCGCGCCTCGCCGTTCCGGCCCAGGCGCTCTTTCCAGGCGGGGAAGATGGCGTAGAAGAGGGCGGAGGACAGCATCAGGTGGAAGAAAGGGCCGGCTGCGGCGCTGCGGAAGTCCTTGAGCAGTTCATCCCGCACCCGGGACGGGGGACAGCTGCGGATCAGGTGGCCCTTAGACAAAATCTCTCGCCAGGCGCCCGCCTCGATGGTGAAGCCGGTGCGGGCCGCGTGGCGCAGGGTCCGCAGCATGCGCACCGGGTCGCGCTGGAAGCGCACCGCCGGGTCGCCGATGACCCGGATGACCCGATCTTCAAGGTCCGTCAGGCCGCCCACGTAGTCCACCAGGGAGAAATCGCTGATGTCGTAAAACAGGGCGTTGATGGTCAGATCCCGGCGCTCGGCGTCCTCGGCCGGCGTGCCGAAGGTCTGCTCCCGGATCGGAGCGCCTGCCTGGGCCGACTCCTCCTCAAACTCGGAGCGGCGCCGGAAGGTGGAGACCTCGACGATGCGGCCACCATGGAAAAAGACCTGCACCAGCCGGAAGCGCCGGCCGATGATGCGGCTGTTGCGGAAGAGTTTGCGCAGTTCCCCGGGGCGGGCGTTGGTGACCACGTCGAAATCCTTGGGCCTTTTGCCCAGGAGCAGGTCCCGCACCCCGCCCCCCACCAGATAGACGGTATAACCGGCGTGCAGCAGCCGGTAGAGAACCTTAAGGGCCTCCAGATCGATATCTTTACGGGAGACGATATGTTGCGGCCGGGGGATGATGCGGGGCAGGAGTTCTGCCGGTTCGGGGGTTTTGGTAGACCGCATGGAGCTATTATAGGCGAAATCTCCCAATTTTTTAACCCCTTATTTAATAAATGGCCGCGGTTCCCGGCCCAACCCGGGAAAATTGCAGGGGAGAGGTGGAATTATTGACAAGCGGCGCCAATCCATATATTTCTAAGATATTAGAGGATTAAAGGAGATTGCCGGTAAACCTGGGGCGAAGAAGGCTGGTGCTGGCCCTGGCCACCTGGGGGGGAGTGGGCTTCCTGCCGGGGGCCCCGGGCACCTGGGGAACCCTGGCGGCCCTGCCCCTCTGGTGGGCCCTGGCGCACCTGGGTCCGTGGGGCTACGGCCTGGGGACGGCCGCGGTTCTCCTGGCGGGCTGGTGGGCCGCGGGCCCCGCCCAGGATTACCTGGGGGGAGCCGACCACCACGCCATCGTCATCGATGAAGTGGCGGGCCTGTTGATCACCTTGGCCGGGGCGCCCCTCTCCTGGGCCGCCGCGGCGGCAGGCTTTATGTTATTCCGAACCCTGGATATCCTGAAACCGCCTCCCATTCGCTGGTTCTGCGCCGGAGAATCCGGCGGTCTGGAAGTGGTGGTGGACGACGTGGTGGCGGGGGTGCTGGCGCGGCTGGTTTTGGAGATAGTCTATGCGTTCAGAATATTGCCGGGATGATGACTGCTGGCAGCCAGGAACTGGATACTGAACATGCAAGGTGAGATCATCGCCACCGGCACGGAGTTGATCACCGGGCGGGTAGCGGATTTTAATGCCCGCTACGCGGCCCGGCGGCTCCACGAAGCGGGCCTGACGGCGCAGCGGCTCACCATCCTGGGGGATGAGCCGCCGCTGTTCCAGGAGGTCCTGCTCCGGGCGCTGGGCCGCTCCCGGTTCATCATCATCACCGGAGGCCTGGGGGCCACCGAAGATGACGTCACCGTGGCCGCCGCGGGCGAGGCCCTGGGGTTGCCGCTCCTCCTGGACGAGGGACTGCTGGCCCGCATCCACCGCTGTCTGGAGGAGCGCCAAACCCCCTGGCTGGAACGCTATGGCCGTCTGGCCCTGATTCCCCGGGGCGCCCTGGTCCTGGATGCCGGCGGCCTGGCCTGCTGCGGCTTTTCCCTGAAGCACGGCGACGCCCGGCTCTTTTTCCTGCCCGGGGTCCCTGCGGAGATGCAGGCCCTGTTCGACGCCTATGTGCTCCCCAGCCTGATGGAGTGGGCCGGAGACGTGGGCGCCGTGGTCCAGCGCACCTTGCGGCTGTTCGGCATCTCCGAAACCCAGTTGCAGGAGGTGGTTGCGCAAATCCCGGAATTCCGGGCAGGGGTGAGCGTGGGTTATTACCCCAATTTCCCCGAGAACCACCTCACCCTGACGGTGCGCGGGAAGGACCGGAGGATTCTGGAGGAGACCCTGGACCGCCTGACCGCGGCCCTGGCCCGGGAGGTGGGCGAGGCGCTGTTGGGGCCGGAAGGGACGCCGCTGGAGGAGCTGGTGGGTCGCCAGCTGAAAGAAGGCGGCCTCACCCTGGCCCTGGCTGAGTCCTGCACCGGCGGCCTCATCGGCCACCGCCTCACCAACGTGGCCGGCTCCTCGGATTATTTCCTGGGCGGAGTGGTCTCCTACGGCAACCAGGCCAAGCTGGACCTGCTGCGGGTGGCCCCGGAGGTCCTGGCGGAATGGGGGGCAGTGAGCCCGGAGACGGCCCGGGAGATGGCCCGGGGGGCGCAGACAGCCTTCGGCGCCCACCTGGGTCTGGCGGTCACCGGCATCGCCGGCCCCGGCGGCGGCTCACCGGAGAAGCCGGTGGGCACAGTGTATATCGGCCTGGCCACCCCCCGCGAGGTAGAGGTCTGGCACTACCGCTTCCACGGTTCCCGGGAGGAGATCAAAATCTTGTCGGCCCAGACCGCCCTGGACCGGCTGCGGCGGAAGTTGAAAAAAATGTAGGGTGCGCACTGCGCACCATCTTTTGTTTGATAAAATCTCGGTGGCATGGGCATCTGGCCTACGCCTGGCAAGTGGTGCGCAGTGCGCACCCTACACTTTAAAAACTAAAAACTGAAAACTAGCATGATTCGCGCCTTTCTGGCCATTGACCTGCCCGAGACCCTGCGCCCCGGCCTGGCCCTGGCGCAGGGGGAATTGAAAAAGAGCCAGGCCGACGTGCGCTGGGTGCCTCCGGGCAATATTCATATCACCTTGAAATTTTTCGGCAACCTGCCGGACGCCGAAGTGCCGCCGATCATCGCGGCGGCCCGGCAGGCGGCCTCCCAGCAGGCCCCCCTGTCCATCGAGGTCTTAGGCGCCGGGGCCTTCCCCAGCAGTCGCAGCCCCCGGGTGGTGTGGCTGGGTCTGGGCGAGGACCTGCTGCCTTTGAGCCAGTTTTTTTACCGATTGGAAAAGGCCTTCGCCCAACTGGGTTATCCGCCGGAGGGCCGGGCCTTCAACCCTCACCTGACCTTGGGCCGGGTGCGCTCGCCGGAGGGCCGGGCGCAGTTGAGCCGGGCGATCGAAAAACTGGTAGTCGCTTGGCCGGCCTTTCAGGTGCGGGAGATCATCTTGTATCAAAGCGTGCTGTCGCCCAAGGGCTCGACGTATACGCCATTGGAAGTGATAAAGTTAGGCAAGGAATAAGCCGTAAGCATTTGTAGCCGCAGGCTTTAGCCTGCGCCGCTAAAGAGAACCTGGGGCGGCCTGTGGCCGCGGAAAAAAAACGGCGTGCGCAGCACGCCCTAGAAAATGTGTTGCCTGGGTCCCCGAACGTTTGTTACCCATCTCCCCGGTCCATACGGGGGGAGAGGGGAAAATAGAGAAACCGTTAAAAAACGCAGGCTAAAGCCTGCGGCTACCAAAGGCGCCAAACAGCCCATCCCAATAATCCTTAGGGGGATTGGGGGTGGGGGGTTTGGAGGAGGGGGTCAGGGCCGTCGGCCCACTGACAATCCCTCCCCCAAAACACAATCCATTAACAATTCAATTAATAAGGAAAATTCCATGAGCGACCAAGTTGCGGCGGATAAGGCCAAGGCCCTGGATCAGGCCCTGAGTCACATCGAAAAGCAATATGGCAAGGGCTCCATCATGCGCCTGGGGGCCGAAGAGAAGATAGACGTGGCGGTGATCTCCAGCGGCTGCCTCTCCCTGGACCTGGCCCTGGGGATCGGCGGCATCCCCCGGGGCCGGGTCATCGAGATCTTCGGGCCGGAGGCCTCCGGCAAGACCACCCTGGCCCTGCACGTCATCGCCGAGGCCCAGCGCAAGAGCGGGGTGGCGGCCTTCATAGACGCCGAGCACGCCCTGGACGTGAACTATGCCCGCAAGCTGGGGGTCAGGACCGAGGACCTGCTCATCTCCCAGCCCGATTCCGGTGAACAGGCCCTGGAGATCGCCGAGATCCTGGTGCGCTCCAATGCGGTGGACGTGGTGGTGGTGGACTCGGTGGCCGCCCTGGTGCCCCGCTCGGAAATCGAAGGGGACATGGGTGACGCCCAGATGGGTTCCCAGGCCCGCCTGATGTCCCAGGCCCTGCGCAAGCTCACCTCGGCCATCAGCAAATCCCTGACCTCGGTGATCTTCATCAACCAGATTCGCCATAAGATCGGGGTGATGTTCGGGAACCCCGAAACCACCACCGGGGGCAATGCCCTGAAGTTTTATGCGAGCATGCGCCTGGATATCCGCCGCATCAGCGCCATCAAGCAGGGGGATGAAATCATCGGCTCCCACTCCCGGGTGAAGGTGGTGAAAAACAAGCTGGCGCCGCCCTTCCAGGAGGCGGAATTTGACATCATCTTCGGCCAGGGGATCTCCCGGGAAGGGGACCTCCTGGACCTGGCCACCGATAAGGGCCTCATCCAGAAGAGCGGCGCCTGGTTTAGCTACGGGGGCGAGCGCATCGGCCAGGGCCGGGAGAACGCCAAGGCCTATCTCCGGGAGCACCCGCAGGCGGCCATGGAACTGGATAAACAACTGCGGGCCGCGCACGGCATGCCCGCCCCCCCCTCCGACGCCGCCGGGGAGCAGCCGCTCACATGACCAGCCGCGAGATCCGGGAAACCTTTCTGCGCTTCTTCGCCGCCCAGGGCCACACCCGGGTGGCCAGCTCTTCCCTGGTGCCCGCCGGGGACCCCACCCTGCTATTCACCAACGCCGGCATGGTGCAGTTCAAAAAGGTCTTCCTGGGGGAAGAAACCCGGCCCTACAACCGGGCCGCCAGCTCCCAAAAGTGCGTCCGGGCCGGGGGCAAACACAACGACCTGGAAAACGTGGGCTTCACCGCCCGCCACCATACCTTCTTCGAGATGCTGGGCAACTTCTCCTTCGGCGATTACTTCAAGGAAGGGGCCATCGAAATGGCCTGGGAGCTGCTGACCGAGCATTACCACCTCCCCCGGGAGCGCCTCTGGGCCACGGTTTACCATGAGGACCAGGAAGCCGCCCGCCTTTGGGAGAAGATCGCCGGGCTGCCGCCGAGCCGCATCGTGGGGCTCGGGGAAAAAGACAACTTCTGGGCCATGGGCGACACCGGGCCCTGCGGTCCCTGCTCCGAGATCCTCATCGACCAGGGCGAAGAGATGGCCTGTGGCCCGGAATGCGGCATCGGCAAATGCGACTGCGACCGCTATCTGGAGATCTGGAACCTGGTGTTCATGCAGTTCAGCCGGGCCCCGGACGGCGTCCTCCACCCCCTGCCCAAACCCAGCATCGACACCGGCATGGGTCTGGAGCGCCTCACGGCTGTCATCCAGGGGGTGAAAAGCAACTTCGACTGCGACCTCTTGCGGCCGGTGATCGGCCGGGTGGAGGAACTGGCGGCTAAAAGCTACGGTGGCCAAAATGCCCAGCAAAACGTGGCCTTCCGGGTGATCGCCGATCATGCCCGGGCCGCCACCTTCCTGATCGCCGACGGGGTGCTGCCCTCCAACGAAGGCCGCGGCTACGTGCTGCGCCGCATCATGCGCCGGGCCATCCGCTTCGGGCGGCTCTTAAACCTCCCCAGTCCCTTTCTGGGGAAGGTGAGCGAGCGGGTGGTGCAATTGCTGGGCGAGGTCTATCCCGAACTCCCGGGGGCCCGCCAGATGCTGGCCCAGGTGATGGCCGGCGAGGAGGAGCGCTTCGCCGACACCCTGGACCACGGTCTCAAGCTGCTGAGCGAGGAACTGGCTTACCTCAAGACCCACAGCCTGAAAATCCTGCCGGGGGAAGTGGCCTTCAAACTTTATGACACCTATGGCTTCCCCCTGGATCTGGTGCAGGACAGCCTGCGGGAAGAGGGCCTGGTCCTGGACCTGGAAGGCTTTGAAGAACACATGCGCCGGCAACGGGAGGCCTCCCGCCAGTCCTGGCGGGGCGCGGCAACCGGCGAGGCGCCGCCGGTTTATCAGGAGCTGGCCCAGTGGCCCCCCACCCAGTTCCTGGGTTATGAATCCCTGACGGGAGAAAGCGCCATCCTGGCCCTCATTACCCACGCAGGGCACCATGAACAGGCGGAGCCCGGCGAGGAGGTGGATGTAGTCACCGCCGCCACCCCCTTTTACGGGGAAGCCGGAGGCCAGGTAGGGGACACCGGGATCATCAGCGGCGACGGCTGGCGCATCCGGGTGACCAACAGCCAGCGCCTGCCCAATGACCTGGTCATCCACCAGGGGGTGGTGGAGCAAGGGGTGGTCAGGGTCAACGACCAGGCCGTGCTTACGGTGGATGCCGACCGGCGCCGCCGCATCGCCCGGCACCACACCGCCACCCATATCCTCCAGGCGGTCCTCAAGCGGCGCCTGGGGGAGCATGTCAAACAGTCCGGCTCCTGGGTTTCGCCGGAGCGCCTGCGCTTCGATTTTACCCACTTTCAGGCCATTGCCCCCGAAGAACTGGAGGGCATCGAGCTGGACCTGAACGCCGCGGTGGCCGAGAACCTGCCGGTGCACACCGACCGCATGTCCGTGCCCGAAGCCCTGGAGCGGGGCGCCACCGCCCTGTTCGAGGAGAAATACGGCGAAGAGGTGCGGGTGGTGGCCATCCCCGGGCTGAGCCAGGAGCTGTGCGGCGGCACCCACGTGGAGCGCAGCGGCGACCTGGGGTTTTGCAAGATTACTTCCGAGACTTCGGTGGCCGCGGGCATCAGGCGCATCGAGGCGGTGTGCGGCCGCGAGGCCGTAGAATATATTCAAGAACAAGAAAAATTGGTGATTTTGGTTGGGAAAATCTTAAAGGCAGACCAGGCCAATTTGTCGGCCCAACTCCAAAAGCGGCTGAACCGCCAAAAGGACCTGGAAAAGGAGCTGGAGGCCCTGAAAGGCCGCCTGGCCGCGGCCCAGGCCGGGGACCTCCTGGACCAGGTGCGCTCGGTTGCGGGCATCCCGGTCCTGGCCCTGAAGGTGGAGACCGCCGACCCCAAAGAGCTGCGGGAGTTCGCGGTGAAGCTGCAGGACCGCCTGAAGAGCGGCATCATCGTCCTGGGCGCGGCGGCCGCGGAAAAGGCCATGCTCATCGCCCTGGTCACCAAGGACCTGAGCCCGCGCTTTCCGGCCGGGGAGATCATCAAGGCCATCGCCCCCCTGGTGGGGGGGAGCGGCGGCGGCCGGCCCGACATGGCCCAGGCCGGCGGCCCGGACCTGGCGGGTATCCCCCAGGCCCTGGAACGGGCCTATGAGGTGGTGGCCCAAAAGGCGAAGGGATGAGATGTGCACCGAGATTGAGTCGACGCTCTTATGAGTTATGCTGGGACGAGGTATAATATGACCAAAAAATTCACCGCGGTCATCACCAAGGAAGAAAATTGGTACGTGGCCCATTGCGTGGAATTAGGCGTGGTGAGTCAGGGAAAGACCATCGAAGAGTCTCAAAATAACCTCAAGGAAGCCGTAGAACTCTATTTGGAAAGTTTTGGCGAAGGAGACCTCCCGGCCAGCACTGGCGAAGTGATACTTTACCCCTTCGAGGTGGCGGTGGGTGGTTAAACTGCCAAAGATATCCGGTGAGGATTTAATGAAAGCGTTAAGAAAAACGGGCTTTAAATCCGTCCGGCAAAAAGGCAGCCATGTAAGTATGCAGAAAGGCCCAAATAAAACTGTAATTCCCCTTCATAATGAACTGGCCAGAGGCACCCTTTTGGCAATTCTGAAACAATGCGGTCTCTCAAAGGAACAACTGCTGAAGTATCTCCCATGAAATGGTGCGACCTCTCCTGTGAACATGCCTCTTTCCCCCAGGTGCAGGCCGTGGATGGGGCCGGGTCGTGTCACACCTTTGCGGCGCTTTATTGCGCCCGGCTGGAGCGGCTGGTGCACAAGAATGGACCGTGCCCCTGCGAAGTGAAGGCCGGTCCTGGCTCCACTGAGGAAGTTCAAAGTTCAAGGTTCAAAGTTTAAAGTTAATAGCTTCTCGCTCTCGAACCTTGAACTTTTAGCCTAGAAACGGCACCACCATAGCCGAAGGAGGAGCCCCGAACTTGCACGAATACGGCTTGATGGAAAACGTCATGGCGGCCATCATGGCGGAGCTCAAGAAATCCGGGGAGGAAGTCAGGGCAGGCCGGCTGCCCGCGGTGACCCTGAAGGTGGGGGCCCTGGAGCTGCATTCCGAAGCCGCCCTGCGCCAGGCCTTTGAGGTCCTGAGCCAAGGGACCGCCCTGGAGGGGGCCCACCTGCACCTGGTCATCCTGCCGGCTACCCTGGCCTGCGCCCAGTGCGGTTTCCGGGGCCCTCTGCCCCTGGGGGCCGCCGACCCCCATGCAGCCCTGCCCATGGCGGAGTGTCCCCAGTGCGGCACCCTGGCCCCGGTCCAGGACGGCCGCGGCGTGGAGTCCATCGAGCTGACCTGGGAAGATGAAGCCTAGGGTGATGCTTCATAATTGCTATGAGATTTCAAACTACAATTTTTTAACCCCCCTTTGAAAAAGGGGGGCAGGGGGGATTTAAAATAACCTCCTGAAATCCCCCTAAATCCCCCTTTTCCCAAGGGGGACTTTAATACCCTTGGAACTTAGGTTTTCTCGATGTAACGCCATACTATTTACGAAGCATAACACTAGGGTTGGCTTTGCAGATTTTCGTTAATAAATCCTGATGGTCATCTCCCGGAATCGGGGCCTCCTGGCTCCGGCTGGCCTCCGGGGGTTTTTCTTCCCTGGGTTGATAAAAGGCGCCGGAGCTTGGAAAACCGGAGTGCCAGCCCCTGAACTTCCCCCTTCCGTTGCCGGCTGCGGCAGAGGCGTCCGCAGGCCTCGCAGCTGGCCACGGGCAGTTCGCCCTCGTCCCCCAGTTTTTGGAAATGGCCGCAGTGGGCGCAGCGCACCACCGGGTGGTAGTCGATCCAGCCGAGGTCTTTCCAATAACGCCAGGTGCCGTACTTTAAACGATAGCGGAGCGCGGTGTAGAGGCAGGTCAGGCCGATGAGATGGGCCGTGGAAATGAAAAAGGCCCTCCAGGAGATGAGGGCGGTGATCCCCATGACCATCAACAGCCGGGAGGCCAGGCGCCAGGATTTCTTCCAGATGGCGGCATCGGCCAGGGTCCAGGGCAGGCGCACCCCGATCCAAAGGTTGCGGCCGGGCTGCCAGAAGAGCATCAGCAGCCCCACGGCCCAGCAGAGTCCCGATACCAGGTGGTGCAGGGATTGGCTCATCGGTCCCCTCCTCCAACCCCCTCCCACCAGGGGAGGGGGCTGGGAGCGGGTCTGGTCCTTCTGCCTGGGTCACCAGCGCGGGCTGGTGACTGCTCGCCTGCCAAGTCATGTAGGGTGCGCACTGCGCACCGATATCTTGTTGCTTCCTATAATCTAGTGGTGCGCGGTGCGCACCCTACATTTTGCTGCTCGCCTGCCAAGTCCTTAAGAGACTCCGGCAGGATGCCGGCGCCCTCATGCTTTCCGTTTCGGTGGGCTCTAGCCCACCCCAGATTATTTCCCCTCCAGCTTGGCCCGGATCTTCAGGCGCAGGGCGTTGAGGCGGATGAAGCCGGCGGCGTCCGCCTGGCGGAAGTCGCCCCCGGCCTCGAAGGTCACCAGGTCGGGGCGGTACAGGGATTTGCCGCTCTTCCGTCCCACCACCGTGACGTTGCCTTTATAGAGCTTCAGCCGGGCGGTGCCGCTCACCGGCTGTTGGGCCTCATCGATCAGTTTTTGCAGGGCATAACGCTCCGGGGCGAACCAGTAACCGTAGTAGATCAGTTCGGCGTAGCGGGGACTGAGGCTATCCCGGAGGTGCATCACTTCCCGGTCCAGGGTGATGGATTCCACCGCCTGATGGGCAGCCCTGAGGATGGCGCCGCCGGGGGTCTCGTACACCCCCCGGGATTTCAGGCCGACGTAGCGGTTTTCCACCAGGTCCACCCGGCCGACGCCGTGGGCGCCGCCGAGGTCATTGAGATGGGCCAGGAGATTAACCGCACCGAGGCGCTGGCCGTCCACCGCCACCGGGTCGCCGGCCTCAAAGTCGATCTCCACATATTGTGGCTTATCGGGGGCCTCCTGGGGCGATCTGGTCAGCACAAACATCTCCGCCGGCGGTTCGGCCCAGGGGTCCTCCAGGATGCCGCCCTCGAAGCTGATATGCAAAAGGTTGGCGTCGCTGGAGTATGGTTTCTCCCTGGTCACCGGCACTGGGATCCCATACTTTTGGGCGTAGGCCACGCAATCGGCCCGGCCTTGAAGGTCCCACTCCCGCCAGGGAACGATGATCTTCAGGTCCGGGGCCAGGGCCTGGTAGGTGAGCTCGAAGCGCACCTGGTCGTTGCCCTTGCCGGTGGCCCCGTGGCTGACGGCGTCCGCCCCGATCTGTTTGGCCACCTCCACCTGGGCCTTGGCGATCAGGGGCCGGGCGATGGAGGTGCCCAGCAGATAGGCCCCTTCGTAGAGGGCGTTGCCCCGGAACATGGGCCAGACGAAATCCCGGACAAACTCTTCCTTCAGGTCCTCGATGAAGACCTGGTCGGCGCCGGTGGCGTGGGCCTTGGCGGCTACCTCCGCCAGATCATCGCCCTGGCCGATATCGGCGCAAAAGGCCACTACCTGGCATTTATAGGTCTCCTTCAGCCACCGGAGGATTACCGAGGTGTCCAGGCCGCCGGAATAGGCCAGGACGATTTTGTGGATATCATTCATAGTCTTCTAATCCCTCTAGGAACCTTTCTATTGCCGAAAAGCACTATTCTAATCGATATTGTTATAGTTAATGTAGGGTGGGCACTGCCCACCATTTCTTTTGTTTTCCTAACTGGCGAGCAATGCTCGCCCTTCATTAAGCCCAGGCGGGACGCCTGGGCCACCATCCTCTTATTTATTGTTGGGGAAGTCGGGGCCGCAGGTCCCGGCTTCCCACCCCTTATGGGGGTTGGGGGATGGGGTTTGGGGAAGGGGGCAGAGCATGATCGAGAACAAGCTCAGTTCAAGGTTCATCGATGCTCGCTCCGCACGGTCTTATATGCATGGGTCAGCAG
>JBKQKO010000081.1:0-13949 GCA_052147455.1 Desulfobaccales bacterium | reverse complement strand
GGGCGACCCGCTGGGTCGCCCCTATGTTTCTTAACGAGAGCCAGATGATGGACGCGACGAGATCAAGCCGGGCGACCCAATCACAGGCTGGAAGCCTGTGCCACTGTCGCCCCTACACCACCGGCGGCGTCCCGAAGTTCTCCCGGTAACGTTCCCAGAACTGGGAGATTTCCAGCCGGTGTTCCTGGGTGCCTTGCTGCTCCACGCAAAAGCTGGCCAGGACCGCCCCCAGACAGGTTGACTCCTCCCAGGAGAGCCCCAGAACCAGCCCCTTGAGAAGACCGGCCCGGTAAGCGTCCCCGGCCCCGGTGGGGTCCTGGACCTGGCTGGGGCGAACCGCGGGCACCATTTTCCGGCCGGCGGCGGTGCTGAGATATGAGCCTTCCTCGCCCCGGGTGACGATCAGTGTGGGCGTTAACTCCAGAAGCTCCTGATCCTTAAGGCCGGTCTTTTGCCGAAACATTTCCAACTCGTAGTCGTTGACGATGAGGGCCCGGGCCCCGGCGGCCATCTCCCGTAGCCGGTCGCCCTCCCAGGCGGGGATGCTCTGGCCGGGGTCGAAGATATAGGGTAGCCCCGCGGCCTGGTAGGCCCGGGTATAAACCAGCATGTCTTCCAGGCCGCCCGGGGCCACGATGGCGTAAGCGGTGGCCGCGTCCACCCCATCGAAATGGTAATCTGAGAGGTGTTTCATGGCCCCGGGATTGAACCCGGTAATTTGGTTGTCGGAGAGGTCCGTGGTGATGTAGGCCCCGGCGGTGAATTCCCCGGGGATCTCCTTGATCCCCGTCAGGGGCAGGCCCAGCCCGGCCAACCACTCCCGGTAGGGGGCGAAATCCTTGCCCGCGGTCGCCAGGATGACCGGCTTTTCCCCCAGCAAGGTCAGATTATAGGCGATGTTGCCGGCGGTGCCGCCGAAACGCTCTCTGAGGCCATTCACCATGAAACAGACGTTCAGGATATGGATCTTCTCCGGCAGGATGTGATCCGCAAAACGGCCGGGAAAATCCATGATCCGGTCGTAGGCCAGGGACCCGGAAACGAAGATTTGCATAAGGACCTTTGAGTTTCGAGTTTTGAGTTGTAGGGGCGACCCGCTGGGTCGCCCAGTTACGAGTTTCGAAAATAAGAACCAGCGGTGCCTGGTTGCGATATTTTAACCTTGAACTTTGAACTTAAGACTCAAGACCTTGAAAATACTCCTTCGCCTCCCCCACGGTGAAGAGGGAGCCGGTGATGACGATGCGGTCCCGGGGTCCAGCCAGGGCCTGGGCCCGGCGGATGGCCTCACTCACCCGGGGGACCTGGATCACCTCCAGAGCGTAGGCCTGGGCCCGCCGGGCCAGGTCCGCGGTGGTTGCGGCCCGGAAGTACCGGGGTTGGGTGAAGATCACCAAATGGCCCAGAGGCAAAAGGCGGGCCAGGATGGCGTCCACATCCTTGTCGGCCATGATGCCCATCACCAGGAACAGCCGGCCATTGCCCCGGGAAGGTTTTTGTATCAGCTTCAAGGCCTGGGCCAGGCTTAGGGCGGCGGCGGGGTTGTGGGCCCCGTCCAGAAGGATGCGGCGGTCCTGGGCCACCTGTTCCAGGCGCCCCGGCCAGCGGGTATTCGCCAGGCCTTCCCGGATGGCGGTCTCGCCGATGACCCAGCCGCGCTGCTCCAAAAGCTCCAAGACCGCCAGGGACACCGCGGCATTGCGGTACTGGTGGCGTCCCCGCAGGCTCAAGGTGAGATCTGTCATGACCCGGTTCATCCCCTGGTAGCCAAAGCGCCCCCCGGAAGTCCCCCGAGTCCGGAAGTCAACCCCCCCCAGATACAGCGGCGCCTCCAGTTCCCGGCAGCGGCGGCGGAAGAGTTCCAGAACCGAGGGTTGCCGGGCATAGGTAATTAAGGGGGTCTTTTCTTTGATGATGCCCGCCTTCTCGGCGGCGATGGCCAACAGGCCACGCCCCAGGTAGTCCTGATGGTCACGGGAGATGTTGGTGATCACCGACAGGAGCGGCTTTACGATGTTGGTGGCGTCCAACCGCCCCCCCATACCGGTTTCCAGGATGATGGGGTCCGCCTTTTCCTCCAGGAAATAGAGAAAGGCCATGACGGTGGCAAATTCGAAAAAGGTGGGAGGTTCGCTCTGGTCCACCACGGCACGCACCCGGTTGATCAGGGACAGCAGGCGGTCTGCGCTGATTTCCCGGTCTCGCAGGCGCAGGCGCTCCTGGAAGCTCACCAGATGCGGGGAAGTGAAGAGGCCCGCGGGGTATCCGGCCCGGGTGAGGACGGCGCTGAGAATGGCCGCCACCGAGCCCTTGCCATTGGTGCCGGCGATGTGAAGATAGCGGCCCTCCTGGTAGGGAAGGCCCAACCGGGCCAGCAGGTCCAGGGTGGAAGACAGGCCGAACTTGACACCGAATTTCTGTAAATCAAAAACCCAGGATAGCGCCTGGGGCAGGTCGGCGAAGACCGTCATCCGGCCACCCCGCTAAAATTCCTGATATTCGTGGCTCATCACGGTTTCGTTGTCGGATTTGAAGTGGATCACCAGGCTGCTGCGCAGGATTTTGCCCTCGGTCTTTACCTCCGGTTTCTTTATCGTCTTGTCGTCCTGAAGCAAATACAAGGAGTCGGACTGGTCCGCGGGCTTACGCAGCTCAGGTCGATAAGGCAGGGCCGGGGAGTCCTTATAGCTGAAATACTTGTAAACCAGACCGTCGGAGGTGCGCTCGATCTCCTTGGGATCGCCAAAAAGGAGGAGGACTTCCTGTTTGGTGGTCTTGCCGTCCTGGACCCGCTGAACGTAGCTGGGGTTGATGGTGTAGCCGCTGGCATCCTTCCAGGACCACCCCAGGAGCAAAGGGATGAACAGGACCAGCAGAACCGGCGCCCAGCGATGCCGCACCGGGGCCCTCAGCCCGGAGAGGACCCCAGTAAACCGCGGTGGCTCATGGCTGGATAGTTGCCCCATAAATTAACCTCCCAAAAATCAGAAATTTTCTTTAGGAAACTATAATCCACTTTCCCGGATTGGGCCAGTCTGATTGCTTAGCTTAGCAATACCGCGACGATCCCCCCGAAGAAGATGGCGTCGAAGGTGCCGGCGCCGCCGATGGAGGCCACCGGCGCCCCCAGCTTGGAGATCTCCCCCAATTTCAAAAGGTCGCCGCCGATAAGAACCCCCAGGGTACAGGCGATATAGGCGCAGGGCGCCCGGAGCAAGGGAGGGCAAAGGAGATAGGCTCCCAGGGCCGCCAACAGCGGCGGGATGAGTCCGGGCACCGCGATTCCCAACCCCTTGATCGGGCGGGCCAGGCGGTTCACCACCACGGTCACCAGGACCACCAGGACCGGCAGATACCAGCCGAAGGGTATCTTGAGGAGGAGATAGATACACAGGCCCAGAGGGATCAAGGCCCCGCCCACGTTGACGGCCAGCACCGTTTGGTGGCCGGGCCCCAGGGAAGGCGGCCGGTACCGCATGCCGTAATAGGAGATGGTCTGATCTCCCAGGACCTCCAGGCTCTCAAAGCGATGGATGGGAATGTTCACCAGGCTGCCCACCAGGGTGGCGATGAGCAGCCAGAAGATCAATTCGGGGGGGAGCCCCAGACGCAAAAAGGCCTCGCCGATCATCCCCAGCAGCAGGAAGGGCAGCAAGATCAGGGCCGCCACGAAGAAGACCAGCATCATCAGAAGAATCAGGGGGGAAAAGAACATGATGAATTCCTAATATGCGTTTTGTTAATAATTATCCGCTAACTTAAAGGATGTCAGACACCTGCTGAAAAGCCTGCCCTATTTGCCCACTCCATAAGAGCGGAGCTTCAGTTCCAACTCCTCCAGGGAAATCCCCAGGATCTCCGCGGCCGCCTGCCGCTGGCCATCCACCTTTTCCAGGGTGCGGCTGATCAACCGCCGCTCATATTCCGGCAACTCCGGTTCCACCAGGTGGTCGGGCACGGCCCCGCCGCCATGCTGCAGGTGGTCCGGCAGGTCCCGGCGGGTCAGGGTGTCCCCCAGGCAGACGATCACCCCCCTTTCGATGATGTTCTCCAACTCCCGGATATTTCCCGGCCAGGGATAATCCTGGAAGGCCTGGAGCACCTCCGGGGACATGGCCTTGATTTTCCTACGGTTTTTAGCTACATAGGTCCGCAGAAAATGATCGGCCAAAAGCGCCAGATCATCCAACCGCTCCCTTAAGGGGGGCAGGACAATGGAAAAGACGTTGAGACGATAAAAGAGATCGTCCCGGAAACGCCCATCCCGCACCCTGGCTTCCAGGTTGCGATTGGTGGCCGCGATGATCCTGACATCCACCTTCAGGGTGCGGGTGCTCCCCAGGGGTTCAAACTCCTTGGTCTGGAGAACCCGCAGAATTTTGGCCTGGGTGGTGAGGCTGAGCTCCCCGATCTCATCAAGAAACAGGCTGCCCCGGTGGGCCAGGAGGAAACGGCCCTCCTGGCGGCTGACAGCCCCGGTGAAGGCCCCCCGTTCATGGCCGAAGAGTTCGGACTCTATCAGGGTTTCGGGCAAAGCGGCGCAGTTGACCACCACGAAGGGCCCGGCGGCCCTGGGGCTGTTGCGATGGATGGCATGGGCCACTAGCTCCTTGCCGGTGCCGGTCTCACCCAACAGCAGGACGTTGGCATCCGAGGGTGACACCAGCTCCAGCAGGTGGAAGATCTCCCGCATGCGCGGCGAGGCGCCCAAGACCCCGGATTGATCAAAGCCGCTCATAGTCAACTGCTTTCTGTTTTCTATTTTGGCTGAAAGCTGAAAGCTGTCAGCTATTAGAAGGCTGCCGCCCACCTATAACAAAAAATCTTCACTTTGGTTTTCTCCCGAGAGGGGCGGACGCCTGGGTCCGCCCTACAGGTGCGGGGCCTTTTAGCCCGTGCACCACCCCGTGGCAGCGGCAGGCGGTGGCGATCAAGGTCCGCCCGCCCTGGCCGGCCAGGTCCCGGGCCAGGGCCAGCAAGGTCCGGGGCGGGTAACCACCCACTCCGGGAGCCAGTTGCCGGCTGGCCACCACCTTGATGGCAAAGCCGGGCAAACTCGCGGCCGCCAGCTCGGGGGACAGGGACACCTTCCGAGGTTCCCGGCTCACCGGGCAGAGCGATTCCGGCTCGGCGCAATCATCCGGGCAGCGATGGGCGGCCCGGCTCAAATACCACTGGCCCTCCGGACCTCGCCAGGCCACCGGCGCCAGATCTCCCAGGCTTGCCGGCGCCGCCGCCGCCTCCCAGCCCCGCAGGGGGCCAGCCAACAGCCAGGCCCAGGCCAGGTGTATCGGCACCATGGGAATGAGCCAGTCCCAGGGGGAATCTTCTGCGAGGTTCCCGGCCAGAAAGGTGGCGGCCTCCGCGGCCGTCCCTGCCACCCGAGGTAAACCCAGGGCCAGGGCCGCGGCCAGGGCCTCCGGCCGGCGATCCACCATCAGAAAGGTGGCCGAGGCATCCTGGCGGGCCAATCTTTCCAGGGCCAGGCAGCCGAATTTCCCCGCCCCCAGGATCAGGTAAGCGGCCATGAAGATCAGTCCTTACGAGGGAATACCCCCACCACGGTGGGCAAAATGGCGCTCTCCCGGTCCAGGAGGCTGCCGATGGGGTTTTCCCACGCTGGCGGGGAAAAATATTCAAAGTCCTTGGTCTTAATCAACAGTTGGGCTTCGCTGCCGCCATCCAGGTTCATGGCGGAGTCGATCTCGAATTTGCTGGCCTTGAGGAATTGGGCCATCTCCCGCAAAGTAAAATAGCTGTTGGAGGTATTGAAGACCAGGATATTACCCACCCGGTCGGTGGCGATCACCGTGCGGTTGGAAGTTTTATCGCTGTTCCGCACCCGGATGTTCCCTTTGTAGTCCAGGAGCAGGGGAAAGGATTGCACCCCCTGGGTCCAGGGCAGGTTCTTGAGATTGAGCGGGGTGGCCAGGAGGTCCAGGATAGTGGCCCGGGGGAGATCCGGGGAGATACCTTTGGGTTCCGCCACGAACATGCCGCGCATCTGGCGGTTATTAGTGGGCCCGGTGGCCTGGCCATCGGCGATGATCAGACCCACCGGTTGGTATCCGGGTCCATAGTAGCTGGCGTTGAAGACGATGGGGGCCTGCAGTTCCTGCTGCCAGGTAGAAATGCTCTGGGGGGCATGGTGAAAGACCCGGAAGGCGTTACTGGCCGGGTCGATTTTCACCACCGCCAGGGCGGCCACCACCTCGCGGTCCTCGCCCTCCCGGATAACCTCCACCCGGGTGAAACTGAGGCCCCGGCCCAAGGTCCGCCATTGGGGCAAGGTATGGGTAAGGTCGGCTGCCCCCAGGTTCGCAGGGGCCAGCAGGCAAACCCAACAGATCGTAATCCAAAAAAGACTTGAGAACCAGGTGGACACCGACGCTCCTTGCAGACCTGGCAAATATCGGGTATTTTACCATGGCAGGGAGGATTCGTCCATAAGCTTAAAACATATACCCCTGCGGTTGGCCGACTCTCACGCCCACCTGGACCTGGAAGAGTTACAGCCCGACCAGGCCGAGGTGGTGCGCCGAGCCCGGCAAGCCGGGGTGGCTCTGCTGATTAACGTGGCCACCAGCCTAGGGGACGCTCCCCTGGTGCTGCGCACCGCCGGGAGATTTCCCGGGGTGGTGGCAGCCCTGGGGGTCCACCCCCATGGGGCGGCAGCCATGACCGAAAAGGATCTGGAAATCCTGGCCTCCCTGGCGGTCCGGCCCCGGGTGGTGGCCATCGGCGAAATCGGCCTCGATTTCTACCGCCGCCGCTCGCCGGCAGAGGCCCAGGAACGCTGGTTCCGCGGCCAACTGGAACTGGCTCAGGCCCTGAAAAAACCGGTGATCATCCACACCCGGGAGGCCACGGAGGCAACTTTGAAGATTCTCCGGGAATACCGGGGCCGCCTCTGGGGCGGGGTCATGCATTGCTTCGGGGGGAGCCGGGACGAGGCCGCGGCCTTCCTGGACCTGGGGCTTAGCCTCTCTTTTTCCGGCACCCTCACCTACCCCAAGGCCGGGCCCCTGCGGGAGGTGGCCAAGATGGCGCCCCTGGACCACCTCCTGGTGGAGACCGACTGCCCCTATCTGCCTCCCCAACCCTGGCGGGGCCAGCGTAATGAGCCCGCTTACGTGATCGCCACGGCCCGGCAGTTGGCGGAAGTTCGGGGCCTCACCCTGGAGGAGGTGGCCCGGGCCACCTGGGAAAATACCCTCCGGGTATTCGGGCTGGAAGAAGGGGATATTGAGGCAAGATAGGGAATAGCTGATGGCTTTCAGCCAAAAGCAGAAAACCGAAAACTGAATCAAGGGACGAGTCAGGGGGTATCCGCGGGTTGGGCCGGCCAACCGATTTCCGGAACCAGCGGCTCGATTCATTCTGAAAGAGCAAGACCAGGGCAACTACTTGCAATACGTATTGCAAGAGGGCGAACATCGCGGAAATCGGACGCGCCTTCAGGAATCTCCGCAGCGGTATGGCCTCTAAGGAAAAGGAGAAGGCCTGTTATCCAGAGCACCAGAAAGGAGACCCTGGCCCAATTCTTTCCCTGGCCGATCAGGTAAATTATGACTAAAAATAAAGTAGTAGTTACCAATGCTGAGAGGATAACCACGATGGGCAGCAGCCAGGCAATCCCGGTCTGGTTAACCATCGTCGTCAGCCAGGGAGGTCCGGTTACGGGATACGCCAGATACAAATCTAATACCATGCGGGCAACCCCGATATTTAGGGCAGCGTAGAGCAAGATGACGGCAACCAGAACTCTCTTTGGTCTGCTAAGTTCCGCTTCATTCAAGGGCATTTTCGTCCTCCGGCATTCTTGCTAATCCAACCAATATTTTGATTATTTCTAGGTATAAGGCAGGGCAGGCCAAAAATCATAAAAATCAAGGATTTTTTAGCCAATTTGCCAAGAGAAGATGAGCCAGCCGTGAGCCGCATCGCCCGGAACCTGGAGGAGGTCAGAGGCCGCATCGCGGCTGCGGCCCGGGGGGCCGGCCGGGACCCGGCCCTGGTGCGCCTGTTGGCGGTGAGCAAGACGGTGCCCCTGGAGCATATCCGGGCAGCCGTGGCCGCGGGCCAGCTCCTGTTTGGCGAAAATTACCTCCAGGAGGCCCGGCTCAAGATCGCCGCCCTGGGTCCGGCGCTTAGCTGGCATTTTATCGGACACTTACAGAGCAACAAGGCCAAAGCCGCGGTAGCCCTCTTCGATGTGATCCACGGGGTGGACCGCCTGAAGCTGGCCCAGGCCATAGATTCGGCAGCAGCCAACCTGGGAGGCATACAAAAAATCCTCCTCCAGGTTAATCTGGCGGGTGAAGCCTCCAAATCCGGGGCCGCTCCGGAAACGGTCCCGGGGTTGCTCCGGGAGATAGGGCGGTTGCCACATTTACGGGTGCTGGGCTTGATGGCCCTGCCTCCCTGGCTGGCCGACCCCGAGGCGGTGCGCCCCTATTTCCGGGCCTTGCGGGAGATGCGCGACCGCCTGGAAGCATATGGCGGGCAACCCTTGATGGAGCTGTCCATGGGCATGTCCGGGGATTTCGAAGTGGCGGTGGCAGAAGGGGCCACCCTGGTGCGGGTGGGCACCGCCATCTTCGGCAGCCGGGGGTGATAGCTGTCAGCCTGCAGCGTTTGGCAAAGGCCGAGAGATTTGCAGATATGATCTTATTAAAAAAATGTTAGCCTCATTCAGCAAAAAGCTGAAAGCTGACCGCTGAAAGCTGAGAGATAGTGTGATGTCCCACAATTACCTTAACAAAAGATTTGAGATAACCCCCCCTCCCTTGAGGGGAGGGGGTTGGGGGGAGGGTGGCAACCTAGGGTAAATGAAAGATAAATTACCACCCCCACCCGGTGTCGCCCCCTCCAGGGGGAGGGAAAAAGGCCAAGCATTTATGCAACGTTTCCGTGGGACACAATACTAGCAAAACTACCAAATGCGGACCGGCTCACCGGCCTCTGGTGATTTGAGCTGGCCCGCCGTTGCCGCGGCAAATAAACATGACCTCCATTAAACCGCCCCTTCCCGGCGCCAGGGTGGGCTTCACCACTACCATTCCGGTGGAAGTGGTGCTGGCCGCCGGCCTGACACCGGTGGACCTGAATAACCTGTTCATCGCCGACCCCGGGGCCCGGACCCTGGCGGCCGAGGCCGAAGCCGCCGGCTTCCCCCGCACCATCTGTACCTGGATCAAGGGAATCTACGCGGCCTTGCAGCACCACCCGGAGATCGCCACGGTCATCGTCGCCTGCCAGGGTGATTGCTCCTATACCCAGGCCCTGGGGGAGATCCTGGAGGCTGAAGGCCGCCAGGTGATCCACTTCAAATTTCCCTATCCCCGGAACCGGGAACAACTGGCCCGGGAGATCGCTGACCTGAGTAGCCGCCTGGGCGCCAGCCAGGCCCGGGTGGCCCAGGTTCAGGAGAGGTTGGCGCCTTTGCGGCGCCACCTGCAGCGCCTGGACCGCCTCACCTGGGAGTCCGGCCGGGTGAGCGGCAAGGAGAATTTTCAGCTTCTGGTCGCCAGCACCGACTTTGCCTCGGACCCCGCGGCCTTCGAACTCAGAATCAACGCATTTCTGCAACAGGCGGAACAACGCCGGCCCCGGGATTACCCGGTGCGTTTGGGCTTTGCCGGCATTCCTCCCATCTTTACCGACCTGTGGGAATACCTGGAGGAATTGGGGGCCGGAGTGGTATTCCACGAATTTCCCCGGCAGTTCAGCATGCCCCATGCCGGCCCGGACCTGGCTGAGCAATACTTTCATTATACCTATCCCTACGAGATCGCCGGACGGCTGGCGGACCTTTTGGCCGCGGTGCGCACCCGGCGCCTGGACGGCCTGGTGCACTATACCCAGAGCTTCTGCTTCCGCCAGATGTTCGACCAAACCATCCGGGAGCGCCTCAACCTGCCCATCCTGACCATTGAGGGGGACCGCCCCGCTTCCCTGGATTCCCGCACCCGGATGCGCCTGGAGGCCTTTGTCGATGTCTTGCGCCCGTAATGAATTTCCGGGGGAAGGGGCCAGGAGGTCAGGGAGCTTCGCTCCCCCTCCCTCCTGCCGCGAACCTGGCCTTTCCGCCTGCGGTCTGGACTTCGGCAGCCGGTTTGTGAAGCTGGTTTATCTGGACCAGGGGGGAGTTTGGAGGCGCCGCCGCCTGGACGCCATCATCTTTTACCGGGATTATCTTCTCCGGGGGAGGGGCCGTCTGTGCATCGATTGGCCGCGGCTGGGCCTCCCGGAGCCGGCCGCTCTGGTGGTCACCGGCTACGGCAAGAATCTCCTGCAGCAAATATTCCCGGCCATCACCGAGATTCGGGCCCATTTTCTGGGGGCCCGGCAGCAAACGGGCCTGGACCATTTTATCCTCCTGGAGGTGGGGGGCCAGGACACCAAGGTGCTTTACATCCGGGACGGCCGGGTGTTCGACTTCCTCTCCAACGACCGCTGTGCCGCGGGCACCGGCCGCTACCTGGAGAACATGGCCCGCTTCCTGAAGATGCCCTTGGCGCAATTCGCCGCGGCCAGGCTTAACCCGGTGGAGATTTCCCAGACCTGCGCCATCTTCGGGGAAAGCGAACTGGTGGGACACCTGCTGGAGGGAGTGGAGCCGGCCCGCATCGCCGCGGGCGTCAACGCCTCGGTGGCCCGGCGGGCCTTGTCGATGGTGCGCCGCTACCGCTGTTCCACCCTGGTGTGCGCCGGCGGGGTGGCCCGCAACCGGGCGGTAATCAATTTCCTTCAGGAACAAGATGCTTTTCAGGTGATAGTGCCGCCATACCCCCAATACATCGGCGCCCTGGGGTGCTGCCTGGAGGCCGTCCGGCAGCCGCCGCCGGGGCGGCCGTGAGCGGACCGCCGCCGTCTGTTTTCTGTCTTCGGTTTTCTGGTGGCCCAGGCTTCTCGCCTGTGCGGCGCAGGCTATATTTCGATAAAAGTCCCTTTAGTGGCACAGGCCTCCAGCCTGCGTCGAACTCATAGGGCGGGCTGTGCCCGCCGGGGCGGCCGTGAGCGGACCGCGGGCCGTCTGTTTTCTGTCTTCTGTTTTCTGGTGGCCCAGGCTTCTCGCCTGTGCGGCGCAGGCTATATTTCTATAAAAGTCCCTTTAGTGGCACAGGCTTCCAGCCTGTGTCGAACCCCTAGGGCGGGCTGTGCCCGCCGGGGCGGCCGTGAGCGGATCGCCGCCGTCTGTTTTTCTGTCTTCGGTTTTCTGGTGGCACAGGCGTCTCGCCTGTGCGGCGCAGGCTATATTTCGATAAAAGTCCCTTTAGTGGCACAGGCTTCCAGCCTGTGTCGAACTCATAGGGCGGGCTGTGCCCGCCGACTTTTGGCGGCTGCAGGCCGCCCTAGGGGACTTGCATCAGAGAGATAGTGGCACAGGCCTTCGGCCTGTGAATCAGGACCTTAGGAGTTCGGATCATGGAGACTAACATGAAGACCGTCCTGATTATCGCCGGTTCCGATCCGGGAGGAGGCGCCGGCCTGCAGCAAGACCTGAAGGTGGCCACCCTGTCCGGCGCTTACGGCCTGACGGTGGCCACCGCCCTGACCATCCAGAACAGCCAGGGGGTCCAGGCGGTGCATGCGGTGGCCCCGGAGGTGGTGGCGGCCCAACTGGAGGCGGTCATCAGCGACTTCCCGGTGAACGCGGTGAAGCTGGGCATGCTGGCCACCGCGGCCATCGTCGCCACCGTGGCCGCTTCCTTAAAAAGGCTGGGCCCGGCGCCGGTGGTGCTGGACCCGGTACTGGCCGCGGGCGGCGGCTTCCCGCTGTTGGAAGAGGCCGGCGTCATCGCCATGCAGGAAGAGCTCTTCCCCCTGACCTTCCTCCTGACCCCCAATGCACCGGAGGCCGCCCGCCTCACCGGCCTGGAGATTGAGACCCCCCGGGACCTGGAAGAGGCGGCCCGGCGGCTGCAAGCCCTGGGCCCCCGCTGGGTCCTGGCCAAGGGTGGCCACCTGCAAGGTGCGCCGGTGGACGTCCTCACCGATGGCCATCATAGTTATCACTTGGCCGGCGTCCGGCTGGCCGCCCCCAATAACCACGGCAGCGGCTGCGTGCTGGCCAGCGCTTGCGCCGCCGGCCTGGCCCGGGGCCTCCCCCTCCCGGAGGCGGTGACCGAGGCCCGCACCCTGACCTTCCAGGCGCTGAAGTACGGTCTGCCCCTGGGCCGGGGGGCCGGTCCGGTGAACCCCTACGCCCCCTGGGCCCGGGACCTGAGCCGCTTCCAGGTCCTGCAAGACCTGCAGGCCGCCGCCGCCCGCCTGCAAGCCGAAGACCTCAGCCCCCTGATCCCCGAGGTCATGAGCAACCTGGCGTTCGCCACCCCCTATGCCGAAGGCCCCCGGGATGTGGCCGCCTTCCCGGGCCGCCTGGTAAAAAGCGCCCCGGGGGTGCTCATCCCTGCCCCGCCGGCCTTCGGCTCCCCACCCCGGCGCCTGGCCGCCCTCATCCTCACCGCCATGGCCAGCCACCCGGAATGGCGCAGCGCCATGCATATCCGCTACCTGGAGGGTATGACCGAACTGGCCCCCTCCCTGCACCTGCGGATGACTTCCTGGGACGGCCCCGGCCGGGAATCGGAAGAAGATGAGGACTGGACAGGCGGGATCCTGGAGATGCAGGCGGCTCCGGGGTTGACCCCCGGAGAGGCGCCCCCGGACCTCATCTGCGATCAGGGCGCCTGGGGCCGGGAAGCCCTGGTTTATATCCTGGGGCCCACCCCCATGGCCGTGGCCGAAAAGGCCCTGGCCCTGAAATACGCCTTGCAGGCCAGGGGAAAATTATAGATATGAGAGTGGAGGATCGTCCCCGGCCCGATTATTATTCAGAACTACTATCCAGATCATATCCGCAATTTTCCCCAGCCCACTGATAATGGTTCATTGTGGCAAGTAATTAGATAGAAGTCGGCAACAAAAAAGGCAGGGCCACGAAAGCCCTGCCTGAGTAGATACCGGGTGAAGAATTAGTTTAGATCAGGCTTTTCTCCGGAACCGCAGCAGCCCCAGCCCCATCAGCCCGGAGCCCAGGAGCCACCCTGCCGCCGGAATCGGGACAGATGAGACTTGGACGTTGTCCAAGCCAATATACTCGCCGCCTGCAGTAGTGCCCATAAGAGAGATTGTCACATCCTGAGGTCCCATACCTGTGACTGTGAATGGCATGGTTTCCAGCTCCCATGCATTAGAGGAGCTTGAATTAGTACTTGTGAAAGTCTGCGGACTCGAACCCGTAATCGCCACCGTAATGGCACTTGGGAGCCTGTATGTAGTTGAGCTGCCTAAATCGAACCCAAGCTTGTATGTCCCGGGAGATAAAGCTATTGTTTGCGCTACGCCGGCATAAGGGGCCGTATCAGTATAGCCGGTAAGATCAAGGAAATAACTACCCTGGGCGGCGGTAAGCCCAAACGGGTTGCTTGGCCCGATCCAGGCTATTGAGTAGGTGGTTCCTATTACCGTCCAGCCTGGCATTGCCGTTGATCCCACAGGCAAGACCATGGTGTCATCGCCGTTACCTACAAAATTAGTTGTGTTCTCGAAACTGCCGTTGGTAACCAAATTTGCCTGAGCAGGCTGCCCATAAAAGCCCACAGCCAAGGTAAGCACTAATAAAACAAAGAATGTTTTCATGGCCGATAAGATAGCATATCTCTTCATGATTCACCTCTTCTGGAGATGCAATTAACTTTACGGTTTTTCATGAAAACAGCCGCGTCCCCTGGTTCCAGCCAATCCAACTGCCTCCCGCACACTCAAAGGCCCGCGACTTGCCGTCCCCACCTGGCGATGGGTTTTACTCCTCTGGTACCGCAAATATAAAGACAGAAAATCCGCCTGTCAAGAAAAATCTTCAAAAAAGGCAATTTCCTAAAAAAATTCAGGGTGACTTTAACTATTGATAATTTAATTATATTTCTGGTTCTCCGAACCCC
>JBKQKO010000080.1:0-5284 GCA_052147455.1 Desulfobaccales bacterium | reverse complement strand
GTCTCCATCGCGGTGAGCCATGCGGTGCAACTGGCCCGGGCCGAGGCTATCGCCGCTTATCCCATCACCCCCCAGACCCACATTGTGGAGCATCTCTCCTCCTTGGTGGCCAATGGCGAACTGGATGCGGAGTTCGTCACCGTGGAGTCGGAGCACTCGGCCATGAGCGCCAGCGTTGGCGCCGCCGCCACCGGGGCCCGTACTTACACCGCCACCAGCTCTCAGGGTCTGGCCCTGATGCACGAGATCCTCTTTATTGCCTCCGGCATGCGGCTGCCCATCGTCATGACCGTGGCCAACCGGGCATTGTCGGCGCCCCTGAGCATCTGGAACGACCACAGTGACATCATGGCGGAGAAGGACATCGGCTGGATCCAGATCTTCGTGGAGAACGGCCAGGAAGCCTTCGACCACAGTGTCATGGCCTTCAAGATCGCCGAAGACCATAGGGTGCTGCTGCCCACCATCATCAACCTGGACGGCTTCATCCTGACCCACGTGGTGGAGCCCCTGGAGGTGCTGGAGCAGGAGGCGGTGGAGCGGTTTCTGCCACCGCTGAAGCCGTATCTCAAGCTGGACCCCAAGAAGCCCGTGACCATGGGGGCCTTCGCCTTGCCGGAGATCTTCGCCGAAGTCAAGATGGCCCATCAGATGGCCCTGACCAATTCTTATGGTCACATCCTGGAGGTCTGGCGGGAATGGGGCGAGCTGACCGGACGCCATTATCAACCGGTGGAGCACTACCGCACCGAGGGGGCCAGGGTGCTGCTGCTTCTCATGGGGTCCCTGGCGGAAGTGGCGGAAGTGGCGGTGGATGAGATGCGAGAGGCGGGCCAGGCCGTGGGCCTGTTGAAGCCCAGGCTGTGGCGGCCTTTCCCCTTTGCGGATTTGCGGGCCGCCGTGGCTGGGGCCGACCTGGTCATCGTCTGCGACCGGGCCATATCCCTGGGTGGGGCGGCGGGACCGGTGCTGGCGGAAGTGCGCAGCGCCCTCTATCCTTTGGCCCAGCGGCCCCAGGTGCTGGGCTATGTCGTGGGATTGGGAGGCCGGGACGTGCAACCCCAGGTCTTCAAGGACATGGTGAGCCATGCCCTCAAGGAAATCGAGCAAGGACCCGGGGAAGAATTCTACCTGGTGGGAGTGAGGGGCTGATGGAAAAATTCGGTCGCGCCCAGAGCCAAAAGTTCGATACCTATGCTTCCCGGTTGCTGCCCCGGGAAGAATTCTTCACCTCGGGGCACCGGTCCTGCCAGGGATGCGGCGAAGCCCTGGCGGTGCGTTGGGTGTGTAAGGCCATCGGCAAGGATGCCATCATCGCCCACGCCACCGGCTGCATGGAGATCGTCTCCTCGGGCCTGCCCCAAACGGCCTGGATGCACCCCTGGATCCACGTGGCCTTTGAGAACACCGCGGCGGTGGCCTCCGGCATCGAAGCCGCCTTGAAGGTCCTGGAGCGCAAAGGCAAACTCTCCGGCGCCATGCCCAAGGTGGTGGCCATGGGCGGTGACGGCGGCACCAGCGACATCGGTCTCCAGGCCCTCTCCGGGGCCCTGGAGCGAGGCACCAACTTCACCTACTTCTGTTGGGATAACGAAGCCTACATGAACACCGGCATCCAGAGGTCCAGCGCCACGCCCTTCGGGGCCATGACCACCACCACACCGCCGGGCAAGAAGAGCATCGGCCAGCACAACTGGAAGAAGGACATGGTGGCCATCGCCGTGGCCCACGCTATCCCCTACGTGGCTACCGCCTCGCCCAGCTATCTCTTCGACCTTTACTTCAAGGTGAGGAAGGCCCTGGAAACCCCGGGCCCGGCCTACATCAACGTCCTGTCGGTGTGCCCCACCGGCTGGCGCTCCGCCACCGACCTTAGCGTCCGCCTGGGCCGTCTGGCGGTGGAAACCGGTGTCTTTCCCCTCTATGAGGTGGTGGATGGCAAGTTTCGCCTCACCGTGGAGCCCCCCAAATTACGGCCCGTGAAGGACTATCTCAAGCCCCAGGGCCGCTTCCGCCATCTGCGGGACCCAGAGATCAACTTCATTCAGCAGCAGATTCAAGCCAATTACAACCTGCTCTTACAGAAATGCCAGGCGCCGTTTCCGGAATTCGCCCCGGTGCACATACCTGAGGTTGACCAAAGATGATAAATCCAGAAAAACTCGAAGCGATACTGTCTCATTATCAAGGAGGGTCCGCGGACCTGATTCCGGTGCTCCAGGATATTCAGGGGGCCTATGACTATCTGCCCATGGAGATGTTGAAGTTGCTGGCCCAGAGGCTTAGGGTGCCTCTGACCCAGATTTACAGCGTGGCTACCTTCTACAATATGTTTTCCCTGGTTCCCAAGGGGCGCCACCAGCTCAGGGTCTGCTTGGGAACGGCCTGTCACCTCAAGGGCGGGCCCAGTCTGGTGCGGGGGTTGGAAAGGGACCTAAAGATCAGCGTGGGCCAGACCACCGAGGACCAGCTCTTCACTCTGGAAACCGTTAACTGCCTCGGGGCTTGCGCCCTGGCTCCTTTGGTGGCCATTGGCGCTGAATATCACCCCCATGCCTCCACCAGCAAGCTTTCCAGAGTGGTCAAGCAGTTGCGGAAAGCCGCAGAAGAAGAACCCGAAGTGGAGGTGACGGCGAAGGAACCGGTAGTCGCCGAGACCAAAGGGCTCCCCCGGATCCAATCAGCCCAGGATTTGAATGACTTCCGGGACCGGATCCTGTCCCAACGCGACCCCAACCAGCCCGTGGTCATCGTCTGCCACGGCACCGGCTGTCTGGCCAATAACAGCCCCGCAGTGGCCGAGGCCTTACGCGGGGCCATCAAGGCCGCCAAGATCAAGGGCAAGGTGCTGCCGCAGATCAAGACCACCGGTTGCCACGGCTTCTGTTCCCGGGCCCCGGTAGTGGTGGTTCAGCCCGCGGGCTTTTTTTACCAAAACGTCGCTCCGGACGACGCGGCCGAAATCGTCACGACCACGCTAATAGAAGGGAAACCGGTGGACCGTCTCCTGGCGGTGGATCACCATACCGGCGAACACGTGCCCCACGAACGGGACATCCCCTTTTACAAGCACCAGACGCGCATCGTGCTGAGCAACATCGGCAAGATCGACCCCACCGACGTTCACGACACCATCGCCGTCAACGGCTACCAGGCCGCGGTCAAAGCCCTAACCACCCAGACCCCGGATGAGATCATTAATGCCGTGGAGGCCTCCGGGCTTCGAGGCCGCGGCGGCGGTGGCTTCCCCACCGGAAGGAAATGGCGTATTTGCCGGGGCGTGCCCGGAGATCAGAAATTCATTATCTGCAACGGTGACGAAGGCGATCCCGGAGCCTTCATGGACCGGAGCATCATGGAGGGCGACCCCCACCGGGTGTTGGAGGGCATGATCATCGGCGCTTACGCCATCGGCGCCAGCCAGGCTCACATCTATGTGCGCTCCGAGTACCCCCTGGCGATCAAGCACCTGCTAATCGCCCTAGAGCAAGCCCGGGCCATGGGCCTCCTCGGGAAAAACATCCTGGGCACCGGTTTCGACTTTGACATTAAGATCAGCAAGGGGGGCGGCGCCTTTGTCTGCGGCGAAGAGACCGCTCTCATCCGTTCGGTGGAGGGCGATATCGGTGAACCGGTGCCCCGGCCCCCCTATCCGGCCCAACACGGCCTCTGGGGCAAGCCCACGGTGATCAACAACGTGGAAACCTGGGGCACCATCCCGGAAATCATCAACCGGGGGGCGGATTGGCTGGCCGCCATCGGCACCGAAAAGAGCAAGGGCACCAAGGTCTTCTCTTTAGTGGGCGCGGTGAACCATTCCGGGCTGGTGGAAGTGGCCATGGGCACCACCCTGCGCCAGGTTATCTACGATATGGGCGGCGGCATCGCCGAGAACCGCGACTTTAAAGCGGTCCAGATCGGCGGCCCCTCCGGTGGCTGCATCCCGGCCCAGCATCTGGACCTGCCGGTGGACTACGACAGCCTGCAGTCCGTAGGCTCGATGATGGGCTCCGGCGGCATGATCGTCATGGACACCACCACTTGCATGGTGGACGTGGCGCGGTATTTCATGTCCTTCTGTCATGAAGAGTCCTGCGGCAAGTGCACCCCCTGCCGGGAAGGGACCAAGCAAATCCTGGAGATCCTCACCGAAATCACCCAGGGCCGGGGCAGCGAAGAGCACCTGGCCATGATGGAGGAACTGTGCGCCACCCTGGACTCCGCCTCCCTCTGCGGTCTGGGCCAAAGCGCCGCCAAACCGATCCTCTCCACCATGAAATATTTCCGGGAAGAATACGAGGCCCACGTCCGGGATAAGAAATGCCACGCCCTGGTGTGCCGGGCCCTGCTGAAATACACCATCGACCCGGAGACCTGCACCGGTTGCCTGGCCTGTGTGAAGGAGTGCCCGGCGGAGGCGATCCGGGGCGAAGCGGCCGAACCCCAGGAACTGGACCAGAAACTCTGTGTCAAATGCGGCCGGTGTTATGAAATCTGCAAATTCAATGCGGTCAAGGTAGAGTCATGAACAGCAATTACGTGAATCTGACCATCAACGGCCAAACGGTGCAAGCGCAGCCCGGCCTGACCCTCTTGCTGGCGGCCCGGGAGCATGGGATTGATATTCCCACCCTCTGTTACCATGACGATCTCAAGCCCGAAGGCCATTGCCGCTTGTGCGTGGTGGAAATCGGCGAGCCTGGCCGCACCCGCCTGGTGAACTCCTGCACCTATCCGGCGGAGGCCGGCCTGGTCGTGCAAACCGCCTCGGAGAAAGTTTTGCAGTCCCGGCGTATGGTGCTGGAGTTGCTATTGGCCCAGGCGCCGGCGGCCGAGCTCATCCAGAAGATGGCCGCAGAGCATGGGATCTACGAGACCCGCTTCAAAAAAGCGGACCCCCAGGCCCGTTGCATCCTTTGCGCCCAGTGCGTCCGCACTTGCCGGGAAGTGGTGGGGGTGAGCGCCATTTCCATGGCCTTCCGCACCCCGAAGAAAATAGTGGCCACGCCCTTTAAGGAAGAATCCGAGGCCTGCATCGGCTGCGGCTCCTGCGTCTTCGTCTGCCCCACCAACACCATCGCCTATACCGAGAAGGACGGCATCCGCACCGTCTGGGGCCGCCATTTCGAACTGCAACCCTGCAAGGTGTGCGGCAGCTACATCGCCCCCAAAGCCCAACTGGAACACTGGGCCAAAATCACCGGCGATCCGGTGGAAAGCTTTTTTGTCTGCCGGGATTGCAGATAGAAAGGATTTGGGGGAGGGCCGGGGGAATTCTTCCCCC
>JBKQKO010000079.1:0-10222 GCA_052147455.1 Desulfobaccales bacterium | reverse complement strand
GAGGGTTTGGGAGAGGGGGCAGGGGCCGTCGGCCCCTGGCCCCCGCTCCCAACAGCATCTGCCTCAGGCCATAGGCTCGGCCAGGCGGGCCTCGATGGCCTGGAGCCTGGGGATCATCTCCTCCAGGCGTTGCTCCCGGGCCTGGCGCTCCCCCTCCTCCAGGTGTACCGCCGCGGTGAGGCCCGAGAAGCTGCCCACCAGGGAGCCCAGGGTATCCTCCAGGCCGGCCTCCTGCTGCTTGAGCCAACGCTCCACCAGGGGGAAGAAGTACTGGAATTTCAGGCGCTCCCGGTAATCCAGGAGCCCTACCTGAACCTCTTCCCGGAGCCATTCTTTGAGGGAAGTCAGGGCCCTCTCCAGGTCCCGCCGCAGTTGGCGCCGGGGATCCTTCTCCTCGCCCAGTCCCAGGCGCGGCTTCAGGGCCTCCCAGGTCCGGCCCAGGAAACCCAGGCCGGAACGCAGCCAGACCTCTCTGGCAAAGCGCCAGCCGGGCGTCGGTTCCAGGACCAGCAAGGGCATCTCCAGACCTTGGGGCCGAGAGATGGCGGCCACTTCCAGGGTGGGGGGCGTGGCTGCCAGCCCCAGCTCTGCAATCTCCCGGTAATAGAGGGTCAGGGCCTCCTGTAAGGCCAAAAACAGGGGGGTCCACAGATGGGACAGTTCCTGGCGCAACCACTCTTCCTGGGCCCGGATGAATTCCACCAGGATGATGTTGACCTCCGAGGAGAGCAACTGGGCCAGACCCTTGGCGAATTCCTGGAACATCCGATAGAGGGCGGGCCGGAAAGAGGCCGGAGTGCCCGCAGCTGTGAGTTCCTCCCACTGGGGCTGGAATTTCCCGATGAACTCCCGAAGAGCCACCGCCACCGGTCCGGCGTGCCGGTCCAGCAGGTGGTCCACCCGCCGCCGCAGCTCCTTTTTCAGACGGTTACCGGCGCCGTCCAGGGTCTGACTGAGGCTGGCCATGGTGGCCTGCAAGGGTTGGCGCCGGGCCTCCAGCCGCGCTTCTATCTCCTGGACGGCCCCCAGGCCCTTCTGCCAGAGATCCCGGCTAAGCTGCAACTGCTCGCGCATACCCCGGGCCACCATCCTCACCTGGGCCAGGCTCCCGCCAGTCAGGCGGCGGCTCCTAAGCTCCTGGAGCAGGGGCTGCAAGTCGGCTTCGAAGCGGGCCGCTTCCTTATCGGAGAACTCCGCGGCATCGGGGTCCGTGGCCCATACCGCCAGGAAGGCCGTCTCCCGTGGGTTCGGGTTCTCTCCATGCTTCCGGCGCCGATCCAACAAGAGCTTCAGGGCGGAGAAGGCGTAGAGCCGCACCTGGGGCTGCCAGAGGCTGAGTTCCTGCAGCACCCGATCCCGGACCCGGATCAACTCCTGAAAAGAGGTGTGTTCCCCCAGGTCCAGGTTGAGGAGCGCCAGGATATGGGGGGCCAGCCCCATACGTTTAAGCTCCCCCAGGAATTGGAGATCGGCCTGGCGCAGCCCCACCCGGGAGCTGATGACGTAGAGCGCCAGGTCGCTTTTCAGCAGATAGGATAGTACCTGGGTCAGGTGCTGGGGGATGGGGGAGTCGCTCCCCTGGCAGTCCCCCAGTTCCACCCCCTGGGCCGCCCACGGGAAGGGGATGGTGAGGAGCACATCCTTGAGATAGACCGCGGTGGCCTCCCGGGTCACCAGCTCCCGGTGCCTGGCCAGGTCCGGCCCCGCCAGTTTAAGCACCCCGCCCCCGGGCGAGAGGCCCTGGACCAGGGGGTAACCCTCCAGATAGGACCGGGGGAGGAGATAATTCTGGTCCAGGCTGCCATTCCGCCACCGCTCGACGCCCTGGGTCTCGGACAGCACCTGGGCCAAAAGCTCCCGGTCCGCGGCCTCTCGCAAATCCAGGGGCGCGGCCCTCTCCAGCAGGCGGGGGTTGGGCAGGAGTCCCAGGGCCCGGCGCAACTCCCCGTTGATTTCCTCCCATTCCTTGAACTGCAAAACGGCCTGGGGCTGTGGTCCGGGCTGCACCCGGGTGACCATGGCGGTGAGGATGCCGGCGCCCCGGCGCAGCAGGTCCTGGCCCACCAGGGCGTTGATCATGGTGCTTTTGCCGGATTTGACCGCGCCTATCACCGCCAGGCGGCAGGTGTCCTCGGCCAGGTGGGCCTGCACCTGGGCCAGGACCTTAAGCCAGTGCTCCACCTGGGACACCGCCTGGGGAAAGAGGCTGGTCCACTCCCGGGCCAGCTCCTGGAGTCGGTCTATCTCCCGGGTCAGCCCCTGAGGGGTTGCGGTCTCCGGCACCGTAGATTTCCTGCCAGGATGCGGGATGGCGCCTTACTCGATTTTGGCGCCCTTCTTGGGGGCGAAACCGGCGATGTAGGGACGGCCCATTTCGATGCGGACCTTGTCGGCTACTTCCAGGTTGACTATCTGATCATCGATGTTGACGATGGTGCCGATGATGCCGCCGTTGGTGATGACGCGATCGCCCTTCTTCAGGTTGGCCAGGAGCGCCTTGTGCTCTTTGGCCTTTTGCTGTTGCGGACGGATCAGGAGAAAATAAAAGATCGCCACCATGAAGACCATGGGGAGCATGAAACTTGTGAAGCCGCTCGCGGCCCCGGCCGGGGCGTCCGAGCCAGCCGCATACGCCCAATTAAACACTTGGCCTTACCTCCATTAAGACGATTTTGAGATTTTCTTTAAAATTTCCCGGCGAAACGCGGCAAAGCGGTCCTGCCGGATCGCCTGCCGCATTTTAACCATTAAATCGAGATAATAATACAAATTATGAAAGGTTAAAAGGCGAAAGGCCAGAATTTCCCGGGAAACATAGAGATGCCGGAGATAGGCCCGGGAATAGTGGCGGCAGGTGTAGCAGCCGCAGGTCTCATCCAGGGGCCTGGGATCCAGAGCGTAGGCGGCGTTCTTGATGACCACCCGGCCGTTTCCGGTAAAGGCCATGCCGTTCCGGGCATTGCGGGTGGGCAGGACGCAGTCGAACAGGTCCACCCCCCGGTTCACCCCTTCCAGCAGGTCCTGGGGAGTGCCCACCCCCATGAGGTAGCGGGGCTTGTCCTCGGGCAACTCCGGGGTGGTGGCTGCCACCATCTCCCAGGTGAGCTCCTTGTCCTCGCCCACGCTGAGGCCTCCCAGGGCGTAACCGTCGAACTCCATCTCCCGCAGGGCCTGGGCCTGCTCCCGGCGCCACCCGGGGAACATGCCCCCCTGGACCACGGCAAAGAGGGCCGCCTCCGGCTGGCGGCGAGCCGCCTGGGACCGCCTGGCCCAATCCAGGGTGCGGGCCGCGGCCCGGCGCACCTCGGCTTCAGGCGCCGGGTAACCGGGGCACTCATCCAGGCAGATCATGATGTCCACCCCCAGGGTCTCTTGCAGGGCCACCACCCGCTCCGGGGTGAGGAAATGGCTGGAACCGTCCAGGTGGGAGCGAAAGGTCACCCCCTGGTCGCTGACGTCTCTAAGGGGCGCCAGGCTGAAGATCTGAAAGCCGCCGGAATCGGTGAGGATGGGGCCGTCCCAGTGCATGAAGCGGTGCAAGCCTCCCAACTGGGAGATGGCCTCTGCCCCCGGCCGCAGATAAAGGTGGTACATGTTGCACAGGATGAGGCCGGCGCCCATGTCTCGCAACTCTTCCGGGGTAAGGGTCTTCACCGTGGCATAGGTACCCACCGGCATGAAGACCGGGGTCGCCACCACGCCGCGGGCGGTGACCATCTCTCCCAAGCGGGGCCCTGCCGGGCCGGAGGATTTTTTTAAATGGAATGAAAACATAAGCCTTTATCTCGTTCCCAAGCTCCTGCTTGGGAACGCAATTTTTAGCCCAAGCTCCCGCTTGGGCAAGATAGATATGCAAGGTGAGTTAAAAAGCCCTGTAGGGTGCGCACCCTACAGAAACTCCGGATGCTCTCCAAGATGAATCGTTCATTATTAGTATAATTTGGTCGTTCCCTTCCCACTCACTGCTGCTCAAGCATCTGGGTCAGTGCCTTCAGGCTAGCTTGGTCTATGTTCTGTAGCTGAACTTTCAGGGCATCAACGTTTATTTTATCCTCCAGCTCAACTACGCGGTCAGCAAATGGAAAATCAGGCCATTCTTGTATATAGATTCTTCCGGTGCTCGGAAGGCGAACATTGATTTTCTTTTCCCCATGCTTTACCGGAGAAATCCTGTCCAATAACCTTTTTGACTCAGCCGGGTTCAGAAGTCCAAAACTACAATGGATACCATCAAGCATTAATAACGCTAGGTGGCATTTATCATCCCAGTTCTGCCAATCTCCGGGCGTAATTCCCCAAAAACACTTATCTTGGTTTAGCTTTGAAAATGGAGATAAAATTCTTCCATCAGCTGCGCGGAACCAGATTCCATCTAGAGTTAACTTGCCCCATTTAGGCTCTAAGCGTCTTCTCAAAGCCTCCCGGCACATTCTTATAAGCACTGGTGATGTACGATTAGTCATAGGTCTTTCTCCCTTTGTAGGTACAGAAATTTGAGGGGAATTGTTATAGTATGACTTTCCTTTTTCAGTTAACTCCCATATTCCATAAGGAGCATCTGCATTAAGCAATCCTCCCTTGACCATGTCATACCGTGCCCAATTAACATTTTTGACCCATCGCGTTTCACCAGAAGGCAAGGTCTCCTGGTCTTTGTTAGAAAACTCATGACCGAAGACTTTACTAATTTGGCTTATAACCGTCTGTGCATCGGCATTCCCACCTAGTGCTTCTAAACTAGAGATTATCCATCTAGCATATCGCTTAGCATATGCCCTAGGGAAGTTTATCTTTGCGGTACTAGCTGCTGATGTAATGAGTCTAGGAAAATTGCTAGTATCCAACACCTTCGCGGTTAGATTTCCATTATTTTGTTTTATACTAGCATATTCATCTAGTATTCTTCGAAGCACTGAATCAGGGTTATCTTCAAGGGGAATAGCGTATTTCTTAAGTATTTCCATAACATAATCTGATACCCGTATGACTGGCATGATGCACCTCCTCACTTTTGAATGTAATGTAACTCTGTTACGCCAAAAAGTCAAGAAAATTTTTAAAAATATATATATGCCCATTGGGTTAGCTGCGAAGGCAATAGCCAAGAGCTAATTGGTAAATTTTTGCGCTAAGATAAAAGGGCTTCGGGGGAATAAAGCCTAACGAGGGGTCTTGGGGGGTATTCGAGCCCTGTAGGGTGCGCACTGCGCACCGATTTATTGTTGCTTTCTATAATCGCATGGTGCGCAGTGCGCACCCTACAGGAACTGGTCTGGAGGATTTTTTAATACCCCTCGAACAAAATAGTTCTTCAAAAATTACAAAATCAGCATGCAATCGCCGTAGCTGTAAAAGCGATAGCGCTCCTGCACCGCCTCGGCATAGGCCCGCAGGATCAGGTCCCGGCCGGCGAAGGCGCTCACCAGCAGCAGCAAGGTGGATTTGGGCAGGTGAAAATTGGTGAGCAGCCGGTCCACCGCCTGGAAGCGGTAGCCGGGGTAGATATAGAGGTCGCATAAGCCCCGGCGGGCTTGAAAGCCCGAGGGCGAGGCGCAGTGTTCCAGGACCCGGACGCTGGTGGTGCCCACCGCGTTGATTTTCTGCCCCCGGGCCTTCGCCTGGTTGAGGCGGGCGGCCGCGGCCGCGGACAGCTCAAAATATTCCGGCAGCAGCCGGTGCCGGGTATAGTCCTGCTCCCGCACCGGCAAGAAGGTGCCGGGCCCGACGTGCAAGGTGAGGGTCACCGTTTCGATGCCCCGCCGGGCCAGGTCCTGGAAGACCGCCTCGGTGAAGTGCAACCCCGCAGTGGGACAGGCCACCGCTCCGGTCTGCCGGGCGAAGATGGTCTGGTAGCGCTCCCGGTCCGCCTCCTCGGCCGGGCGGTGGAGGTAAGGCGGCAGCGGCACTTCCCCGATTTCCAGCACCTGGGGCAATACCTCGGTGACCGCCAAAAAGCGCAGCTCCGCCACCCCGGGCTGGGGCAGGGAGAGGATTTCCGCCTGCAACTGGGGGCCGCAGCGCAGGACCTGGCCGGGCCGCAGCCGCCCCCGGTGGCTGGCCCGGGCCCGGGCAGCTCCCTGGCCGTTCCCTTCCGGCCGCGGCAGGTGGTGCAAAAGCAGCTCCACCCGGCCGCCGCTCTCTTTGACCCCCTGGAGGCGGGCGGGAAAGACCCGGGTGTCGTTGACCACCAGCAGGTCGCCCTCGTCCAGGTGACCGGCCAGGTCCCGGAAGCCGGCGTGGCCAATCTCTCCCGTTTCCCGCGAGAGCACCAGGAGTCGAGCGGCGTCCCTATGGGCCAGGGGATATTGCGCCACCAATTCCTGGGGCAGGTGGTAGTCAAAATCATCGATCCGGGTCATCAGGACTCTCTTGAAGGCGGCCCGAAAAAACGGCGGATAAAGTCCTTCTCCTCTTTCCGGGTCTTCACCTCTTCGTTAATGCGGGCGTCCAGCAGCCGCGATAGCATCTCCTTGATGAGGGGCCCGGGCTGGTAGTTCATGGCCATCAGATCCCGGCCCCGGAGTTCCGGCTTGAGCTTCTTGAGATGGGTGAAAAATAGGGAGATGCTTCGCCGGGGGGGCTCCTGGGGGGATTTGCCCAGCATGTAGAGGAGGTCTTCCACGGCCAGGGGCGCCAGCAGGTGGTAGATCTGGCTGCGGCCCGGTTCCCCCAGGCGAACCAGGGTGGCGAGGGTCCGGTCCGCCGCCGCCTTGCCCTGGACCAGGCTCGCGGCCAGTTTGGGAGAGAGGTTGAAGCCCCGCAGCATCTCCTGCAACTCCTGGGGACTGAGCGCCTCCACCAGCCCCAGGAAATAGACCTGCCACCGCTGGTAGCGGTCCTCCAGGTAGAGGAGGTCATACCAGGACAGCACCGCCCGGAGCCGTTCCAGCATGGAGCGGGTCGACTGCTCATAGATCAGCCGGGGATGGACGGCCTTCAGGAGGTCTAATTCCGCCAACCGAGCCACCGCCGGCAGCGGGTTCTCCTCCTGCAGGATCAGCTTGAGCTCCTGGAAGAGCCTGGCTACGGAAAGGCGTTCGAAAAAGTTATTGCGCACCGCATTGGCGATGAGGTTGGCGGTGAGTTTGCTGATGCGAAACTTGAAGCGCTGCTCGAAGCGCACCGCCCGGAAGACCCGGGTGGGGTCCTCCACGAAGCTCAGATTGTGCAGCAGGCTGAGGCGGCCTTCCTTCAGGTCCCGCTGGGCCCCGAAAAAGTCCAGCAAGATGCCGAATTCCCCGGGATTGAGCCGCAGGGCCAGGGTGTTGATGGTAAAGTCCCGGCGGTAGAGGTCCATCTTGATGGAGCTGTATTCCACCACCGGCATGGCTCCCGGGGCTTCGTAATACTCGCTGCGGGCCGTGGCCACGTCGATCTTGAAGCCGTCGGGGAAGATGAGCACCGCGGTCTTGAATTTCTGAAATTCCCGGGAGCGGGCCCCATAGCGGGCCGCGAAATTCCGAGCGAAGATGATGGCGTCCCCTTCGATGACGATGTCGATGTCCAGATTGTCATGGCGCAGCAGCAAATCCCGCACGAAGCCGCCCACCACGTAGGCTTGATAATTGAGCTCCGCGGCCATCGCCCCCACCTGCTGGAGGATTTCCAGAATCTTCCGGGGCAGGCGCTCCCGCATCAGGGAGCCAATGTGCTTGGTGCGCATGGGCTGGGACCATTGGCCCTCATCCTCTTCCGCACTGAGCAGGCGCAAGAGGTCAGTGCGGCTGATGATGCCGATCACCTGGCCGCCCTCCAGGACCGGCAGGACACGCTGCTTGTGGACTATCAGCTTTTCCCGGATCAGCGGCAAGGTGGCCTCCGGGTCCACGGTGGCTATCTCGGTGGTCATATAATCCTTCACCGGATGATTTTTCAGGCCGTGGTAGATGGCCTTCTCCACCGTCTGCCGGGTAATCACCCCCAGGAGCTTGCCGTCGGCCAAGACCGGCAGGGCGTTGATGCTGTAACGGTTCAGCATCAGTGCAGCCCTCTCCAGGGTGATCTCCGGGGCCACCGATTTTACCGGGAAGGACATGATCTCCCGGGCCTGGCGTCCCGGATGCACCCGTTTGTGCAGGACCTGGCGCAGCTTTTCCTCCACCTGGGCCAGGGGCTGGTCCTTGATGGCGGCGGCGGCCGCGTGGCTGTGACCGCCACCCCCCATCTCCGCCAGGATGTCGGCCACGTCCACCTCCGGCAGGCGGCTGCGGCCCACCACGAAGACCCGGTCCTCCATCTGGGCCAGGGCGAAGAGCACCTGGATGTTCTCCATGTCCATGAGCTTGTGGCATACCATGGCAAAATCAGGAACATATTCCTGGGTGTTGGCCCGGGCAATGACCACCTCGATGTCGCTCACGTGGAAGTTGGTGGAGTGCTCCAGGAGGTCGTTGAGGAGGGCCACCTGCTCGGCGGTGAGCTCCCGGGTGATGATCTCGGAGACCATGTTGAGGTCGGCCCCCTGGGTCAGGAGAAAGGCAGCGGCCTCAAAATCCTGGGGGGTGGTGGAGATGAAGGTGAAGGAGCCGGTGTCTTCGAAGATCCCCAGGGCCATGATGGTGGCTTCCTGGGGGGTCACCGCCAGACCCCGCTCCTTAATGAGGCGGGTCAGGATGGCGGTGGTGGAGCCCAGGGGCTGCACCACCTCCAGGCTGCCGTGGACGTCGTCGGCGGCGGCGGGATGGTGGTCGTATATGTGGATATCCACTTCCCCGGAGGAGGCCGCCTCGGCGAATTTGCCGATGCGCGAGGCCTGGCGGGTGTCCACCAGGATGAGGCGCTTGATCTCCTCCGGCGGCACGTTCTTGCTCCGAACAAAATCGAGGAAGTAGAGGCTGGAACGGATGAAAAAATCCCGGAGATTGGGCTCCTGGGACCCAGGAAAGACCAGAATGGCGTCGGGATAGAGCTTTTTGGCGGCCACCATGGAGGCCATGGCGTCGAAGTCGGCGTTGAGGTGGCTGGTGATCACCTCCAGGGTGCGGCCCGGGGGTTGCAGGTGGCGGGAGGAGAGGTTCATGAGCGGGGATGGGCCTTCTGGTGCGCCTTTTTCAGGCGCGCCGCGTCCACGTGGGTGTAAATCTGGGTGGTGGCCAGGTCGGCGTGGCCCAGCAGCAGCTGCAACACCCGCAGGTTGGCCCCCCGGGACAGGAGATGGGTGGCCATGGAGTGGCGCAGGGTGTGGGGACTCAGGTGACCCACCCCTTGCTTACGGGCGTAATCCTTCAAAATCTTCCAGAACCCCTGGCGAGTCAGGGGGCCGCCCCGGCAGTTGACGAAGAGATACTGGCTCTGGCGGCCCTTGAGGAGCCGGGGCCGGCCCTGGGCCAGGTAGAGTTCCAGCTTTTCCACCGCCTTGGCCACCATGGGCACCACCCGCTCCTTGGAGCCCTTTCCCAAGGGGCGCACCACCCCCCGGCGCAGGTCCAGTTGTTTCAGGGTCAGGCCCACCAGCTCCGAGACCCGGAGGCCGGTGGCATAGAGGACTTCCAGCAGGGCCGCGTCCCGTTGCCCCTTGGGGGTGGCGGGGTCGGGTCCAGCCAGCAGGGCGACCACCTCCCCTTCTCCCAACACCCGGGGCAGCCGCCGGGGTAGGCGGGGGGAGTCCAGCAGCTCCACCGGGCTGGCTGGGGACAAGACCTTCTCCTCCCGCTGCAAAAACCGGTAGAATTGCCGCAAGGCGGAGAGCTTGCGGGCCCGGCTGCGGGCCGACAAGCCCCGGCCTTCCAGCACGGCCAGGTACTCCTGCAGGTGGGCCAGCGAGACCGCGCCCCACTGCGATAGCCCCCGCGATTCGACAAACTCCCAGAAATCCTGAAGATCGCCCGCATAGGCGGCCACGGTCAGGGGCGCCAGGCCTCTTTCTGCGGCCAGATGCTGAGAAAATTGGTTGAGTTCGGTATCCATGAGCAGTAGTGTCCGGCAGCAAAATTGCAAGGGGAAGATTAATATCTCATAGTTAAACTCTATACCATTGTAATTTCAACGATATCAACATATTATACCGATGCAACTAAATCCCCTCTCCCCTGCGAGGGGACGACACCGGGTGAGGGGTGGCTTCATCGGCCGTTGCATACCCCCCTCACCCTGCCCTCTCCCCCCAAGGGGGGAGAGGGAAATAGCTTGTAAATTCCATGAATTGATTGGATAGCGGGCATACCCAAGTTCAAACAAATCCCTACTGCCTGACTCATAGCAAAAACCTTGCCGGACACTACTG